>NZ_WKZG01000005.1:0-157212 GCF_009679665.1 Faecalibacterium sp. BIOML-A4 | reverse complement strand
TCCAGAAAAGATTCTTCTCCAAGGGTGTTCACCTTGAAGAACACCGCCTGACTGCCGCCTGCGGTGATGGCAGACAGCCGGATCGGACTGTCCGCATTCTGGAACATGGTCAGTGTCAGACTCAGGCGGTTGCCGCCCATCATGCTGTACCGCTCAAATACACGGACACTGCACCGGGCATCGCCCTCTTTGAAATCACTGCCTGCCTCTAAATCTGCCGACCAACTGCTGTCCGGGATTTCTTGTTCCAGCTTCCGAAGCAGCTTGTCAAAGTTTTTGTTTCGGATGGTCTTTTCAAAGATTGCCATAATGGTTCCTCCGTTCTGACAATTAAAAATCGGTCCCTTATTTTTGATACGAGCAGAGCCACAGGAAAATTGCGGAGAAATCGCTTGAAGAGAGAAATTTTGTCTAATTTGATTATAGCATATCTTTTGGAAGAACAAAATACTTTATGTATGCCGCCCGTAGGCGGCAAAAGTCAGTCCAGTGGAAATTCCAGTTCGGCAAACTCTGCATCGGTCAGCAGTTTCAGTTTTTCGATAACCCCCTCCGACAGCTCTCGCAGGGCAGGTTCGTCCGGCATCAGGTAGCATTGCATCAGCCGCAGTTCGTGGATAAGCCCCATCCGGGTGCCGGTGTTGTAGAACATGGAGATAATGCTCAGTCATCTCGGTGTCGGCATGGCCTACATTGCCTCCATGGGCTGGATCTTGTTTATGCAGAAAAAGGGCCTTTGGCAGCAGCTGATCCACGCAGCCGCCGGATGTGAAAAGCTCTTCTTCACACTGGGTGGTTTAGTGTTGATGATGAGCCTGCACATTTTTTCCATTCATGCTAACCATCTACGATTATTTCCTCAATAGGATGTTTTGCATTTTATGCCATGCAAAAGGCAGAATCAGATATAAAAAGTACTTTCGTATGTAAAAGCCTTCAAAAACAACTTGAAACACTTTTGTTGCAATGGTACAATAATAATGTTATTTTATGGAAGCTCGGCGCAAAGCCCATGCGGACAGGCTGCGGGTGTGTGGATTCCTATGGGATGTGTAAGAATAGCTAGGGCAGCACTGCGCTACTGCACTTTCCGATAATGTGAGGGAGGTATAATTTATATGATGAAAAAGATCTCCCGCCGCTCTTTTTTGCAGGTCTGCGGCATTACGGCAGCCACGGCGGCGTTGACTGCCTGCGGCGGCGGTAAGACCGAAACGGCTAAAAAAGACGATGTGCACGAAGCCATCACCTTTATGGCACCTTATAAGGAGATAGAAGCCTTTATTGAGCAGGTACACAGCGTTTACCCGGAAGTGAACATCGAGGTCGTGCCCTACAGCGGCGATAACACCACCACCTGTTTGCAGAATATGTTTGCGGCGGGCGACCTGCCGGACGTCTGCACCTTGACCTACTACGACCCCCGGATCGATCTGGTCTCCGACAAACTGCTGGACCTTTCCGGCTACGATTTTACGGATAACTATGTGGAGTCCCGTCTGCAGGACGTGTTCGACAACGGTGCCATCTACCTGCTGCCCTCGACCTACAACTGCTACGGCATCACCTACAACAAGACCCTGCTGAAAAAATACGGCTGGGAGCTGCCCAATTCTTTCGCTGAGCTGGAAGAACTGGCTGCAAAGGCCAAGAAAGCAGAGGTCGATCTCTGTCTGCCGCAGATCCAGTATCCGGGCTATGGTTTCCAGTATCTGTGCAACATTGCGGACGCCGATTTCCTCGGCACACTGGACGGCAGGCTGTGGCAGCGGGATTATCTGTCCGGTAAGGCGAATGTCAGCAATACCCCCGGCATGATGCGGGCGATGGCCTATGTCCAGAAGTGGAAGGACATCGGGATGCTGAACGACACCGGCGATGCTCTTGACGACAATGTGACCCGGCAGAGGATGACCGAGGGCAACACCCTGTTTCTGATGGGCGGCACCAACGGCATCGTGGAGGCAGACGGCAACGCCGATAAATACGGGCTGATGCCGTTTCTCTCGGAGGACGGCACCCAGAACGTTTTTGTGCTGAATGTGAACCGCTTCTACGGTCTGAATAAAAAGCTGGAGCAGGCCCCCCAGAAGCTGGAAGATGCGCTCAAGGTGATGCGTGTGCTTTCCACCGTTGCAGGCACCAGCGCTCTGCAGCCCGCAACGGCGCTGAAAAGCAGCCTGCTGCCCTTCAAGGACGCAAAAGCGGACGGCACCTACTATGCCGACATCGCCGATGCCCTGAATGCAGGCAACACCGCGCCCTTTATCTATTCCGGCTGGGAAAACACCATCGTGACCACTGGCCTTAAAATGCTGGACTTCATGAAGGGCAATGCCACCATGGAGGATGTGGTCCGTCAGCTGGACGAGGATCAGGATAGTGTGGTGAACAACACCCCGGATACCATCACTACCGTTACGGAGGAGCTTTCGCAGGAGGACTGCGCCATGCTGGTAGGCCGCTGCTTTGCACAGGCTACCGGCAGCGACCTTGCACTGGTGTCGCTGAGCACATGGATCCCCGGCAACCCCACCGATCAGAACCATCACGGCGTAGCTGCCAAGCTGTACGCCAAGGGCATTACGGATTACGACCTTTCGGTGATCCTGCCCACCGGCTGGAACCGCACCATCCAGACCGTTACCCTGACCGGGCAGCAGATCAACGACCTGCTGGCCACGGGCTACGATGCCTACGGCAACGGCAAGGGCTACCCCTATGTGCTGGTAAGCCCGGTGCAGCCGGATGCGGGCAAGACCTATCAGGTTGCCATCTGCGGTGTGAGCGACCAGTTGGCTGCGGAGACCACGGTCACAGACAGCGGCGTGGTGGGCATGGATGCTGCAAAAGCCTTCTTTGGTGCATACACCACCATCAGCCGGGCAGACACTGCATGGAGCTGAACAGAACGGACAGGAGATACCGGATGTGAACAACAAACTATATAAAAAGCTGCTTTGGGGCACCGGCTTTGTCATTGTTGCGGTCATCCTGACCCTTTTTATCATGAGCCAGACCTACATCCAGAACCTTGTCTACCATGAGCGGCTGAACCAGATGGAAGAGGTCACCCACCAGATGTTCCGCAGTCTGGAGGATGTGATCGACACTCACTGGGACGAGGTGAATGTACAATGCAATTATTTGTACTACACCCCGCTAAAGACCGATACCGAGTTCTATCGCTATCTGAAAAAGCTGTCGGAGCTTTCCAATTACCATGAAAGACAGATCGAACTGATTGCCGTGGACTCTGCCGGACATTACTATACTGAGAATGGCCGCATGGGGCTGCTGCGAGGAATGAAGTATTTGGAAAGCGCACCGCAGCGGGTCAGCTACGTTTCTAACTCGCTGACCGTGGACGACTCCCGGATGGTGTTTCTGGAACAGCTCTCCACCCCCATCACACTGCAAAGCGGAGAAAAAGAGATCACCCTGCGCTACTATGGCATTTCGCAAAGCATGACCCAACTGAACGATTATTTCCGCTGTGATGCCTACGAAAATAACAACAGTGTCTATGTGCTGGACAACAACGGTTTCAAGCTGTTCAACGCCAATGATACCGAACTGCTGAAGGGACACAATGTATACACCGTGCTATCCTGGATGTCCTATCTGCACGGCTCTTCCTTTGCGGTGGCAAAGGA
Organism: Faecalibacterium sp. BIOML-A4; assembly: GCF_009679665.1. Classification (NCBI taxonomy): domain Bacteria; kingdom Bacillati; phylum Bacillota; class Clostridia; order Eubacteriales; family Oscillospiraceae; genus Faecalibacterium; species Faecalibacterium sp. BIOML-A4. Next base: position 153,556 of record NZ_WKZG01000005.1, on the reverse strand, counting down.
GCGGCTTGACCGCACAGGCTCCTGCTATTCCAACGCCGTGCTGGACGGGACCGAGTATTTCTACGCCCTGAAGCAGATGGAAAACGCTCAGTGGACACTGGCGTTCCTTGTTCCGGCAAAATATGTGGCCGTGAATACGCAGAAGCTGGTCAGCATCGTCATGATCATCATCATCGTCATTGCAATGGTGTTCTCGGTCATAACAGTTTTTGTCGGCTGGTCTCTCCTGCGGCAAAAGCAGCAGCAGGAGCTGCAGGCAGAAAAAGAAGCGAACCTCCGTCTGGAGCAATACAACATCCATCTGACGCAGGTAAACGATGAGCTGCGGCAGGCACAGGACATTGCCGCAGAGGCGTTACAGTCCGCCGAGCGCGCCAGCAAGGCTAAGACGGACTTCCTTGCCAACATGAGCCATGATATCCGCACCCCCATGAACGCCATCATCGGCATAACTACTCTGATGAAAAACGAGCTGCACCAGCCGGAAAAGCTGGCCGAACATCTGGACAAGCTGGAAAATTCCGGCCAGCTGCTGCTGGGCATCATAAACGATATTCTGGACATGAGCCGCATCGAGAGCGGCAAGACCACCCTGAATGTGGAAAAAATGAATCTGCCCCAGCAGATCAGCCAGCTGGACAGCATCATCCGCCAGCAGGCAGGCCAGCGCCGCCAGACCTTTACGGTAAACACCCATCTGCAGCACGAAAACGTGCTGGCAGACCCCAACCGTCTGAATCAGGTGCTGATGAATATTCTCTCCAACGCAGTCAAGTATACGCCCACCGGCGGGCATATCCGGTTTGAGGTGGACGAGCTGCCCCGAAACGAGCACTACGCCCGATACCGCTTTGTGGTGCAGGATGACGGCATTGGCATGAGCGAGGCCTACCAGAAGACCCTTTTTGACCCCTTTACCCGCGAGGAGCGCTCCGGCACCAACAAGGTGCAGGGCACCGGCCTTGGTATGGCCATCACCAAGAACATCGTGGACCTGATGGGCGGCTCTATCAATGTGGAGAGTACCACCGGCAAGGGCACTCGCTTTGAGGTGGTGCTGGAATTTCCCGTTGATGCCGAAGCAGATACGGTGCCAGAGGCACAGGTGCTCCCGGAGGAAGAGGAAGAAACTTCTCCTCTGTCCGGCATGAAGTTCCTCTGCGCCGAGGATAACGCCATCAACGCCGAAATTCTGGAAATGCTGCTGGAAGCCAATGGCGCAAGCTGCACCATCTGCTCCAACGGTCAGGAAATCGTGGATGCCTTTGCCAGCGTAAAGCCCGGCGAGTACGACATGATCCTGATGGATGTGCAGATGCCGGTGATGGACGGCTTGGAAGCCACCCGCCGCATCCGCAGCGGCGAAAACCCGCTGGGCAGGATCATTCCCATCCTTGCCATGACCGCCAATGCCTTCCTTGAGGATATGCAGAAGAGCAGGGAAGCCGGCATGGACGAGCACCTGTCCAAACCTGTGGATATTGCTGCGCTGGAGCAGACGGTAAAACGCTTCCGTGTTATTCCCCCGAAAATAAATAGCGGACAAGCGCGTTTCCGCAGAGGAAGCATACAAACGATGTGAATGATGCAGGAGAAGATTAGAACGTGAATACACTTTCCGAGATCGAGGAGTATTACAAAGCGCGTGAGCAGCAGCTGTTGGAAAAACTTCATCAACAGGAAGCCGCTCTTGCCGCAATGCCTGACGGATATCCAAGCTGCCCTGAAAGAAGAATTACAGCAGCACAACTGAGCTGCGGATGCAATCAAAACAGGAGTATAAAAAGCCCGAATGAAACACAGAATCTCACGCCGTGCATTCCTGAATGGATGCACGCTGCTGGCGGCAGCTGCTGCCGTAAGCAGTCTGACTTCCTGCGGAGAAAAGGAAGCGAAAGACAGCGGTCTTGCACAAATCGTTGTGGGAAGCGACAGCTATCCACCTTATATCTATCTGAATAATGACGGTGTTCCCACCGGGATCGATGTGGAGATCGCCACCGAGGCGTTCCGCCGCATGGGGTATGCTGCCCGGTTTGAAACGATCAACTGGGAGCAGAAAACAAATCTTGTGGAAAGCGGCGCCATCGACTGTATCTGGGGCTGCTTTTCCATGGATGGACGCGAAGAGGTATACCGCTGGGCGGGGCCTTACATGGTGAGCCGTCAGGTGGTTGCGGTGGATGCCCACAGCAGCATCCGATCCCTCAGCGACCTTGCCGGCAAGACCGTCGCCGTGCAGAGCACCGGCAAGCCGGAGGAGATCTTTCTCAGCGGCTCCGACCCGCGCATCCCGCAGACGGTGGAGGTGCTCAGCATCGAAAACCGCAGTGTGCAGTACGCAATGCTGGCCTGCGGCTATGTGGACGGCATCGCCGCCCACGAGACAGGCATCCTGCAATATATGAAGGACAATGCCATAGACTTCCGCATTTTGGAGGAACCGCTGCTGGTCACCGGGCTGGGCATCGCCTTTGCCAAGAACGACACCCGCGGGCTGGACAGCCAGCTGACCGATACCCTTGCGCAGATGCGCGCGGATGGCACGCTGGAGCGGATCATTGGCCGATACCTTGAAAATGCTTCGCAGTATCTGGAGGTGGACATAATTGGCGCGTAAAAACAGAACCACCCCGGATAAAAGGATATGGACAGCCTATCTGATCATCGGCGTGCTCTTGATGGCCGGTGTTGCTTTTTTCTCCAGCTGGCGGGCAATGCGCACAGCAGAGGAACGCTTTTGCCAGACCCTTGAGTTTGTCAAATCCCAGTCCACCAGCTTTGAAAAGCACAACGATACCATCACGGCAAAGGCACTCCGCCGCACGGCGGTCGCAGTCCATCAGCTGGCAGAGAATCCTGCGCTTGACCTCTCCGACCCGCAGTGCCTGAACAGGCAGACAGAAAAGCTCTGGCTCACCGGCATTTCGGTTCTGGGACCGGATGGCACGCTCCGGTGCGAGTCCACGACCAACGGCATCGGCTATGACCGGTTTGGCGACCAGCTGAAAAATGACGCTGTTCTGGACGTTTTATCTTACCCGCGAAAGACCTATGTGAAGCGCGTCCTGCTGGAAGATGGCTCTGCTGTGGATGTTGCGGCACACCGGGCAGAAAGCACAGAGCTGCTCCTGCTTGCCTACCGGTACACCCCGGCGGAATTTGTGGAGGAAACGGCGCTGTCCATCCAGAGCATACTGGATGGCTACCCGGCAGAAACCAGCGGCACGCTGTTCATCGTGCAGAACAATCAGGTCGTTGCCGCAAACCGCCCGGAGCTGATTGGGCAAGATGTTGCAGGCAGTCCGCTGGCGCAGGGAATCCGCAAAGCCGGGGCCGCAGAGAAGCTGACCCATACCCGGGACTGGAACGGCTCCGGCTGCTATTTCGGGATGTTCTGCCATGGCAGATCCTTTGATCTCTATGCGTACACGGATGAAAAAATAATCTTCCGGGAGTCGCTTTTGCTGATCCTGACGGTGCTGGTCGGCTACATCCTGCTTGTAATGATCCTTCAGCTGCTGCGCCGCCGCTCCGTGCAGGAGATGGAGCTGCAGAAAAAAGAGCAGGAGAGGAAGTACCAGACCCAGCTGGAGGAACAGAACCGCAAGCTGGAGATCGCGCTTCAGCACGAGGGGGCGGCAAACCGCGCCAAGCGGGAGTTCCTGTTCAATATGAGCCACGATATCCGCACCCCCATGAACGCCATCATCGGCTTCACCTCGCTGGCTACGACCCATATCGACAATAGGGAACAGGTGCTGGACTACCTCAAAAAGATCTCCACATCCAGCCAGCATCTGCTTTCCCTCATCAATGATGTGCTGGATATGAGCCGCATCGAGAGCGGAAAGGTAAAGATCGAGGAAAAAGCGGTGCATCTGCCGGACCTCGTCCACGATGTGCGCTCCATCATTCAGCCCAATGTTTCGGCAAAGCGGCTGTCGCTTTTTATTGATACCATGGATGTGGAGAACGAGGATATCATCACCGACCCGCTGCGGCTGAACCAGATCCTGCTGAACATTTTGTCCAATGCCATCAAGTTCACTCCCACAGGCGGCATGATCAGCATTCGCATTGCTGAGAAAAACGGTGCGCCTGCGGGCCGGGCCTGCTATGAGTTCCGCATCAAGGACAACGGCATCGGCATGAGTGAGGGATTCCAGAAGCACATCTTTGAGGAGTTCGCCCGTGAGGAAAACTCCACCGTCAGCGGCATTCAGGGGACCGGCCTCGGCATGTCCATCACCAAGAACATTGTGGACCTGATGGGCGGCACCATCACCATTGAGAGCGAGCCGGGCAAGGGTAGCGAGTTCATCGTGAATCTCTGCTTTGCGCTCAGCGGACAAAAGGTGGAGCTCAGGCAGCTCCCGCAGCTGGAAGGGCTGCGGGCACTGGTGGCGGACGACGATACCGACACCTGCCTGAGCGTCAGCACCATGCTGTCCAAGATCGGGATGCGGCCGGAGTGGACGATCTCCGGCAGGGAAGCGGTGATCCGCACCCGGTATGCCATGGAGCAGGGGGATGAATTCAGCGTTTACATCATCGACTGGATGATCCCCGATATGAACGGCATCGAGATCGTGCGGCAGATCCGCAAGGTGATTGGAAAAAGCTGCCCCATCATCATCCTGACCGCCTACGACTGGGCCGATATTGAAGAGGAAGCCCGCGCTGCCGGTGTTACCGCCTTCTGCGAAAAGCCGCTGTTCCTCTCGGAGCTGCGCAGAGTGCTGGCAGAGCCGTTCGGTGCAGAGCCTGCCTGCAGGCCGGTGCAGCTGAACGCGGAGGCCTTCAAAGGGAAAAAGATCCTGCTGGTGGAGGACAACGAGCTGAACCGTGAGATCGCAGTGGAGATCCTGAAGGAAGCGGGCTTTGAGGTGGAATCTGCCGAGGATGGCGAGATCGCCGTCCGGAAGATGAAGCAGGCGGCAGACGGACAGTATGACCTGATCCTCATGGACATCCAGATGCCCAACATGGACGGCTACGAGGCAACGCGGCAGATTCGTGCACTGCCGGATGCCGCAAAGGCTGGCATCCCCATCTTTGCAATGACGGCAAATGCCTTTGAGGAAGACCGTCAGAATGCACTGAAGGCCGGTATGAACGGCCATATTGCAAAGCCGCTGGATATTCCGCACCTGCTGCAGGTCCTTGCAGATGTACTGAAATAAACAGCGCCCAAAAGCAAAAGCACCCACAGCAAGCGCCACAGAGGTTTTGAATCTCCGGTGAGCAAATTGCTGCGGGTGCTTTATTTTTTTATGCCTGACAGGCGGCTTGTTACAAAATTTTGCGCAGCTCCTGCACAAGGTCGCCGATCACGATGGGTTTGGACAAAAAGCCGGTCATGCCGCTTTCCAAGGCATTGCGGCGGTCTTCATCGAATGCGTTGGCAGTCATGGCAAGGATCGGGATCTTTGCCAGTGCAGGGTCGCCCAGTGCGCGGATCTGCCGGGTGGCGGTATAGCCGTCCATCACCGGCATCTGCACATCCATCAGCACCAGATCATAGCTGCCCGGTGCGGCAGTGCTTACCTTTTCCACCGCCACGGCACCGTTTTCCGCCGTATCGACCCGGAAGCCGTACTCGCACAGGATCTCCTGCGCGATCTCGCGGTTCAGCTCGTTGTCCTCTACCAGCAGGATGTGCCTGCCCTTGAAGTTGGTGTTCTTTTTCGGCAGAAGCTCCTGCGCCGCATCCGTCTGTGTCTGGCCGATGGCGCTCATCAGGGTCTCGCGCAGGTCGGACATGAACATGGGCTTGGAGCAGAAGGCGGTCACACCGGCAGCCTTTGCCTCCACCTCAATGTCGGACCAGTCGTAGGCAGTCAGGATGATGATGGGCGTATCATCGTTCAGGCTGCGGATCTGGCGGGTGACCTCGATGCCGTTCATGTCTGGCAAGCGCCAGTCGATGATATAGGCATGGTAAGCATCGCTCATCTCGATGGACTGCCGTGCACGCAGCACCGCTTCCTTGCCGGAAAGGGTCCACTCGGCACGCATGCCCACCTTGACCAGCATCTTTGTCACGCTGTCGCAGGTGTTGAAATCGTCATCCACCACCAGTGCCTTCAGGCCTTCCAGTTCGGTGATCTTTTCCACCGGACGGTGCTCTGCCTGCGCACGCATGGGCACACGAATGATAAACTCGCTGCCCTTGCCCTGCGCCGTCTGCACCTCGATGGTGCCGCCCATCATATCCACGATGTTTTTGGTAATAGCCATGCCAAGGCCGGTGCCCTGGATTCGGCTTACCGTGGAGGTGCGCTCCCGCTCAAACGGCTCAAAAATCTTTTTGGCGAACTCTTGGCTCATGCCGATGCCGTTGTCCTTGACGCGGAACTCGTACTGCCCGCAGCCGCGCACCGCTCCGGCAAGCTGCCGCACCCGCACCGAGACCGTGCCGCCCGCCGGGGTGAACTTGATGGCGTTGGACAGCAGGTTCAGCAGTACCTGATTCAGCCGGGTCTTATCGCAGTAGACGTCCTCATCGGTCACATCCATGGCATCCATATAAAGCTCCAGCTGCTTTGCGTAGATCTGCCCGCTGACGATGGTTTTCAGGTCGTGCAGCACATCCGAAAGGTTGACTTCCACTTCTTCCAGATGGATCTTTCCGCTTTCGATGCGGCTCATATCCAGCACATCGTTGATGAGGGAAAGTAGATGATTGCTGGAAGCGAGGGTCTTGGCAAGATAATCCTTCACCCGGTCTTTATCGTCAATGTTGCTGAGTGCCAGCGTGGTAAAGCCGATGATGGCGTTCATGGGGGTGCGGATGTCGTGGGACATATTGGAAAGGAAGGTGCTTTTGGCGCGGTTGGCAGTCTCGGCCGCTGCAACGGCATCCGAAAGTGCCTGATTCACCTGCCTGTCGGCGGTGCGGTCGGACAAGACAAGGATATACTTGGTCCTGCCCTCTACCTCGCTGCCCATGGCGATGTTATGGAACCAGCGCCGCTCTTTGGTCTCCCGATGCTCAAACTCGAAATCCCATTCGCGTTGCTGCCCGCTGAGCAGTCCTTCCAGAAAGTTCTTGTCGCGATCCGGGTCATCCTTCGGGTGCAGCGCTGCCAGAGCACGGGCATCCTGCCGCACTTCTTTCCACGGGATGCCCAGCAGCCGTTCGACGTTGGGGCTGACATAATCCACCTTGGAGGTCTTTGCGTCCAGCATCAGGAAAACGTCGTCCACGTTCAGCGAAAGCTTTTGGAACAGCTCGTCCCGGTACAGGATCTCAGTGTCCTTCCGGCGCAGGGTCGTATGGCTTCTGCGCAGGATCAGCAGGATGATCAGCACAGCAAGGCCAAAGGCGATGCCCGCCACGATCTGCACCGTGTGGAACCACAGCTTATCCAGACTGGCATTGACGATGCTGACCGGCACAAGCCCCACCATCGTCCAGTTCTGGACCGCGGTATCCTCGTAGACCAGATAATAACTGGTGTCGCCCAGTTTGACCCGCAGGTTTCCGCTGCGGCCCTGCGCAAAATCATCCGAAAGGGCAAGAATCTGTTCCTCGGAAAGGTCGGAATGGTCGCGCAGCATCGCAATGAAGTTGTAAATGATTTCCTTGCGATTTACGGAATTGTCAATCACCACCCGCCCATCCGGGTAGATCACATAGTTGCTGGCATTGCCCTGAAAAGCAGAGCTGTCCAGCAATCTCAGCACAGCATCATTATAATAGGTGATGGCAACGGCATCGTAGGCAAAGCCCCGGTAGCTGCCCTGCGTTTCGGGGCAGATGAACGCAAGCATCGGGGCTTTGCCGGGCAGCGCCGTATTCACGACGATATCCTCGCCATCGGAGAGCTTTTCGTCCAGATTGGTCTGCAGGCCAAGGTAGCCGGTTCCCCCGGTCACGGTCATGTAGTTGCCGTCATAGGAAAGAAAGTAGAAGTTAACAAATCCGGTTGCCTGCTGTGCTTCCTCGATATAGGCCTGAATTTCATCCTCATTCGAGGTGTTTTTCAGAAAGCCGTTGCACAGATGCAGATAGGTCAGGTTTTTGCGCACCATCTCTTTCAGCATACTATTGGATTTATACAGTACCTCTTCCAGATGCGAGGTGCTTTCCTGATAGATGGTCTGCGACATAAACGAGATGTACCGGAAGCTGAAACCGGCTGCCAGAAAGACCAAAAGAAGGATGGCAGCGGCGGCAGGCAGCCACTTGTGCCGGGAATAGCAGCTGCGTTTGGATTCGTGCTTTTCGTCTGCCATTCCGCTCACCTCAGTGTCATGTAGTTTTCCGGCTCTGCAAGCGCTGCGCCGCCGGAGATATAATCGCGCCATGTGTTTTTTACCCACGTATCTTCGCCAGCAGACGTGCCGCTATCGCTCGCAAGCAGCGCTTCCATCTGCTTTTCCGTTGCAAGGCAGGTCACGGTAACGGTGTCGTTATCTCCCAGCGGCTGCCCGTTCCGGGTGATGCCGGTCAGGGTATAGCTGCCGTTATTCTCTTTTACCTCCACAGCAATGCCGCTGACCACTGGCAGAGAACCGCGGTTGAAGGGCACAAACCCGCCCTCGCAGCCTTCCACAAAGGCGTGGACGGTCTCTTTCAGCTCCGCACCGGTCATGGTGCGCTGGCGGGACATCAGACCGTTCGGCATGATCATGGAAGCTGCCATTTTCTGGTTATAATCCGCCTGCAGCACACTGCCGGTAAAGCTGTTTGCGGTGGCAAGCAGCACATCGGTGCCATACACGCCGCGCAGCGTGTTTGCCATCACGGAGAAGGCAGCGCTGCCGCCGTTTGCGTGGAATACGTTGGAATAGGCCTTCCCGGAGGTCAGCACGGTCTCGTTGTCGGCAGGCTCCTCATCGGCAAGGAGCTGGGCATTGAAGGCCTGATACGCCTGCTCAGCGGTAAGCTCGCCTGCGATCATTTTGGAGACCACATCCTTGGAAACGGCAAAGAAATCGTTGGAGGCGATGCGGATATACATGTGGTTTTCTTCCACCACGCTGCGGACGTCCTTCAGATACTCGGTCAGGCGCAGGGGAACGTTCTGGCTGTAGCTCAGTATGTCCTGCCCCTCTGAGACGATGCGGTTCTGCGCCTGTTCGGAGAGCATGACGTTCAGCACCTTCATGGCTTTTTCGCGGCGCGCGGTGTCCTGCTCCAGATCCCGGTTCAGGGCAACTTGGAAATAGGGGGTGGTCATGATCCACGGTTCGCTGTTCTGGCTGAAGAAGGGCAGAAAGATCGTGTCGATGCCCTCATCCTGAAACATCTTCACGCCGGCAGAGCTGCCAAAGTACATGGCAACTTCTCCGTTCCGGAACATTCCGGTCACATCGTCGTAATTCAATGCAAGATCATCTGCTGTAAGGTGGGTATCCTGAATGAACTGCTCCATCCGCTCAAACGCCCCCGGCCATACGGTGTCGTCCAGACCCACCCGCGCGGTGCTGGCGGGGTCGCTGTAGGTAGTGCGCCACTTGCGCCCCGCGGTGGTGGTAAGCTCGGCAGCGGAAAGCCCCTGCAGGGTTTCCATGCAGGTGTAGTCGTAGGTATAATCGGAGGTAAAGCCGCGGATGCCTACCTTTTCAAAAGCCTGACAGGCCGCTACAAAGCTTGCGTAATCGGTGGGCAGGGGAATATCGTACTGCTCAAAAAGGCTGCGGTTGACCACAAAGCCGTGGGCATCCGCGCACACCGGCAGCCAGTTCACACTGCCATCCTCGTTTTTGAAGCTGTTGAGGTAGGTGTTGTACACAGCGCCCGCCTCATTGGTCATGGCAAGGTTCATCAGGCTGTCCTTCAACGGTGCCGCATCGTGCAGCGAGAAGCGGCAGCAGGTGATGATATCCGGCAGACCGCCGTTCTGCTGCAAAAACTTGTAAAAATCCAGATCGTTGTTGCCGACGATGAACTCAATGTTCACGTCCGGCAGCTGGGACTGGACATAGGGGGCATAGTTTTCGTACAGGCTGGTGCTCCACAGATACACCTGAATAGTCTGAGCGTCTTCCTGCTCCTGTGTTCGTTCCGCATTTTTTTCGCTGCATCCGGTGAGCAGGGATAGCCCCATCACCAGTGCCGCAAGCATGGAAAAAAGGCGGCGCAATGTTTTTGTTTTCATCCGATCCTCCTCCTCACACTTCTTGGGCAGCCATCGTTTTGCGGTTGGCTGCTTTGGCTTACTGATCATACATCACCGTCCGCAAGAGTGTGCGCTGTAAAACCCACCCACGGAAAGGATGCCGCAATTTTTGCGTCTTTTCTGTTTTGCGCTCTCCCTCTACCGCGAAGGGGCACAGAATGACAGAGACACAAAAATATTTTACCACTACCATGAAAAATTTTCAATAAAATTTCATATATTGAACCATAAAAGCTGTGTAGGATTACAATAGATGTGTCACAAAGTGAAAAAAGACGAATGAGTCGTTCTGTGGTACAGTTAAATTGCTACACCAAACATCACAGAAACTCATCATTGACAAACCTACATTGTGAACTCAAGGAGCCTGTCCAAAAGAAAGCATAAAAATGCGTATAACGCCCTATGAAATGGTGTCACGGGGCGTTTTATTTTGTCTTGTTTTGTGGGCGATGTTGCGGTTTTGTGAAAACTTGCGAGACTAAATAAAAAAATCCCACGAAATTACGATTCTAAACGTAATTTCGTAGGACTTTTGGAGCTACTGACCTGATTCGAACAGGCGACCTGCTCATTACGAGTGAGCTGCTCTACCAGCTGAGCCACAGTAGCAGATAAAATTTTCTTGCATGTTCTGCAACGAGAAATATTCTATCATACTTCCTGTGCGCTGTCAAGATTTGATTTTGCGGCAGAACAGGTGCAAATAGTCTGTGACGCAAAAATATAACTGCTCTCCGAGAAAAAAACTCGAAGAGCAGCCTTGCACACAAGAAAAATCAGTTGAACAGCTTACGGCCGATCCAGATGCAGATGCAGGCACCCACAACGGAAACGAGGATCTCACCCACGATGCCGGTAGCGCTCAGACCGATCAGGCCGAACACGATGCTGCCTACAAAACCGCCCAGAATGCCCAGCACGATATTGCGCACGGTGGAAGTTTCGCTGCCCATAATGCGGCCGGCGATGTAACCAGCCAGAGCGCCGATCAGCAGACTGAAAATAAAACCAAACATAATATTCTACCTCCTGAATTTTAAAGCTCTGCGCTCTGCCCGGCGGTTTCCCGGGCAAAGCGGCAAATATCCTTCAAACAACATTTTTCGCATTCTGGTTTGCGCGCATTGCACACTGCCCGACCATGCATCACAAAGCGGTGGCACAGGTCGCTGCCTTCTTCCGGAGGAACGATCTTCCACAGGGCCATTTCCACCTTCTGCGGTTCCTTGATGCCGTCCACAAGGCCGATCTTGTTGCACAGCCGGATGCAGTGGGTGTCTGTTACGATAGCAGGCTTGCCAAACACATCGCCCATGATAAGGTTTGCGCTCTTGCGGCCTACGCCGGGCAGGGCGAGCAGCTCCTCAAAGGTGGTGGGCACCTGACAACCGTATTTATCGCGCAGCACCCGCATACAGGCGGAGATATCCCGCGCTTTGGAGTGTCCCAACCCGCAGGGCTTGACGATGGCTTCAATGTCTTCGGGTTCTGCAGCAGCCAGCGCAGCAACATTGGGATATTTGGCAAACAGGTCTTCCACCACAATGTTCACGCGGGCATCGGTGCACTGGGCTGCCAGACGCACGCTGACCAGAAGCTGCCAGGCGTGGTCATAATCCAATGTACAGCCGGCATCTGGGTATTCTTTTTTTAACCGGTCAATCACTTCCAGCGCCAGCGCCTTTTTTGCAGTAAGGTCTTCTGGTGCTTTTTTGCGAACAGGCATTTCATCCACTCCTATCGACAAAAGCTGATACGATAATACCATGTTTTGCGTTTTTTGTAAACTGCGGGCAAAAATTATCTGAGAATGATTTTCAGATAAAACCTTGCTCTTACTGCCAAAATGCGATATACTATAGAAAAATGCTGGGGGAATCGCGCCTCGGTACGGGAGGAGGAAAACACGATGAACGAACCACTGGCACAGCGTCTGCGGCCCAAAACACTGGCAGATGTCTGCGGTCAGCAGCATCTGTTGGCACCGGGCAGGGTGTTCCGCCGTACCATCGAGAGCGGACGCATCCCGAACATGATCTTCTACGGCCCGTCCGGTACCGGAAAAACGACGGTGGCACGCATCATTGCAGAAAACAGTGGTATGACGCTGCATAAGCTCAATGGCACTTCCTGCGGCACCGGGGACATCAAGGCGGTGCTCAAGGATATCGGCACGCTGGCAGGTGCGGGAGGCATCCTGCTGTATCTGGACGAGATCCAGTACCTGAACAAAAAACAGCAGCAGAGCCTGCTGGAATGCATTGAGGACGGCTCGGTGACGCTCATTGCATCCACCACCGAAAATCCATACTTCTACATTTATAATGCGCTGCTGTCCCGCTGTACGGTGTTTGAGTTCAAATCACTTTCGGCAGCGGATGTGGAGCGTGGGGTGCACAATGCACTGAAAAAGCTTTCGGAAGGGGAGAGCACAAAGGTCTGCATGGACGAGGATGCCTGTGCCTACCTTGCCGAGAGCGCAGGCGGCGACCTGCGCAAGGCGCTGGGCTGTCTTGATTTTGCGGTGACGGCAGCTCCCATTGAGGATGGGGAAAAGCACATTACGCTGGAAATGATCCAGCAGGTCACCCGCCGCACTGCCATGCGGTATGACCGGGAGGGCGATGACCACTACGACATCGTGTCAGCCTACCAGAAGTCCATGCGCGGCTCCGACCCGGATGCGGCGCTGCATTATCTGGCCCGTCTGCTGGAAGCAGGAGATCTGCCCTCGGCCTGCCGTCGCCTAATGGTATGTGCCTGCGAGGATGTGGGCCTTGCCTATCCACAGATCATCCCCATTGTGAAGGCGGCAATTGATGCCGCCAACATGGTGGGCCTGCCGGAAGCACGGCTCCCGCTGGCAGATGCCGTCATTCTGGTGGCCACCAGTCCTAAGTCCAACAGTGCCCATGATGCCATCAACGCGGCCATTGCGGATGTGCAGGCGGGCCGTACCGGGCCGATCCCGCGCCAACTGCAGAACAAGCACTACGACGGTGAGGATGCGCTGGTAAAGGGACAGAATTACAAATACGCCCATGATTACGCCCACCACTGGGTGGAGCAGCAGTACCTGCCAGATGCCATCAAGGACGTAAAATATTATACCTTTGGCGATAACAAAAATGAGCAGGCGGCCCGTGCCTACTGGGCAAAGATCAAGGGCGAAGAGAACGTCTGAACAAGACCTTTTGTATGAGGAGAAAGCAAAGGAGAAGTTATGCGATATTCCAAACAGCGTGAGCTGGTCATGCAGACGGTGCAGAACCTGTGCGACCACCCCACCGCCGAGGAAATTTATGATGCTGCAGTCAAGGAATGCCCGGGCCTGAGCCTTGGCACCGTATACCGTAACCTGAATAGTCTGGTGGATGCGGGCCGGGTGCGCCGGGTGTCCATTCCAGGCAAGGCTGACCGCTTTGACCACACGCTGCCCTGGCACAGCCATCTGTACTGCACCGTGTGCGGCAGCGTGACCGATGCCGAGGTGGACGAAAAGCAGGTAATGAAACTGGTGAAAAACCAGAAGGGCTATGTGCAGGACTGCGCTGTTGTGCTGATCGGCGTATGCGAGGTCTGCTGCGAGAAGCAGGCGCAGGAAAACGCCCACTGAACCATAAAATTTGCACGGAACCTCTTGCCCGGAGCGTATAAACAGGGTATACTATAGAGAAGGCTCTTTTCAGAAAGTGCAAGTAGATTTTCGCCGCACAGGGCGCTTCGGCCCGGCGGAGAAGGATGGTTTGATTGGAATACATTAGTTTTGAACATAATAACATTGCCGCTGAGCTGGTAAAGCAGGCCTATGATACGCCGCCGCTGGCCTTTGTGCACAGCTATGGCTGTCAGCAGAACGTGAACGACGGCGAGCGGATCAAGGGCGTGCTGATGGACATCGGCTATGGCCTGTGCGATAAGCCCGAGGATGCAGACCTGATCCTCTTCAACACCTGCGCCGTGCGTGAGCATGCCGAGCAGCGTGTGTTCGGCAACGTAGGTGCCCTGAAGGGACTCAAGGAAAAAAAGCATGATCTCATCATCGGCCTGTGCGGATGCATGGCCAACCAGAAGCACGTGGTAGAAAAGCTGCGCCAGAGCTATCCTTACGTTGACCTTGTGTTTGGCGTGGACGGAATCGATACCCTGCCGCAGCTCATTGCCCAGAAGCTGCAGAAGCATAAGCGTGTGCTGATGGAACCCGCCCAGCGCCCGGTCATCGTGGAGAATATCCCCATCCGGCGTGAGAGCGAGTTCCGCGCATGGCTGCCCATCATGTACGGCTGCGACAACTTCTGCACCTACTGCATCGTGCCTTATGTGCGCGGCCGCGAGAAGAGCCGCAAGCCCGGCGATATCCTTGCCGAGTTCCGCGGTCTTGTGGAGGCAGGCTATAAGGAGATCACATTGCTGGGACAGAACGTCAACAGCTACGGCAAGGGTCTGGAAGAAAAGGTGGACTTTTCTGATCTGCTCAACCTGCTGTGCACGGTGCCCGGCGATTATCACATCCGCTTTATGACCAGCCACCCCAAGGATGCCAGCCACAAGCTGATCGACACCATTGCCGCCCAGCCGAAGCTGTGCAAGCACCTGCACCTGCCGGTGCAGTGCGGCTCCGATGAACTGCTGAAGAAGATGAACCGCCACTACACGGTGGAGCAGTACATGGAGCTGATCGAATACGCTCGCAAAACGGTGCCCGGCATCACCTTTTCCAGTGACATCATCGTTGGCTTCCCCGGCGAGACCGAAGCAGACTTTGTAAAGACGCTGGAACTGGTGCAGAAGGTGGGCTATATGCAGCTGTTCACCTTTATCTACTCCAAGCGCACCGGCACCAAGGCTGCCGAAATGCCGGACCCCACCCCCCGTAAGGAAAAGACCGACCGCATGACCCGCCTGCTCAAGGTGCAGGACGAGATCGCCATGGCGCTGGTCAAGGCGCAGGTTGGTCAGACTGTGAAGGTACTGGTAGAGGGCTTTGGCCGCAATGAGGGCACCCTCTCCGGCCGTCTGGACAACAACCTGACGGTGGAGTTCACGGCAGACGCTTCCCTGATGGGCAGCTATGCCAACGTACATCTCACGGGCGCACGGGCGACTGTGCTGCTGGGTGAGCTTGCCTGAGTGATTCCGGGGCAGTGCCCCTGAACGTATAAAATAAGAAGGAGACCATTCAAATGGATTGCATTGATCTTTTCAAGCGCGCAGCCGTTGCGCTGCAGACCGATAGCCGCTACCTCGTTCTGGATCAGACCCGCAAGGCAAACGATAAGGACGAAGAGCTGCAGAACCTGATCGGCGAGTTCAACCTCGCCCGCATGGATCTGAACAATGAGATCGGCAAGAGCGAGCGCAACGATGCCCGCATCGCCGAACTGAACGAAAAGGTGAACAGCCTGTACGGCCAGATCATGGGCAACGAGGGCATGGTGGCTTACAACGAGGCCAAGCGTGACTGCGAGAACCTCGTGAACTATATCGATGCCATCATCAACACTGCCATGAATGGCGGCGACCCCATGACGGTACAGGAGCCTTCTGCTTCCTGCACCGGCAGCTGCTCCACCTGCGGCGGCTGCCACTAAAACCGGCAAAAACAAAACGCGGCTGTGCAAAACAGACCGCGTTTTGTTTGCAAAAGCGGTTACAAGCCGCAAACTTGTGCACAGAACCATAGAACGGGAGAGAGGGTAAACCATGGCAGAGCTGTCGCCCATGATGCAGCAATATCTTGAGATCAAAAAACAACATAAGGATGAAATTCTGTTTTACCGCATCGGCGATTTTTATGAGATGTTCTTTGACGATGCCCTGACGGCATCCAAGGAACTGGACCTGACCCTGACCGGCAAGCAGTGCGGCATGGAAGAGCGAGCACCCATGTGCGGCGTGCCCTTCCACAGCTACGAGGGCTATGTGGCGCGGCTGATCGCCAAGGGCTACAAAGTAGCCATCTGTGAGCAGGTGGAAGACCCGGCCAAGGCCAAGGGCCTTGTCAAGCGGGACATCATCCGCGTGGTCACACCCGGCACGGTCATTGAGAGCAGTATGCTGCAGGATGACCGCAATAACTACATTGCCAGTATCTTCCTCAAAGGAAAGAAAGCAGGTTTGTGCTTTGCGGATGTCTCTACCGGTACGGCCCATATCACAGAGCTGAATGCAGACAAGATTGCCCCGGCGGTCATTACGGAGCTGTGCCGCTACCATCCCAGCGAAGTGCTGATGAATCCGGGTCTGCTGGACTGCCGCGAGGTGACGGCGTACATCAAAAAGAATATGACTTGTTCGGTGGAGCTGATCGAAGAGGAGCGCTATGCACCGGGCCTTGTGGCGGCATCGCTGGAAAACCAGTTTGGCCGCGACTGGGCGCAGACCACCGGCATTGCAGCGGACGGCCTTGTGCGCTTTGCCATGGCGGCACTGCTGGAATATCTGCACGATACCCAGATCAAGGGCGTGGAACGTCTGAAAACGGTCATAACCTATAATAAGGCCCAGTTCATGCGTCTTTCGCCCGTGACCCGCGCCAATCTGGAGCTGACCGAGACGCTGCGCGGCCGCGAAAAGCGGGGCACGCTGCTCTGGGTGCTGGATAAGACCAGTACATCCATGGGCAAGCGTATGCTGCGCAGCTGGATCGAGCAGCCGCTTATTTCCAGTGCACTCATCAACCACCGCCTGAACGCTGTGGAGAGCCTTGTCAAGCAGACCATGGCCCGCGGCGACCTGACCGAAGAGCTGGGTTACATTGCGGATATGGAACGCCTGATGACCCGCACGGTTTACGGCTCTGCCACACCCAAGGAGATCTATACGCTGGCCCAGACCTGCGACCGACTGCCCGGCCTGCGCAGGCTGGCTGAGGCCTGCGGCTGCCCGGAGCTTGCTGAACTGGCAGTACAGATCGATCCGTTGGAGGACATCAAGGCCCGTATTTATGCGGCGGTGGACCCGGAAGCGCCCTCTACCCTCAAGGATGGCGGTGTCATTGCCAAAGGCTACCATGCCGAGGTGGACGAGCTGCGTTCCATTCGTGACAATACCAAAGGCGTTCTGGCGCAGCTGGAAGCCCGCCTGCGGCAGGAGACCGGCATCCCCAAGCTGAAGATCGGCTATAACCATGTGTTTGGCTACTTCATCGAGGTAAGCAACTCCTATAAGAGCATGGTGCCGGAGACCTACATCCGCAAGCAGACCCTGACTTCCGGCGAACGCTACATCACGCAGGAACTGAAAGAGCTGGAAAGCAAGATCTTAGGTGCCCACGAACGGCTCATCACGCTGGAGCACCGCCTGTTCAGCGAACTGCTGGAAAGCATCAGCGCTCAGCTGGACCGCATCCAGCGCACGGCCAATGCGGTGGCCCAGCTGGATGTGCTCACGGCGCTGGCGCAGGTGGCAGCGGAAAACAACTACTGCCGTCCCATCGTGGACGACAGTGACGAGCTGACCATCACCGAGGGCCGTCACCCTGTGGTGGAGCAGATGCTGAAAGGCAGCCTGTTTGTACCCAATGATACCACCCTGAACTGCGGTGCAGACCGCTGCCTGATCATCACCGGCCCCAACATGGCAGGTAAATCTACGTACATGCGCCAGAATGCACTGATTGCGCTGATGGCGCAGATCGGCTCCTTTGTACCGGCTTCCAGCTGCCATGTGGGTGTGGTGGATGCCATTTTCACTCGCATCGGTGCGTCGGACGATCTGTCTGCCGGTCAGTCCACCTTTATGGTGGAGATGACCGAGGTAGCGGAGATCCTGAAAAATGCCACCGCCAAAAGCCTTGTGGTGCTGGACGAGATCGGCCGCGGCACTTCCACCTTTGACGGTATGAGCATTGCCCGCGCCGTAGTGGAGCACATTGCAGACCCCGCCAAGGGCCTTGGCTGCAAGACTCTGTTTGCCACCCACTACCACGAGCTGACCGAGCTGGAAGGCGGCGTGGACGGCGTAAAAAACTACAATATTGCAGTAAAAAAACGCGGCGAGGACATCACCTTCCTGCGCCGCATCGTGCGCGGCCCGGCGGATGACAGCTACGGCATCGAGGTGGCAAAGCTGGCAGGCCTGCCCGGCAGTGTGACCCGCCGCGCCCATGAGGTGCTGCGCGCGCTGGAAGCAACTGCACCTAAAAATAAAGTAGAGCAGATGGATTTTGATGCCCTGCAGGAGTATAACTCTCCGGCTGTGCCCAGCGAGATGATGGACAAGCTGGAAGCTCTGGATGTGGAAACACTCACCCCCATTGAGGCGTTGAACTTCCTCTACGAGCTGAAAAAGACCCTGAAGGGCAGCCTGAACAGATGAAACTGCTCTACCTGACCCAGACCATACAAGGAGGGAAAACACCATGGCAGTGATCCATGTTCTGGATAAGCACACAGCCGAGCTGATCGCAGCCGGTGAGGTGGTCGAGCGTCCGGCATCCGTTGTTAAGGAGCTGCTGGAAAACTCCATTGATGCCGGTGCCACGCAGGTGACCGTCAGCATTGAATCCGGCGGCGTTAAGCTGATCGAAATCAGCGATAACGGCACCGGCATCGAGGCAGAATATATCTCCACGGCGTTTATCCGCCACGCCACCAGCAAAATTGAAACACCGGACGATCTGACCAACATCCATACGCTTGGCTTCCGCGGTGAAGCACTGGCATCCATTGCCAGCGTGGCCCGTGTAGAGCTGACCACCCGAACCGAGGTGGACGAGTTTGCCACGGTCTACCGTATTGAGGGCGGGGAAGAGGTCTCCCGTGAGCCGGGTGCCAGAGCTGTGGGCACCACCATCCGGGTAAAGGATCTGTTTTACAACACGCCTGCCCGTATGAAGTTCCTCAAAAAGGACTCCTCCGAGGGCACCTTTGTGTCGGATACAGTTACCCATGTAGCGCTCAGCCACCCGGAAGTCAGCGTCAAGTTCATCCGTGAGGGCAAGCTGCAGTATGTCACGCCCGGCGACGGCCAGCTGCGCGGTGCAGCCTATGCGGTGCTGGGCCGGGAGTTCAGCCGGGACCTCATTGAGCTGAAAAATCAGGAGGGCGTGTACCGCATCACCGGTCTGATTACCCCGCCCAAAAGCTGCCGCGCCAGCCGAAGTATGCAGCATTTTTACATCAATGGCCGCTATGTGCGCAACCGCACCATGATGGCCGGTATGGAGATGGCGTTCAAGGGTACCATGATGCAGGGCAAGTTCCCGGGCGGCATTCTGCTGCTGGAAATGCCGGCCGACCTTGTGGATGTCAATGTGCATCCGGCCAAGATCGAAGCCCGCTTTGCCCGCGAAAATGATGTTTTTGATGTGGTGTATCATGCCGTCAAGCTGGCATTGGCTCAGCCCGGCACCGGTGAACGGCTTTTTACCTTTGAAGCAGACAAAGAAGAAGAAAAAGCTGGAAATTCAAAAAAAGACACTGATATAATCAAAAATGATGTGAAGAATAATAACTTTACAGGGCTTTCTGCAATCATTCGGGGGCAGGCAGACCCGGGCGTTCTGCCACAGCAGCACTGGGAACCGGCAAAACCCGCCGCAGCACCGCAGCAGCCTGCCCCGTCTGCTGCAATGCAAATACCGACAGCACCCAGTGAGCCGCGCTGGAAAGGCAGTGCTCAGAACGAGGATATGCGGGATCCGTTCGTGACCCTTCACAGCCCGAAGCTGGAAACGACAAAGGCACCAGAGCCGTTCCGTGCGGCGGCAAGTGAAACGCAGCTGGATGTGGAACCGGAATTTGGTGAGACAAAACTGCATTCGCCTCAGGACCATATGGCAGCGTGGAACCCTGCGCAGGAAGCACCGAAGGAAGAACCTGAGAGTGCACCCTGTGCAGAAACAGAACCGGATGCGCCGGAAGCGGCAGAACAGAAAACTGTACTGGCCGAGCCGGAGCAGATGAACTTTGATCCGACGGCGGATCAGCCGGAGCCGCTGCGCTATGTGGGCGAGGTGTTCAGAACATATATCCTTGCAGAACGCGGCGACGAGCTGTGCCTGATCGATAAACACGCTGCCCACGAGCGCCAGCTGTACGAAAAACTGGCCGCGAACTATGGCAATGTGCCCAGCCAGATGCTGCTGGAGCCTGCTGCCATCGACCTTGCTGCGGAGGAAAAGCAGGCCCTGCTGGATAACATTCCTCTGCTGGAAAATGCGGGCCTTGAGGTCGCGGACTTTGGCGGCAATACCGTGGTGCTGCGCGCGGTGCCCGCAGATGTGGAGCCGCAGAATGCCGAAAGCCTGCTGGTGGAGATCGCAAATAAGCTGCTCAAGGGCGGCCATGATGCGCTGAACGAGCACACCGAGTGGGTGCTGCATTCTATCTCCTGCCGTGCAGCCATCAAGGCGGGGGACAAGTCCTCGCCGCAGGAACTGCTGGCGCTGGCCGAAAAGATCCTTTCCGGCGAGGTGCCGCCGTTCTGCCCGCATGGCCGCCCCTGCGTACTCAAATTGACCCGGAAGGAGCTGGAAAAGCAGTTTGGACGCATCGTATAAACATCCCGTGGTGGCCGTCGTCGGCCCTACCGCAACCGGAAAGACGGCGCTGGGCGTAGAACTTGCAAAACATTTTTCCGGCGAGGTCATCAGCTGTGATTCCATGCAGATCTATAAAGGTCTGGACATAGGCACGGCAAAGGTGACACCGGAGGAGACCTGCGGTATCCCGCATCACGGCGTGGACATCCTTACACCGGACAAGGCTTTCAGCGTGGCAGACTTTACCGCCATGGCCGGAAAGCTGGAAGAAGAGATCTCTGCCCGGAAGAAGCTGCCCATCCTTGTGGGCGGCACAGGGCTGTATGTTCAGAGCTTTCTGTATGGGGTGCGCTTTACAGAGGAAAAAGCACCTGCCGGTCTGCGGGAGCAGCTGGCGGCGGAACTGGCTGCAAAAGGCGGTGCTGCCATGTACGAAGAACTGAAGCAGGCCGACCCGGAAGCTGCTGCGGCTATCCACCCGAACAATCAGGTGCGGGTGCTGCGCGCACTCGAACATTATCGTGCCACCGGCAAAAAGCTGAGCGAACAGAAGGCGGAGTCTCTCCCACCGGAGCGGCCCTACCGCAGCCTGATCCTCGGTCTGGATTTCCCAGAGCGCGCGGTACTTTACCGCCGCATTGACCTGCGTGTGGACAAAATGCTGGAAGCGGGCCTTATAAAGGAAGCGGAGCATGTCTGGCAGAACCGGGAAAGCTTCCGCACGGCAGCGCAGGCCATCGGATACAAGGAGTTCTTTCCGTATTTTGAGCAGACGGCTCCATTGGAAGCCTGCACGGAAAAGCTCAAGCAGGCATCCCGCAACTATGCCAAGCGCCAGTTGACTTGGTTCCGCCATATGGACGATGTGGTCTGGCTGGATGCCGGTGCACCGGATGCAGTGCAGACTGCCATCCGCAAAACTAGCGAATTTTTAGCGAAAGGATGATCGATATGCCGGATGAGACCCAGAAGGAACGCCATGCGCCGCATGTGCTTACCACTCTGGCAGGCGTGCTGATCGCGTTTCTGCTGCTGGCAGCAATTTATGTGGTGTATCAGGCCGCACATATCCTGTTCCCGCAGAATGTTTATGAGACTGCGCTGCCTGCGGTCATTTCGGATACGGTGGAAGCCGACGGAGTTCTGCTGTTCGACGAAAGCTATGTGGCAGGCAGCGGAAACCTTGGATATCTTGCTGCCGACGGCGAGCGCGTTTCAGCGGGCACCGCAGTGGCAGAAGTGTACAGCAACGCTTCGCAGGCTTCGCTGCGCCTGCAGCTGAACCAGCTGAATGATCAGATCGACCTGCTGCAGAAATCGCAGAACACTTCTGCGCTGCAGCTGGATACCCTTTTAAAAGAACGTTCTTCTGCGCTGTATGACCTGCTGGATACGCTGGACGACAGCGATTATGAAGCGGTGGATGATGATGCCAATGCCTACCTGCTGGCCCAGAACAAGCTCTGGGTGGTAACGGGCGAAGCTGCAAACTTTACCGATCAGATCACTGCGCTGGTCCAGCAGTCCCAGAGCGTGCAGGCGCAGCTGGGCAGCCCGGCGCAGATCACTGCACCGCAGACCGGCTATTTTGTGCGCTCTTCCAGCAGCGGACGGCTCAATGCCAGTGCCGATGATATCCTTGCACTGAACGCACAGGAGCTGCAGGGCTATCTGCAGTCCGACCCAGTGCTGGCACTGGACGGCTGCGCCGGTAAGATCGTGGCAGGGTTCACATGGCGCTATGTGGGCGTGTGCACTGCAAAGCAGGGCGAAAAGCTGCTGGGTCAGAACGGCAAGCCGCTGAGCACAGCGGTGGAGATCAGCTTCCCGGGTCAGGTAGAGAACAGCCTCAAGGCCACCGTCACCGAGGTGGAGATCGATCAGGACAGCGGCCTTGCCCGCTTTGTGCTTTCCTGCAACTCCATCAACGGCGATGTGCTTTGCCTGAACCGGGCTGCAGCACGCATCTCGGTAGGAGAGCGCAGCGGCCTGCGGGTGCCTGCTGCGGCTGTGCACTATTTAAAAGAGGATGGCACCGAGGCACAAACGCAGGGCGAAAACTACATTCCCGGTGTGTACGTGAAACTTGGCAACATTGCCCGCTTCTGCCCGATCGACCCAGTGGACGCAGACCATCCCCTCATCACGGACGGCGATTACATCCTTGTTCTGCCCGAAGGGACCGAGGGCTCGGTCAGCAAGGTGAGGCTTTATGACGAAATAATCGTTTCCGGACAAAATTTGTATGATGGAAAGCTTTTGTAGTTATTGACATCTGAGGCAAAAAATCCGATAATAGATAAAGCTATTATTTGCATCTATTTGCAAAGAACGCCAGGCAGCGCCATGCTGCCCGAATGAAAGGAGCAGATTGTATGTCTTTGCTTGACAGCATTAAGAAAGGTCTGTTTGACCAGGAAGACGATTACGAGGATCAGTACATTGACGATGGCCCCCAGATGGTAAACAATAACAATGGCATCGGCCTTGGTTCTGACGACGAAAATGAAGAGCCTGTTGAGGGTGCCAAGAAGAACGGCAAGGTGGTCAACATCAATGCCACCACTCAGCTCAAGGTCGTTCTGGTCAAGCCTGAGCGTTTTGAGGATGCCAGTACCATTGCTGACCACCTGAACAACAAGCGCACCGTGGTGCTCAATCTGGAGTCCACCAACAAGGAAGTGTCCCGCCGTCTGGTGGACTTCCTGTCCGGTGTTGCATATGCAAACAATGGCCAGATCAAGCGCGTGGCCAACAGCACCTTCATCATCACTCCGTACAACGTGGATATCATGGGTGATCTGCTGGACGAGCTGGAGAACAATGGCGCGTTCTATTGATCCGCAGCCCAAGGCGGCGCGCGGGTTCATCCCTGCGCGTACCGATGAAGAACGCTATCTCATGCGCCATATCGAGGACTTGGCCCACACGGCCTTTTCCCGGGACATTGCGCGGTATTCGGCTTTCCTGAGTGACCGCGAGCAGGACTTGGCCCGCGCGGCACTGGGCCGTGCCGGTGTGCAGGAGGGCTTCCGGTTTGAGGGCGGCTGGCTGAATGCGGAGCGCAGGGTGCTCTGTATCGAGCCGGAGTACAGCTGCGGCGAAGCACCCATCTGCTGTGTGCGGCTGCAATGCCGTGCACAGGCGGGGGCTGCGCTGCCCGCCCACAAGGATTACCTGGGCAGTCTGATGGGCCTTGAGCTGCGGCGCGAGGCGCTGGGAGATATCGTTCTGCCGGAGGATCAGCCGGGCACAGCTTATGTGTTTGCGCTGGAACCGGCAGCACAGCTGATCTGCCGGGAACTGTTTCAGGTTGGACACACGGAGCTGACCACGGAACTGCTGACGCTGGACGAGGTGCCGCAGTTTCCGCAGGCGGAGCGCGAGATGCACAGTGCAACGGTATCGTCCCTGCGGCTGGACGCTGTGCTGGCAGCTATGCTGCACTGCAGCCGAGGACAGGCTTCGGAACTGATCGAGGCGGGCAGGGTGGAGATCAACCACCTGCCGGCGGATAAACCTCATGCGCAGGTATATGAGGGCGATGTGTTCACGGTGCGCGGCAAGGGCCGCTTCAACCTGACTGCACTGCCCGGCAAAAGCAGAAAAGATCGGTCGATCATCGAATTTTTTCAATATTAAAAGCAACGGGAGGAAATGACTATGCTGACTCCGCAGGATGTCCGTTCTGTGCAATTTGAGAAAAACCTCCGCGGCTACCGCACAGAGGACGTAGACCGTTTTCTGGATAAGGTGGAAGAACAGCTGCGGGACGACGATGCGCAGGCGGAACAGCTTCGCAAGCAGATTGCGGACCTGACTGCTGAAAACCAGAAGCTGCACGATGAACTGAAGAGCTTTGAGGCAGATGGTGAAATGCTCAAGAGCGCGCTGATCAATGCACAGCGCATGGGCGAAAATGTCATCCGCGAAGCAAACCAGAAAGCAGAAGAGATCATCCATCGTGCAAATCTGCGCGGTGATGATATCATCCGCGATGCCAACGAACTGCTGCAGAAGGCAAACGACCGTGCAGACGAGATCGAGAACGAAGCAAACGAGAAGCGCCTTGCAGAGGAACGCGAGTATGACCGCGTGCGTTTGGAAGTGACCCGCTTCAAGTCTGATGTGCTCAACCTGTACCGCAGCCATGTGGAGTCGCTGAGCCGTCTGCCGGAGTTCCAGAAGGAAACGGCTGCACAGGATGCCGAACAGGCAGAGCCTGCTGCAGAGGAAAGTGAGCCTGCCGCTGCAGCCCAGCCGCAGGCAGCGGACGTGCAGGAGCCGGAAGCAGAGCCTGCACAGCCCGCACAGGAAGATGCAGAACCTGCTGCCGTTGTTGAAAATGACGACGACAAGGCAGCTGACAGCAGCGAGGATTTCTGGGCAAAGGATGAGAGCCAGCTCAAGCTGGACCCGCCGCCCGCGCCTCCTGCTGATTTTAAGCCGGACGAGCCGGACTACGATGCTTTTCAGGGTGTCAAGTTCAGCGAGTAAGGCAACCCCATAAGGAAATATAGAGGAGAGTGTAAACCATTGGCTAAGAACAAATCGCAGTACGATAGTACTCTGAACCTGCCCAAGACCCTGTTTGAAATGCGTGCCGGCCTGCCCAAGAAGGAGCCGGTCATGCTGAAGGATTGGGACGACAACGACCTGTACAATCAGCTCATGAAGCACAACGAGGGCAAGCCGCAGTTCATTCTGCACGACGGCCCTCCGTACGCAAACGGTAATATCCACATGGGTACTGCCCTGAACAAGATCATCAAGGATATCATTATCCGCGATAAGAACATGGAGGGTTTCCAGGCTCCCTATGTGCCCGGCTTTGATACCCACGGCCTGCCAATCGAGCTGAAGGCTCTGTCCTCCGTCGGTGATAAGAAGAAGGACATTTCCAAGCTGGAACTGCGCCAGATCTGCGAAAAGTTTGCTACTGAGCACATCGATATCATGAGCGACCAGTTCAAGCGTCTGGGCGTTATCGGCGATTTCGAGCATCCGTATCTGACCCTGAAGCCTGAGTTCGAGGCACGCCAGATCGAGATCTTTGGCGAGATGGCAAAGAAGGGCTACATCTACAAGGGCCTGAAGCCCGTGTACTGGTGCCCGGACTGCCGCACGGCTCTGGCAGAGGCCGAGATCGAGTACGGCGAGGACGACTGCGATTCCATCTTCGTGCGTTTCCACGTCTCTCAGGACCCCAACGGTGTGCTGGCAAAGCACGGCATCCCGATGGACAAGACCTACTTCGTCATCTGGACCACTACCACTTGGACTCTGCCCGCTAACGAGGCAATCTGCCTGAACGGCCAGTTCGAGTACTCCTTCGTCAAGATCGGCGATGAGTTCCACATCATGGCCACCGAGCTGGTCAAGAGCGTCATGGACGCCTGCCACATCGAGAACTACGAGATCGTGGGTGAGCCGGTCTCCGGTGCCGAGTTTGAGCTGATGCGCTACAACCACGTCTACCTGCCCAAGGAGGGCTGGGTCATTCTGGGCGATCACGTCACGCTGGAAAGCGGTTCCGGCTGCGTCCATACCGCAGGCGGCCACGGCGTGGACGACTTCAACGTCTGCCAGAAGTATCCGCAGGTGCCCATCACCGTCCCCGTGGACGATGGCGGCTATCTGACCGAGCTGGCCGGTAAGTATGCAGGTCAGCGCGTGTGGGCTGCCAACAAGACCATTCTGGCCGATTTGACCGAGTCCGGTGCTGTCATGGGTCAGGTGCACATCAAGCATCAGTACCCGCACTGCTGGCGCTGCCATCACCCCATCATCTTCCGTGCAACGGAACAGTGGTTCTGCTCCATCGCAAAGTTCCGCGAGGATGTCTATAAGGCCATCGACACCGTTACCTGGATGCCGGATTGGGGCCATGACCGCATGAAGGGCATGGTGCGCGACCGCAACGACTGGTGCATCAGCCGCCAGCGCACCTGGGGCGTGCCCATTCCCGCATTCTATTGCAAGAAGTGCGGCACCTACCACATCACCGATGCCACCATCAAGGCTGTCAGCGACCTGTTCCGCAAGGAAGGTTCCGATGCATGGTATAAGTACGAAGCCGAGCAGATCATCCCCGCAGGCGAAGTGTGCGAAAAGTGCGGTGCTTCCGAGTGGACCAAGGACACCGACATCATGGACGTCTGGTTCGACTCCGGCTCCACCCACGCCGCTGTGCTGGAGGAGCGCCCGGAACTGCGCTTCCCGGCTGATATGTATATGGAAGGCGGCGACCAGTTCCGCGGCTGGTTCCAGTCCAGCCTGCTGACCAGCGTTGCAAGCAAGGGCTGCGCACCCTATAAGTCTGTTCTGTGCCACGGCTGGGTCGTGGATGAGCAGGGCAAGCAGATGCACAAGAGCGCCGGCAACGGCGTGGAGCCCAGCGAGATCATCAAGGACTACGGCGCTGATATCATCCGTCTGTGGGTGGCTTCTTCCGACTACACCGTGGATGTGCGTGCCGGCAAGAACATCTTCAAGCAGCTGAGCGAGGCTTACCGCAAGATCCGCAACACCGCCCGCTTCATTCTGGGCAATCTGGACGGCTTTGATCCCAACACTGACTGTGTGGCTGACGATCAGCTGCAGGAGATCGACCGCTGGGCACTGGCTGCTCTGGATGACCTGATGGTCAACACCAGCGCAGGCTACGCAGTGTACGACTTCAACAAGGTCTATCATGCAGTGTACAACTTCTGCGTTGTTGCAATGTCCAACTTCTATCTGGATGTGACCAAGGATCGCCTGTACTGCACCAACGGCGCAGGCCGCAAGGCTGCTCAGACCACCATGTACAAGATCCTTGTGGCTCTGGACAAGATCATTGCTCCTATCCTGTGCTTCACCAGTCAGGAGATCTGGGACTTCATGCCCAAGACTGAGGGCATGAACCAGTACGTTGTCTTTGAGGAGATGCCCAAGGCCGGCCAGTATGCCGCCGATGAAGCCTTCAAGGCAAAGTGGGCACAGCTGATCGCCGTCCGTGACGAGGTGAAGAAGGTTCTGGAGCAGGCCCGTGCCGAAAAGGTCATCGGTGCTTCTCTGGAGGCTGCCGTCACCCTGTACTGCAATGACGCGGTGTATGATCTGCTCAACAGCATCCCCATGGACGAGCTGGCCGACCTGATGATCGTCTCTCAGGTAGAGCTGGTCAAGGGCGAAGGCGGCGCTGCAAGTGCTGTTGAAGGCCTGGGCGTTGCTGCTGCACATGCCACCGGCGAAAAGTGCGAGCGCTGCTGGAAGTATTCTTCTTCCATCGGCAGCCATGCCGCACATCCCACCCTGTGCGCACGCTGCGCCAGCGTTGTGGAAGCCTAAGCGTTCCGCATAAAACAATGTTTTAAAGGGCGGCGCTCCCTTATACCGGGGAGCGCCGTTTTTTATACTGAATGATTTTGGGAGTATCCTATGGCATTTGTTGTTTTTAATCTGCTCGCGGCTGCGGCACTCATTGGCATCGATCAGGCCATCAAGCTGTGGGCCACCAATGTGCTGCAGCCCATTGGTGCAATGCCGCTGATCCCCCATGTGGTGGAGCTGCGGTTCGTGCTCAACCCGGGCATGGCGTTCAGCCTGCTCAGCGGCAAGCAGCTGTTCCTCATCATCGCTACCAGCATAGCGCTGATCTTTGTGGCCTACGGGCTGTTCTTCCGCAGCCGCGGCAGATACCTGCAGCAGGCTGCGCTGCTGCTGATCCTTGCCGGCGGCATCGGCAACCTGATCGACCGTGTGCTCAACGGCGAGGTGGTGGACTACATCAATCTGCTGTTCATGCAGTTTGCGGTGTTCAATTTTGCGGATATCTGCGTGTGTGTGGGCGTGGGCCTCTGGGTGCTGGTAATTTTTCTGGAAGAGCTGCACGCTGAGAACGGGCAGTCCCCGAAGGAGCAGTGAGCCATGGAACAGCGTGAATTTGTGGTGGAGCAGGAGACGGCAGGCCAGCGCATCGACCGCTTTCTGAGCGGCGAGGACACCGGCCTTTCCCGGTCTGCTCTGCAGGCGCTGGTGGCCGACGGTCATGTGTTGTGCAACGGCAGGCTGGTTGCCAAAAGCCTGAAGCTCAAGGCGGGCGACACCATCGTTTTGGAAATTCCGGACGCGAAGCCCATTGAGGCCGTGCCGCAGGACATCCCGCTGGAAATCGTCTATGAGGACGAGCATCTGCTGGTGGTCAACAAGCCCAAAGGCATGGTGGTGCACCCGGCTCCCGGCAACCCGGACGGCACGCTGGTGAACGCGCTGCTGTGGCACTGCAAGGGAAGCCTGTCCGGTATCGGCGGCGAGATTCGCCCCGGCATCGTGCACCGCATCGATAAGGACACCAGCGGACTGCTGGTGGTGGCAAAGGACGATGCAACGCACATCGGCCTTTCCCAGCAGATGGCGGTGCACAGTGTGGAGCGCGCGTATCGCACCATCGTGTACGGCGGCTTTGCACAAGATGAGGGCTTTGTGGAAAGCAATCTGGGCCGCAGCAAGACCGACCGCAAAAAGATGGCGGTCTACCCGGCCAGTGAGCCGCACACCAAATATGCCTATACCGGCTATCAGGTGCTGGAACGGCTGAACAACTTTACCATGCTGGAATGCCGCCTGAAGACCGGCCGCACCCATCAGATCCGCGTGCACATGGCATCCATCCAGCACCCGGTGGCGGGCGACCCGGTGTATGGCCCGCACAATTGCATCACCAGCCTGCACGGCCAGTGCCTGCACGCCAAAACGCTGGGCTTTGTGCACCCGATCACCGGCGAACATCTGCGGTTCGATTCGGAATTGCCGGAATACTTCACTCATTTTCTTGCAACGCTCAGGAGGGGAACGGTATGAACCATCTTTCTTCAACGCTTGTACTGTGTGATCTGGACCATCTGCTTTTGGGTGCCGACGGCAACCTGACGCAGGTGGTGCGGGATGTGCTGCAGCTGTTCGTCCGCCGCGGCGGACGTTTTACGGTGTTTTCCCAGCGCACGCCGCGGGCAGTGCGGTCCATTCTGGGCAGTGTGCGGCTCAGCGCTCCTGCGCTGGTGTGCGGCGGTGCCATGACCTACCATTTTGCCGATGGCACCCGCCAGCCGCTGTGCACCTTTGCCGGGCAGGATGCCGACCTGTTCGCCCGCCTGCCGGTGGCAGAGGGCGTGGGCATTGCCCTGCAGATGACCGACGGTACTACCCGCGTGCTGCGCATGAGCGAGGCATTGGAGCGTCATCTGCGGCAGGAATGGACCCCTTATCTGCTGGCAAACGCGGCAGATATCAAGGGGGAAGAAGTGCTGCGGGTGCTGCTGTATCAGGACAGCAAGGCAGTGCCCATGATCTCGCTACTGGAAAAATCTCTGGGCGACCGCACAGCGGTGCTGCTGGGCGAGCGTGCCGCAGCGGATACGCTGATCCTGACCCCCAGAACCGTCTCCGGCCGTGAAATGCTGGATGCCGTGTGTATGCCGGTGGGCATCGACCCGGAAGATGTGCTGGTACTTGCCGGAGGGCTGTCTATGCTGGACATGGTGCGCGCTTCCAGCCAGAGCACCGCAGCTGCGGATGCCCCGGCTGAGCTGCGTCTTGCTGCCCAAAAGGTCACTTTGACCGATGCTGCGGCAGGTTCTGCAGTGGAAGTGCTGTACCGTATGGTGCGGGATGCTGAAAATTTGGCGTAAAATTTGTGCAAGGCTTCTGCAAATTCTTTCGCAGAAGCCTTTCTTTTTGGAGGAAAGTCAGGTACAATGAGAGAAACGCATCTTCTGGTCCTGCAAAAGAAGGAAAAACTCTTTCTTGCGCTGTCGCTGGCGGCGGTGGTTTTGTGCACAGTGCTGGCCTTTGGCTTTGCCGTGCCGCTGCAGGCTGCCGAACCGCAGGTCCTGCCGGATACGACCGGGCTGGAACAGTATGTGCTGGTGGATCTGAACACTGCTGATCTCTCTGCGCTGTGCACACTGCCGGGCGTAGGGGAAAAGCGCGCACAGACGATTCTGGATTACCGGACGCAGAATGGCCCGTTTGAACGGGTAGAAGATGCAGCCAATGTTCCGGGCCTGACACAGACCATTGTGGATTCCTGGGCAGGAATGGCAACCGTGAGCTGAGCCGCAGCCGGCGGCCCGGCGCAGCAAAAAGGGGAATGATTATGAGTGACGATACCATTTTTATCAACCGGGAACTGAGCTGGCTGGATTTCAACCGGCGCGTTCTTGCGCTGGGCAAAGATAAAAATGTTCCGCTTGCAGAGCGGGTCAAATTTCTTGCAATCTACGGCTCCAATTTGGACGAGTTTTTTATGGTGCGTGTGGGTTCTCTGCAGGAGCGCGCCAATCTGGAACAGGAACAGGGCAAAAAGGTCAAGAGGGAAAACAAGACCAACATGTCCGCGGCGGAACAGCTGACTGCCATCATGCCCAAAACGGCACAGCTGCAGGAGGAGTGCGATAAATACTACGCAAAGGCGCTGGAAGCACTGGCGGAGTGCGGCTGGCGCAAGGTGGATCTTGACCACTTGTCCAAGGAGGACGAGCACTTCTGGAAGAAGTACTTCCAAACGGAGCTGTTCCCCATCCTCAGCCCGCAGATCGTGGATAACCGCCATCCGTTCCCATTCCTGCGCAATAAGGAGATTTACCTTGGCGTTCTGCTCAAGGAAAAACACCCGGCAGGGCAGAGCCTTGGCATCATTCCCATTTCCAGCCAGATGGAACGGATGCACGTTGTAAAAAAAGACGGCGAAACGCAGTTTGCACTTACCGAAGAGCTGGTGCTGCACTTTGCGGCCAGCATCTTTGGCAAAGAGACGATTCAGGAAAAATGCCTTTTCCGCGTTACCCGCAATGCGGATATCGACGTAAAAGAGGGCATGATGGATCATGATATCGACTACCGCGAGATCATGACCGAGCTGCTCAAGCGCCGCCGCAAGCTGGCTGCGGTGCGTCTGCAGATCACGCCTGCCCCGGCCCCGGAGGTAGAACGCCTGCTGTGCAACCGTCTGCTGCTCACCCATAAACGGGTGTTCGAGCAGAAAAGCCCGCTGGATCTGAGCTTTTTCTACAAGCTCACCGGCCGCATGGAAGCGGAGGGGCGGCCGGAACTGTTCTACCCGGCTGCACGGCCCATGCTGCCGCCGCCGGACTACGACCTTGCCGCTGAGGTGCAGAAGCACGATGTGCTGCTCAGCTACCCGTACCAGTCCATCCGGCCCTTCATTGCCATGCTCAAAAAGGCTGCCCATGATCCTGAGGTCATTTCCATCAAAATGACACTGTACCGTATGGCGCGGGAGTCCCAGATCGTGCAGGCGCTGATGGAAGCCGCTGAGAACGGCAAAGAGGTGGTGGCGCTGGTGGAGCTGCGCGCCCGCTTTGACGAGCAGAACAATATCGACTGGTCGAAGCAGCTGGAAAGCGCAGGCTGTACGGTCATTTATGGCTTTGATGATTACAAAGTGCACTCCAAGCTGACCCTTATCACCAAAAAGAGCAAAGAGGGCTACTCTTATATCACCCAGATTGGCACCGGCAACTACAACGAAAAGACCAGTGAGCTTTACACGGACTACTCCTTCATTACGGCAGACCATGGCATTGGCGAGGAAGCTTCCAATGTGTTCCAGAACCTTGCCGTGCAGAAGCTGACTGAGGAGAGCGACCGGATGCTGGTAGCACCGCTACGCTTCAAGAGCGTATTGCTGGAAGAGATGGATCGTGTCATTGCTGCCGCCCACATGGGCCGTCCGGCATCCATGATCCTGAAAAACAATTCCATCAGCGACCGGGATATCATCCTGAAGCTGCAGGAAGCCAGCTGTGCCGGTGTGCGCATTGATATGATCGTGCGCGGCATCTGTTGTGTGCGCGCCGGCGTGCCCGGCAAGACGGAGAACCTGCATATCCGCAGCCTTGTGGGTCGTTATCTGGAGCATGGCCGCATTTACAGCTTCTTCGATGGTGCACATACCCGCATCTATATTGCATCCGGCGATTTCCTCACCCGCAACACCGAGTGCCGCGTGGAGGTGGGCGTGCGCGTGGAGGATCCCGTGCTGGTGCGGAAGCTTACCGACATTCTGCAGCTGCAGCTGCGGGATAACGTCAATGCCCGCGAGATGCGCCCGGACGGCAGCTACCAGAAGGTAAAGCCCGCTGAGGGCGAAGCACTGGTGAACGGCCAGATGGGCATGTATGAGCTGTTGAAAAATGACTGGACGCAGCCGGAGCCTTGGAGGCTTTCTGCCGCTGCGCAGGAAAAACAGCCTGAACCTTCTGCCGAAGCAGGAAAGCCAGAACCTGCGAAAACGGAAGTAGCTCCCGCTGCAAAACAGGCAGAAGCTTCTCACCCGGAATCTGCTGCGGCACCGGAAAGCGGCGACCGCTTTGACCAGCTGGAACAGATGGTCAATCATAAAAAGCGTACAGAGCCGCAGCCTGCCCCTGCAGCCAAGCCGATAAAGCCGGTGGTGGTGGAGACACCCGCCCCCAGAAGCCGCCTGAAACGGATTTTGGATTTCTTCAGGTTACGCAGATAATATTTGCAAGACCCGACAGAGCAAACCCTCTGCCGGGTCTTTTTGCGTGTTTGCCTGCATAAATAAAAAGCAAACGGAAGGCGGGAGGCAGAAGGTGCGGGCAAAGCGATGGGGACGAGCCGGGCACGGCAGGGAGCAGCCCAGACGGAGGGTGATTTTTCTGGCAGTTTTAGCCGGACTGTTGGTGTGCGTGGTGCTTCCGGTGAGGGCGCAGAAAAAAACGGGGAAGCTCTGTTTCCCGCTGGACACCACACAGTACCGTGTTTCGGACGGATACGGCTGGCGGCAGGATCCTTTTACCGGGGAAAGGACGTTCCATAAGGGCATTGATCTTGCCTGTGCAGAGGGAACAGACGTGATTGCTGCGGAAGGCGGTGCGGTGGTGCAGGCATACTGCAGCACAAGCTATGGCACCTGTCTGCGTGTTCTCCATACAGATGGCAGCGAGTCACTTTATGCCCATTTGCAGTACGCCTATGTCCGCCCGGGCGAGGTGGTGGAAACAGGGCAGCTGCTGGGCGCAGCAGGGCGCAGCGGGCGCGCTACGGGAGCACACCTGCATTTTGAACTGTACCGGAAGGGAACAGCCTGTGACCCAGCGGATGCGCTGGGCCTTTCCTCATGAAGCTGCATGATTCCCGGCAGCTGGGGCCGCTGGTGTTCCGCGACCCGCTGCTTTTGTGTAGCGCACTGTATTTTCTGCTCTACTTTGATGCAAGCGGCTTTCTGCGGCTGGGCCTGCTGGCGGCGTTCCTGCACGAGTGCGGGCACATTCTGGTGTATTGTGTGTTTCTGCGCCGCTTTCCGGTCATTGAGGTGACCATGACTGGCTTTTGTATGCGGATGGACGCTCCGGCCCGGGGCCTTTCACCGGGGCGGCTCTTCTGGCTGGCTGCTGTAGGCCCGGCGGTCAATTTCATGCTGGCAGGCATCTGGGCACTGCGGCTGGAACAGGAACTGACCATCCGCGGCAGTGCCTTCTGGGCGGCAAATCTGCTGACCGGGGGATTCAATCTGCTGCCCGTTCCACCGCTGGATGGGGCGCAGCTGGCATCCTGCCTGTGCGAAATGCGGCGTGCAGGCAAAAAGTTTAAGGGAAATGATTGAAAAAACAGCTCGTTTCGGGTACAATAAAATGACGTGTAAAAATGGACTGTTTATTGGAGGACTCGATGTTTGATCCAAAACTGAAAGAAGCACTGGGACGGGTACAGAAGCCTGGTCGTTATACCGGCGGAGAACCCGGCAGTGTATATAAGGACAAAGAAAAAGTGGATGTCCGCTTTGCGTTCTGCTTTCCGGACACCTATGAGGTGGGTATGTCCTTCCTCGGCGAAAAGATCCTGTATGAGCTGCTCAACAGCCACGAAAACTGGTGGTGCGAGCGTGCTTTTATGCCGTGGCTGGATATGAAGGCCGAGATGGAGCGTCTTGGTCTGCCGCTCTACACCATGGAGAGCAAGGATCCGCTCACCGCTTTTGATGCAGTGGGCTTCACCCTGCAGTACGAGCTTTCCTATACCAATATTCTGGCTATGCTGGATCTGGCGGGCATCCCGTTCTATTCCAAGGATCGCGATGAAAGCTGGCCGCTGATCGTGGCGGGTGGCCCCTGCGCCTGCAACGCGGAACCCATTGCGGACTTTTTTGATGTGGTCCAGCTGGGCGAGGGCGAAAACCAGCTGCCCGGCATCTGCGCCGAGATCGAAAAGGCCAAGAAGGAGGGCGGCGTCTCCAAAAAGGAGCTGCTGCTGCGCATTGCAAAGATCCCCGGCGTCTATATTCCGGCATTCTACGATGTGGAGTATTACGAGGATGGCCGGGTCAAGGCCATCACCCCCAATGAGCCGGGCATCCCGGCGCGCATCACCAAGGCCATCATCAAGGACCTGAACGAGTTTGCCCCGCCTACGAATTTCGTGGTGCCCATGGTGGGTGCCATTCAGGACCGCGCCAGCATTGAGGTGCTGCGCGGCTGTGTGCGTGGCTGCCGTTTCTGTCAGGCGGGCTTTCTGTACCGTCCCATGCGCCAGCGTGACGCGGGCCTTCTGAACAGGGCGGCGCAGGAGCTGTGCGCCAACACCGGCTATGAAGAACTGAGCCTTTCCAGCTTGTCTACCTCTGACCACGGCCAGCTGGAAGAGCTGCTGGATGATCTGAACGAGTGGGCACCCAAGGAGCATGTGAGTCTGTCGCTGCCTTCGCTGCGCGTGGACAACTTCTCCCAGAGCCTCATTGAAAAGACCACCAAGGTGCGCAAGAGCGGCCTGACCTTCGCCGCCGAAGCCGGCACCCAGCGCCTGCGCAACGTCATCAACAAGAATGTCACATGGGACGAGATCGAAAAGACCTGCACCATTGCATTCAACGCGGGCTACACCTCAGTCAAGCTCTACTTCATGATGGGCCTGCCCACCGAGACCATGGAGGACATTGAGGGCATCGCAGAGACGGCGCAGAAGGTGGTCGATCTTTACTATTCTCTGCCCAAGCGCGGCAAGGGCAAGGGTGTACAGGTGACCATCAGCTGTGCCTGCTTTGTGCCCAAGCCCCATACTCCCTTTGAGTTCGTGCCCATGGACACTGAAGAAATGCTGCGCGCCAAGCAGAAGCACCTGCTGGAAAGTGTGCGCAGCCGCAAGATCAAGGTCAACTACCACGACAGCACCACCAGCTTTCTGGAGGGCGTGTTCGCTAAGGGCGACCGCCGCCTTGCCCCGGTCATTGTGGAAGCCTACAAGCGCGGCTGCTACTTTGACGGCTGGGAAGAGTGCTTCAAGTACGACACATGGCTGCAGACCTTTGCAGATCTGGGCATTGACCCGGCGTTCTACTGCCAGCGTCCCATCGGTCTGGACGAAGTGACGCCCTGGTCCCACATGGATTACGGCGTCACCCACGAATATCTGGTACGGGAGTACAAAAAAGCCCTTGCCGCCCAGACTACCCAGCCCTGCAACCGTGCCTGCCACGGCTGCGGTGCAAATCATCTGTTAGGAGGTCCCTGCTTTGATTACAGTAAGAATCTCGTTTGAGAAAAAGAATGAGGCCTCCTACATCTCCCTGCTGGACCTGCAGCGGGTGATGCAGCGGGTGCTCAAGCGCAGCGGCCTGCCGGTGTGGCATACGCTGGGCTTCAACCCCCATATCTACATGACCTTTGCCTGCCCGCTTTCTCTGGGGCAGGAGAGCGAGTGCGAGTGCGTGGACGTCAAGACCGAAGCGGAAGCCCCGGATTTTGAACAGTGGAAAGCGGCCCTCAATGCCATCATGCCCGCAGGCATCATGATCACGCACGTTGGCCCGGTGCAGATGAAGGCGGACCTCATTGCCTACGCATGCTATCGCATCACCTACCCGGCGGCAGCGGCTGCGGCGCTGGATGCGTACAATGCGCTGGAAAGCGCTCCGGTGGAAAAGCACGGCAAAAAAGGCAACAAGATCATTGAGCTGAAGGATCACATCCCGCAGGTGGAGTACACCACGGAGGGGGACAGCCTGCACATTGAGCTGTGCCTGCCCGCTGCGCAGGAGCTGAACCTGAACCCCTCGCTGCTCACCGGCTTTCTGGAAGAAAAATTCGGCCTGCCTGCCGTCAGCGCCAACATCCTGCGCAAAAAGTTTTTGACGGCAGATAAGCAGCTGTTTGTCTGATCGGAGCGTGAAAGACCGTCTGTTGGGCAAAACAGAAAATTTTTGCATTTATTTTGGTCAGAACGCTTGCATTCACGCAGGTTTTGTGATATCCTATTTAAGCGTTAGTGTCCGCTGAGACCACAGCGGGGTTAATGACAATATCATTAAACGGGCGGTCCTCTGACGGCAAAGTGCCGTGTATGAACGTCTAAAAACAAATGGAGGATTCAAAAATGGACGCACTGAAGATTATTTCTGAAGGCAGCATCAAGGCTGAAAAGCCCCAGTTCAACGTTGGCGATACCGTCCGCGTTGATGTTCGTATCAAGGAAGGCGACCGTGAGCGCATTCAGGCCTTTGAGGGCACTGTGATCGCAAAGAAGCACGGTGGCGTTGCTGAGACCTTCACCGTTCGCCGCGTTGCTTACGGTGTTGGCATCGAGCGTGTCTTCCCCATCAACAGCCCCTTCGTTGAGAAGGTCACCGTTGTCCGCAAGGGCAAGGTCCGCCGCGCAAAGCTGTTCTACCTGCGTGGTCGTACGGGCAAGGCTGCCAAGGTCAAGAGCGATATTTGATCATCCCCGATTTGAAACGGGAGAAAAGGGACAACCTTGTTGTCCCTTTTTTCTTTATCAAAATTTCGGAAAAAAATGCGGCTTTTTGCAGGCACCGTTCTTGCGAAGAGCCTGTCGGCTGCGGTATAATCGGGTCAGCAGTGTAAAACCAGAAGGTGAGGTGTACCGGATATGGAAAAACAGGAACAGGCAAAGCCCGTGCGTGGGCAGAACCTGCTGGAATGGTACGAGGCATTGATCTCGGCAGCGCTGGTGCTGGTGCTGATCTTTTCGTTTTTCTTCCGCATCATTCAGGTGGACGGCAGCTCCATGGTGCCCACACTGGTGAACGGTGATAAGCTCATCGTGTGGGGAGCAGGCTATACACCGCAGCGTGGTGACGTGGTCATTGTGGACAGCTATACCTCCTACGGCAAGCCGCTGGTCAAGCGTGTCATCGCCAAAGGCGGCGATACGGTCTCCATCGATTATGCGACCGGCACCGTGGCGGTGAACGGCGAGGTCTTGCAGGAGGACTACATTGCAGAGCCTACCTATCTTGGCTATGATGTAACTTTCCCGTATACGGTGCCGGAGGGCACGGTGTTTGTGATGGGCGACAACCGCAACCAGTCGCTGGACAGCCGCTCCACCTATGTGGGCTGCATCGATGAACGGGATATTCTGGGCAGGGTACTTTTGTGCTTTATGCCCTTTACAGATTTTGGGGTGGTAAAATGAACGAAATGGATACCCGCTTTGCAAACCAGTACAATATTCAGTGGTTCCCGGGCCACATGACCAAGACCCTGCGCATGATGGAGCAGGAGATCCAGCACGTGGATGCCAGCCTTGTGCTGCTGGATGCCCGCATCCCGCTTTCCAGCCTGAACCCGGAGATCGAGCGCATCACGGCCCGCAAGCCGAAACTATACGCGCTGAACAAGGCCGATCTGGCAGACCCGGCTGTAACGGAAGAGTGGATCAAGTATTTCCGTGCGGCAGATGCCGGCTGTGTGGCCATCAGCGCCAAGCAGAAGGGCGGTGCCAATGCGGTAAAGGCTGCCATTGAAAAAGAACTGGCGGGCCTGCTGGAACGCCGCCAGAACCGCGGCATGGGCGGTGCCAAAACACAGGTGATGCTGTGCGGTATCCCCAATGTGGGCAAATCCACCTTCATCAACACCTTTGCAGGCTCTGCCCGCGCCAAGGCGGCAGACCGCCCGGGCGTAACCAAGGGCAAACAGTGGGTCAGCACCGACAAATTTGATCTGCTGGATATGCCCGGCGTACTGTGGAAGAAGTTTGACTCCAAGACCATTGCGTCCAATCTGGCCTTTATCGGCTCCATCAAGGATGATATTCTGGATGTGGAAGAGCTGGCCATGAACCTGCTGGACGAGGTGCGCCGCAACTACCCCGACCTTGTGGCCCAGCGCTACAAGCTGGATGCCGAAACGCTGGCCCTGCCGCCCTACGAGCTGATGGAAGCCATCGGCCGCAAGCGCGGTCTGCTGGTGCGCGGCGGCGAGGTGAACACCGAGCGCTGCGCCATTATGCTGGTGGACGAGTTCCGCGCCTGCAAGTGGGGCCGCATCTCGCTGGAGCGTCCGCCGCAGCGGGATGATCTGGCTGATTTTGCCGAGGAGGATGACGAATGAAGCGCCGTTCCGACGAGGAGATCTCGGCTCCGCTGTATGAGTACGATGCCGCTGTACGCAGTCAGTATGGCAGCTTTGCAGGCGTGGACGAAGCCGGACGCGGCCCTCTGTGCGGCCCGGTGTGCGTAGCGGCCTGTATTCTGGACCCGGAGAATCCGGTCTTTGGCATCAACGACTCCAAAAAGCTTACCGAGAAAAAGCGGGAAGCTCTGTTTGATGAGATCATTGAAAAGGCGTTGGCCTACAAAATTGTTTTTGTGGGGCCGGAGATCATTGACCGGGACAACATCCTCAACGCCACCATGGGCGGCATGAAGCAGGCCGTGGAAGAGCTGGACATCGTGCCGAACCTTGTTCTCGTGGATGGAAACCGCACCCCGGCAGGGCTGCTGGTCCCGGCACAGCCGGTGGTCAAGGGCGATGCCACCAGTGCCAGCATCGGCGCAGCATCCGTCCTTGCCAAGGTCAGCCGTGACCGCTATATGCTGGAACTGGACAGACAGTATCCGCAGTATCAGCTGGCAAAGCACAAGGGCTACCCGACCAAGCTCCACTATGAGCTGATCGCCCAGTACGGCATCCAGCCGTTCTACCGCCGCAGCTTCCTCAAAAAGCAGGGCTACTGGCCGGAGAACGGAAAGTGAACCGCGCCGAGACAGGGCGCAGGGGAGAAGCTGCTGCGGCCCGCTGGTATCAGAAGCAGGGCTGCAGGCTGCTGGCACACAACTTCCACACCCGGATGGGTGAGCTGGATGTTGTGGTGCAGGAGCCGGATGGGACCATTGTCATCTGTGAGGTCAAGACCCGTGCGGAAGGCTCTCTGGCCAGCCCGGCAGAAGCGGTGGACCGGCCCAAACAGCGCCGCCTGATCCGTGCATCACAGTGTTATCTGCAGCAGAACGGCCTGAGCGATGCACCGGTGCGATTTGACGTGGCAGAAGTGTTCCCTCTTGACAGCGGGCGCTGGATGGTACATATTATAAGGGGCGCTTTTCTCACGTAAAGCAACGGCCCCGGTG
Organism: Faecalibacterium sp. BIOML-A4; assembly: GCF_009679665.1. NCBI lineage: Bacteria > Bacillati > Bacillota > Clostridia > Eubacteriales > Oscillospiraceae > Faecalibacterium > Faecalibacterium sp. BIOML-A4. The sequence goes on along the minus strand of NZ_WKZG01000005.1, from coordinate 113,538 downwards.
GGAAAATGTACGGGCAGAGGGCTTCTCTGCCACAGCAGAAGAGCGTGCTTTGCACGTTCTACGGCGAAAAAGGAGCGACAACAATGCAGTTTTTTAGTACCAGAGACCAAAACCGCAAAGTGACTTCCTCGGAAGCAATCGCACAGGGCCTGTCCAACGAGGGAGGTCTGTTTGTACCGGAAAGCTTTCCGCAGGTGGATGTGAAGGCACTGTGCGAGCTGGACTACCCGGCCATGGCAGCTGCCGTCATCAAAGAATATCTGACCGACTACTCGCAGGATTTCCTGACCGAAGCTGCCCACAAGACCTACGGAGAGGCCTTTGGCGGCAAGGCAGGCTATCTTGCCCCGGTGGAAGGGGACACCTATGCCTTAGAGCTGTGGCATGGCCCTACCTGTGCATTCAAGGATTATGCTCTGCAGCTGATGCCGAAGCTTCTGGTGGAAGCCAAAAAGAATCTGGGCCGCACGGAAAAGACCCTGATCCTTGTGGCGACCAGCGGCGATACCGGCAAGGCAGCTCTGGACGGCTACCATGATATCCCGGGCGTGGAGATCGCAGTGTTCTATCCCACGGGCGGCACCAGCGAGATCCAGCGCCTGCAGATGGCAACGCAGGAGGGCGCCAACGTGGCAGTGTACGCTGTGCGCGGCAACTTTGATGATGCACAGACCGGTGTGAAGAAGGTCTTTGGTGACACTGCCATTGCAGCAGAGCTTGCCAAGCGGAACATCCGCCTGTCCAGCGCCAACTCCATCAACTGGGGCCGTCTGGTGCCGCAGATCGTCTATTACTTTGCCGCCTATGCCCAGCTGCTCAAGGCGGGCAGGATCACCTTCGGCGATGAAGTGGACTTCTGCGTACCCACCGGCAACTTCGGCGACATTCTGGCAGGCTACTATGCAAAGCGCATGGGCCTGCCCGTGGGCAAGCTGGTCTGCGCTTCCAATGAGAACAACGTGCTGACCGATTTCCTCACCACCGGCACCTACACCGCAAAGCGGGAGTTCTTCAAGACCACCTCGCCCAGCATGGACATTCTGGTGTCCTCGAACCTCGAGCGCCTTCTGTACCATGTCACCGGCAGTGATGCCGAGGTGGCGGGCCTGATGAAGAGCCTTGCCGAGACCGGCAGCTATACTGTGCGTCCGGAGACGCTGGCTGCCATTCAGGAGAACTTCTCCTGCGGCTGGAGCAGTGAGGAAGAAGTGGCAGGGGAGATCCGTGTCCGCTACGAGAAGGACAATTACCTGTGTGATACCCACACCGCCGTTGCGTTCCATGTGGCAGCGCAGAAAAAGCGCGAGGGCGTGCCCATGGTGGTGCTGTCCACCGCGTCTCCCTTCAAGTTCCCGCGCAGTGTGCTGGAAGCACTGGGCCGCACCGCCCCGGAAAATGATTTTGAAGCAATGCAGCAGCTGGAAGCAGCTACCACGCATACCGCACCGGCAAGCCTTGCCGCGCTGCGCCAGAAGCCGGAGCGCTTTAACACCGTGATCGATCCTGCGCAGATCGCCGAGGTGGCGCTGGGCTATCAGGAATAACACATCCTGCTGCATTTAGAACAGGAGAAAAAACATGGCACTTTTTGTGCTTGGCGATACCCACCTTTCTCTGGGCGCTTCCAAGCCGATGGATATTTTTCCCGGCTGGAATGATTATGTGGAGCGCCTTGAGAAAAACTGGCGCAAGCTCATCAAACCAGAGGATACCATTGTATTGGCGGGCGATATCAGCTGGGCCATGCGCCTGACCGATACCCGTAAGGATTTTGAATTTCTGCAGAGCCTGCCCGGGCAGAAGATCATCATGAAGGGCAACCACGATTACTGGTGGTCTACCGTGAACAAGATGAATGCCTACCTCAAAGCAGAAGGCTTTGATACCCTGCACATTCTGCACAACAACTCCTACAGTGTAGAGGGGTATGCACTGTGCGGTACCCGCGGCTGGCTGTTTGATGCAGGCGAGGCCCACGACGAAAAGGTGATGAACCGCGAGATCGGACGGCTGCGCATGAGTCTGGATGCCGCCGAACCCGGGCTGGAAAAGCTGGTGTTCCTGCACTATCCGCCGGTGTATACCGGCACCAGTGCGCCGGAGATCGTGGCCACCTTAAAGGAATACAGCATTAGGACCTGCTACTATGGCCATCTGCACGGCAATGCCATCCGCTATGCGGTGCAGGGCGATGTGGATGGCATCCACTACAAGCTGGTCAGTGCCGATGGGCTGCGTTTTTGCCCGTACCGCATCAATTGAACCGTTAAAACCAATAAAAATTAACAATTTGGGCTGGCAATTGTGTCAGGAGCGTGCTATAATAGTTTTTGACGCGATTGTTGCACCCAATTGAGCGCGCGCGTCCCCGCATATTGCAAAAGCAAGTTCATCCAGGACGCAGTGCGCGGTTGCAAAGGGCAAAAACTTCCTGCCCTGCGCAATAGAATTTTTGAGTGGAGGAAAAACAAATGAATTTCATCAAGTGTGAAAAGCTCGAGAAGAGCATGGCAGAACTGCAGTTCTCCATCGACGCAGAGGCTTTCAAGAAGGCTGTTGCCGATGTTTTCAAGAAGGAAGGCAAGAAGTACGCTGTTCCCGGCTTCCGTAAGGGCAAGGCTCCCCGCGCTCTGATCGAGAAGATGTACGGCGCTGATGTCTTTACCTATGATGCCATCAATGAGCTGTTCCCCGAGGCTTTTGAGGCTGCTGTCAAGGAAGCTGGCGTTGAGCCGGTCGGCCGTCCGGAGGTCACTGTTGACTCTGCTGATGAGACCAACGGTGTCACCCTGACCGTCAAGGTCGCTGTCAAGCCCGAAGTCAAAGTTGGCAGCTACAATGGTCTGACGGTTGAAAAGACTGTCCATACTGTTTCTGACGAGGCTGTTGAAGCTGAGCTGAAGCGTGTGCAGGAGCGCAATGCCCGTGAGCTGACCCGTGAGGGCGCTGCTGAGAACGGCGACATCGCTGATATCGACTTTGAGGGCTTCGTCGATGGCGTGGCTTTCGAGGGCGGCAAGGCTGAGCACTACAGCTTGACTCTGGGCAGCGGCAGCTTCATCCCCGGCTTTGAGGATCAGATCGTGGGCCACTCCGCTGGCGAAGAGTTCGACGTGAACGTTACCTTCCCCACCGAGTATCAGGCTGCCGAACTGGCTGGCAAGGCTGCTGTGTTCAAGATCAAGCTGCACGAAGTGAAGTACAAGGAGCTGCCTGCTCTGGATGACGAGCTGGCTAAGGATTGCTCTGAGTACGACACTCTGGACGAGTTCAAGGCTTCCATCCGCAAGAACAATCAGGAGCAGCTGGACAAGCAGGACGATCTGGCTGTTGAGAACGCTCTGGTGGATCAGGTCATCGAGAGCATGGAGGGTGAGATCCCCCAGGCAATGTATGATGCCCGCATGGACGAGATGGTCAACGACTTTGCATTCCGCGTGGAGCAGCAGGGCCTGCGCCTCGAGGACTACCTGAAGTATATGGGCCAGACTATGGAGCAGTTCCGCGCTTCCTTCATGCCGCAGGCTGAGAAGCAGGTCAAGATCCGTCTGGCTCTGGAGGCTGTTGCTGCTGCTGAGAACATCGAGGCTTCCGAGGAGGAAGTTTCCGCTGAGATCAAGCGCATCGCTGACCAGTATAAGATGGAAGAGGACAAGGTTCGTGAGCTGGTCAATGTTGACGACCTGAAGAAGGATCTGGCCATCAACAAGGCCATCGACTTCATCAAGAGCCACGCAAACATCGTGGAGAAGGCTGCTGAGGAAGAGAAGGCTGCAGACGCTGAGTAATCAGTTCCTGTGTTCCTTTGAAGCGGGCAGTATGCTGCACGGTTTCAATCAAAGGTTGTAAAAATTGACCGATACGGCAGAACCGGCAGGGAAACCGTATCGGTCAATTTTGCAAATACTATATTCCATTTCAGGAGGCGAACTTTATGAGTTTTGTTCCTTACGTTGTGGAACAGTCGTCCCATGGCGAGCGTTCCTATGATATTTTCTCCCGTCTTTTGAACGATCGCATCATCGTTCTGAGCGAGGATGTCAACGATACCTCCGCCAGCCTTGTTGTGGCACAGCTGCTGTATCTGGAAGGGCAGGACCCGGACAAGGACATCAGCCTGTATATCAACAGCCCCGGCGGCTCCATCAGCGCCGGCATGGCCATCCACGATACCATGCAGTATATCAAGTGCGATGTTTCCACCATCTGCATGGGCATGGCAGCTTCCATGGGTGCCTTCCTGCTGGCAAGCGGCACCAAGGGGAAGCGTTTTGCACTGCCCAACTCGGAAATTCTGATCCATCAGCCGCTGATCGGCGGGCAGGGCGGCGGCCTTTCCGGCCAGACCACCGATATCAAGATTCATGCCGAGCACATGGTGTATATCCGCGATAAGATGAACCGCATGCTCAGCGAGTACACCGGCCAGCCGCTGGAAAAGATCCAGCTGGATACCGAGCGCGACAACTATATGTCCGCACTGCAGGCAAAGGAATACGGCCTGATCGATGAGGTCATTGCCCACCGCTGAGCCGCCGACATTTAATTTACCCAGGATAAGGAAAAACAGCTATGGCAAATAACAATTCCGGCAGAGACAAAAACGAAAAGGATCTGGTCTGCAGCTTCTGCGGAAAGCATCAGGACGAAGTGGAGCGTATGATCATCGGCCCCGGTGTCAATATCTGCAGCGAATGCATCGGCCTGTGCCACGACCTGCTTTCCGACAAGCCGGATCAGCCCAAAAGCGCCCGACCGGCCCGCGGTGCAAACCGTGCACACATCCAGCCTGCGGACAATCTGGATATCAACATCCTGACCCCGGCCGAGATCAAGGAAGGTCTGGATCAGTACGTGATCGGTCAGGACGAGGCAAAGCGTGTGCTGGCCGTCTCGGTCTACAACCACTACAAGCGCATCCTCAGCGGCAAGGGCAGCGATGTGGAGCTGCAGAAGTCCAACGTGCTGCTGCTGGGTCCTTCCGGCGTGGGCAAGACCCTGCTGGCACAGACTCTGGCAAAAATGCTGGGCGTTCCCTTCGCCATTGCCGATGCCACCACCCTGACCGAAGCCGGTTATGTGGGCGAGGATGTGGAAAACATTCTGCTCAAGTTGATCCAAGCAGCGGATTTTGATGTGCAGAAGGCACAGATCGGTATTATCTATATCGACGAGATCGACAAGATCACCCGCAAGAGTGAGAACCCCTCCATCACCCGCGATGTGGGCGGTGAGGGCGTGCAGCAGGCCCTGCTGAAGATTTTGGAGGGCACTGTGAGCAATGTTCCTCCGCAGGGCGGCCGCAAGCACCCGCAGCAGGAGTTCATCCAGATCGACACCACCAACATCCTGTTCATCTGCGGCGGTGCATTTGATGGCTTGGATAAGTATATCCTGCGCCGCACCGATAAGTCCGCACTGGGCTTCGGCAGCAGCCTGAAGGATAATTCCAGCGAAGCGGAGAAGGCTCTGCTGCGCAAGGTGGAACCCCACGATCTGGTCAAGTTCGGCCTGATCCCGGAACTGATCGGTCGTCTGCCGGTCATTACCGTGCTGGACGATCTGGACGAGGACGCTCTGGTTCGCGTACTCAAGGAGCCGCGCAACAGCCTTGTGAAGCAGTATAAGGAACTTCTGAGCATGGATAATGTGGAACTGAACTTCACGGATGAAGCACTCCACGCCATTGCCCGCAAGACGATCGAGCGCAAGACCGGTGCCCGCGGCCTGCGCAGCGTGATGGAAAGCATTCTGCTGCCCATCATGTACGAGGTGCCCACCGATGCTACCATCATCCGCGTAACTGTGGATGAAGATACCGTGGAAGGCGGCGAAGCACATCTGGAATACGGCGCGGTGCGCAAGCGCTATAAAAATCAGGCCGCTCTGAGCTGACGCTTTTAGCGTACAGCAGGGGAGCAAAGAACCGGCATTCAAGCTCTGTTTCAAAAGCTTTTTGCTTTTGGCAGGGCTTTTTGCTTTATTATTCTTGTTTCCGAGGGCAAAATGTACTATAATATTAAGGTCTGGAATGGCATGGGGAACGCTCCCTGGCAGGAATGCTCCGCAAAATGCCGCTCTGGCGCTATGGGTAACAGGAAGTACGATAAAGGAGTGTGTTTCTAATGGCAAATTATCTTGCAATGAATCGTGATGAACTCACTGCCGAAAAGGCAGCGCTTGAAGCAAAGTACAAGGAATTTCAGGCCAAGGGCCTCAAGCTGAATATGGCCCGCGGCAAGCCCGGCCCTCACCAGATGGATCTGGCCATGGACCTGCTGAAGATGAACGATTACACCACCGATGCTGGCACGGATGCCCGCAACTATGGCGAGCTGGAAGGCCTGCAGGAGGCCCGCGTGCTGTTTGCGGATGTCTTTGGCGTAAAGCCGGAGGAAGTGTTCGTGGGCGGCAACTCCAGCCTGCAGCTGATGTACAACCTCGTCAATATCGGCTATGTGTTCGGTTTCCCGGAGTCTCCGTGCCCCTGGTCTCAGGTGGAGAAGCGCAAGTTCCTCTGCCCGGTGCCCGGCTATGACCGTCACTTTGCTATTACCGAGGAGTTTGGCTTTGAGCTGATCAGCGTGCCTATGACCCCCAATGGCCCGGATATGGACATTGTGGAAAAGCTGGTGGCCGAGGATCCTGACATCAAGGGCATCTGGTGTGTGCCGCAGTATTCCAACCCCGATGGCTACACCTACAGCGATGAGACCATCGAGCGTTTTGCCAAGATGAAGACCGCTGCGCCTGATTTCAAGATCTTCTGGGATGAAGCCTATATCGTCCATCACCTGACCGATGAGATCATCGAGACTCCGGTGCTGCTGAACGAGAGCAAGAAGTACGGCAACGAAAACCGTGTGTTCATGTTCACTTCCACCAGCAAGATCACCTTCCCGGGCGCAGGTGTCTCTGCCATTGCCTGCAGCGAGAGCAGCATGAAGTATATCTGCAAGCGCTTCTCGGTCATGATCATCAGCTACGACAAGATGAACCAGCTGCGCCACGTCCGCTTCCTGAAGAACAAGGAAGGTGTGCTGGCCCACATGGCAAAGCACCGTCGTCGTCTGGTGCCCTGCTTTGATGCCGTCAAGACCGCGTTCAAGAACAACCTCATCCCCTGCGGGGATATTGCCCACTGGACGGACCCCAAGGGCGGCTACTTCATCAGCCTGTATGTGATGCCCGGCTGTGCAAAGCGCGTGGCGGGTCTGTGCAAGGATGCGGGCCTGACCCTGACCGGTGCCGGTTCTGCATATCCCTATCACAAGGACCCCGAGGATTCTCACCTGCGCATTGCGCCCACCTATCCCAGTCTGGACGAGGTGGAAACCGCTTCCGAACTGCTGTGCATCTGTGTGCGTCTGGCTGTGGCAGAAAAACTGCTGGCTGACAAGGCAGACTAACATTTTTTGATTTTATCTCCTCTGTGCGGCCCGTCTGGGCCGTCAGGGGAGTTTTGTCGCAAGAAAGCCGGCACGACGGCCCCCTTGCGGAAATGATAAGGCCCGCCGGAGTAGGCGGTCCGCACTAGAATACGGGCGGCAGCTGCAAGAACTGCTGCTTTTGGAGGTTCCCTGAATTTTATGAAAACAAAAGGCAAAGCATGGCATCTGATCGCCACAGTGCTGTTGATCGTGGTATTTGTGTATACTGCGTTCTTCGGTGTGTATGCCAAGTACGGCGATACGACCACGACCTACATCAAAGGTGCAAAGGATATCCGCTTCGGTGTGGATATCAAGGGCGGTGTCAACGTCACCTTTGTGCCGTCGGATGGCTACGATGCTACCGAAGAACAGCTGGAAGCAGCCCAGCTCGTCATTGAGAACCGTCTCGTGGCGCTGAACGTGACCGACTATGAGCTGTATGTGGACAACAATTCCGACAGTCTAATCCTGGAATTCCCGTGGCAGTCCGGTGAGACGGATTTTGACCCGGAAGCTGCAATCGATGAGATCGGCACCACCGCCTATCTGACCTTCCGCGAGGGAAGCAGTGCGGACGGTGAGCTGATCCTGGACGGCTCCATGATCGAGAGCGCCGCAGCTCAGTATGGCCCCGTCAGCAATGGCGGTGCTTCGGAATATTTCGTCTCCTTGAAGTTCACCGATGACGGTGCCAAGGCATTTGGCGATGCTACCACAAAGCTGGCTGCATCGGGCGGCACCATCAGCATCTGGTTGGACGATGAAAACGTGAGCACGGCTACGGTCAATACTGCTATTACCGATGGCTCTGCCATCATTACAAGCTCGGCTTCCAATCCTTTCACGCAGGAGCAGGTCGTCAAGATGGCCCGCCAGATCAACTCCGGCGCACTGCCCTTTGCACTGACGGTGGACAGCTATTCCACCGTCAGCCCCAGTCTGGGCGAGAACAGCCTAAGCGCCATGGTTCTGGCCGGCCTGATCGCCTTTGCACTGATCGTGGTGTTCATGACGATGCTGTACCGTCTGCCGGGCTTTCTTGCATGTATTGCACTGGCTGGTCAGGTGGCAGCAACACTGGCGTTCGTTTCCGGTTACTTCCCGGTGTTTGAAAGCTTTACCATGACCCTGCCCGGCATCGCAGGCATCATCCTTGCCATCGGCATGGGCGTGGATGCCAATGTTATCACGGCAGAACGCATCAAGGAAGAGCTGAAAAACGGCAAGTCTCTGGATGGCGCGCTCAAGAGCGGTTTTGCCCGCGGCCTGACCCCCATCGTTGACGGCAACGTGACCATCGTCATCGTGGCCATCGTGCTGATGGGTGCCTTTGGCCCCTCGGACGGCATGTTTGCAAAGGCACTCCACTTTGTGTTCTTTGCCTTTGGCCCCTCCACCGCAGGCACTATTTATGCCTTCGGTTACACGCTGCTCACCGGCGTGCTGCTGAACTTTGTGTTTGGCGTGTTTGCTACCCGTGTGATGATCCGCGGTGCGGCATCCATCAAGGCTCTGCGCAACCCTTGGCTTTACGGTGCAGAAAAGCCCGGCAAGGAAAAAGCCGAGAAGAAGCCCATCGACTTTGTGGGCCTGCGCAAGCGCTTCCTGACGATCTCCTCCTGCCTGATGGCAGCCATCGTGCTGTGCGCTGTGGTTTTGGGTGTCCATCTGGATACCGAGTTCACCGGCGGTGCCATGATCACCCTGAGCTACGAGGGCAGCTTTACCATGTCGGATGTGCAGAAGGTTGCATCCTCTGCATTGGAGAATAACGGCCTGACCCTGCAGACCGGCGAGAATGTTGCTACCGGTGGCCAGACCCTGAAAATCTCGATGCCCGGTACCGAAACAGTGACTACCGAGCAGGTGGCCAAGCTGCTGGACAGCCTGAACGAAAGCTGCCCGGACAACAATTTTGAACAACTGTCGCTAAGCAACGTCAGCGCTGCCATGGGCACCAAGTTCCTGCAGAAGAGTCTGGTTGCCGTGGTGTTTGCACTGGTGCTGATCCTGCTGTACATCGCCCTGCGCTTCAAGAACATCGGTGGCCTGACCGGCGGCATGATGGCAGTGCTGGCGCTTGTGAACGACCTGATGGTGGTGTTTGGCACCTTCGTGTTGCTGCGCACCGCGCTGGATGGCAACTTCATTGCCGCCATGCTTACCATCCTTGGCTACTCCATCAACGATACTGTTGTGGTCTACGACCGTATCCGCGAGAACCGCACCCTGATGGGCAAAAAGGCATCCTTTGAAGAGCTGGTGAACCACTCGGTGAACCAGTCCGCCCGCCGCACCCTGATCACCACCATTACCACGGTGATGGCGCTGGGCGTTATGTGCATCGTGGCAAAGTTGTATGGTCTGGACAGCATCTTTACCTTTGCGTTCCCGCTGATGATGGGCATGATCAGCGGCGTGTACACTTCGCTGTGCGTTTCCACCTCTGCGTGGGTGCTGTGGAGTGAGCGCAAGCCCAAGACTAAAGCCTAAAAACACAGCCCGGTCAGACCGGACAGGAGGAACAGAACATGAAGTGTCCCTATTGCGGAGCCGAGGAATCCAAAGTGATCGATTCCCGCCCCACCGAAGACAGTGAGCGCATCCGCCGCCGCCGCGAATGCCTGAGCTGCCATATGCGCTTTACGACCTATGAGGTCGTGGAGACTGTTCCGCTTGTGGTCATCAAAAAGGACAGCTCCCGTGAGCCGTTCGACCGGCAGAAGCTGCTCAACGCCATGGTGCGTGCCTGCGCCAAGCGGCCAGTCAGCTACGAATCGCTGGAGCGTGCGGTAAGCAGCATTGAGCAGACGCTGCTCAGCTCCTACGACCGTGAGATCCCCAGCGTGCGCATCGGTGAGCTGACCATGCAGGAACTGAAAAAAATCGACGAAGTGGCATATGTTCGCTTTGCATCGGTCTACCGTCAGTTTGCAGACGTGGAAAGTTTTTTCAATGAGCTGAAAAAGCTGATGGGCGACCGCAAGGAACCACAGAAATAATTCGCATCAGAACACCGGCTTTCGCCCAATGGGGCAGGGCCGGTGTTTTTGTTTATACCAGCCGGTGCGAGAGCCATTCCAGTGTTTCCACCTGTACCTGTGCGCGGCGCAGCTCACCAAAGGCTTCCTCTGGGGCACCCATTTCCAGGTGTCCGTCCGCCGCCCGCAGTGCAGCTTCCAGCTCGGTAAAATCTGCTGTGCGCAGCAGGTGGTTCATTTTGGTGCGCATTTGGTCGCACCGGTCGGCACCATCAGCAAGTGCCTGCCGGGCGGCAGGGTAGTCGGCATTGCGGATGGCTTCGGCGGCGGTGTCAAGGTCTGCCGAGATCACATCCGCAAAGCTCTGCACCTTCCAGCTGCTGTAAAAGGCCACGCTCAACAGTACGGCCACAATGGCGATACATGCATAGATCCGCTTCATCCGCTCACCTCAATGGGAGCCGCCGGCACGGCGGTTCTCTTTTTTTAGCAAAAAATAATCCTCGGTCTCGTTGCCGATCAGCAGCAAAATTTCTTCCGGCAGCAGGGTGTTGGCCTGCGCCGTGCGTTCCAGCCACGCGCGGTCCTTGCCGCACCAGCGCAGGTTGTCTTCCAGCACCTGTCCGTCCAGTACAAAGGGAATGGTGGCGTTGGTATGGGTCACCTTCAGCTGCAGGTCAGCAAGACGGGCTGGCTCTTTTTCTGGCCGCAGTGCTGCCGAAAGGGTGCCGTTCGTCTCGATCACCGCGTAGGAGACCTCCCGTGGGTCAAAAATATTTTTACCGCGCAGCGCTTCCATCAGGTCAGCTGTGGTCAGCCGTAACATCCGCAAGGCTTTCTGATCGATCTGCCCGTCCAAGATCACCGTCTTTGGTCTGCCGGAGAGAAAGTTGAAGAATTTCTGGCTGCGGAAGCTCAGCACGGAGCCCAGCAGTTCCAGCGCTGCAATGAGAAACAGCGGGATCAGGCTGGATGTGATGGGCACCTCTTCCGATTCAATGGAGATGGATGCCAGATTGGAAATGAGAATGGTGGACACCAGTTCTTCGGGCTGCAGTTCGCCCAGCTGGCGCTTGCCCATCAGCCGCATGGCAAACAGAACGCACAGATAAATGATGATCGTGCGGCAGATCAGAAGCTTCAAGTAACAAGACCTCCTGTCGTTTCTGGCGGAATGGATGCCGCTGCAGCCGGGCATACTGCTGTGCAAAGGAGTGGTTGGATGCGGCAGTTATCACAGAGCCTTGCGGCAAATCTTGCGGTGCTGGACAAAATGTTTGGCACCTCTGCGGATTATTATGCCAAGGAGATCACGATTTATCATTGCAGGGGAAGCATCCTGCTGTTTGACAGCATGGCAAGCCTGGATTCTTTGTGGGAGCTTTTACTGGATGCGGCCAGCCGTCAGGCACCGCCGCAGCAGGCAGGCCAGCGTTGCACCGGGCCGCAGGTCTTTGAGCTGATCCTGCACGGCTCAGCATTTCCGGCAGAAAGTGAGCCGGTAACAGATCTGGCTGATCTGATCAAACGAATGACGGCAGGCATGGCGGTCTTACTGCTGGACGGCTGCGCAAAGGGCATTGCCTTCTCGGTGCAGGGACTGAAGTTCCGCTCGGTAGACGAGCCTTCCGGGGAGGGCAATCTGCGCGGCTCCCGCGAAGGCTTTGCCGACCTGCTGCGGGTCAATCTGAGCCTGCTGCGGCGGCTCATCCGTACCGAACATCTGGTGCAGGAGGTGGCGCAGGCCGATACCGAAATGCAAACGGAATACGCCATCTGCTACTGCAAAAACAGGGCAGACTCCGCCATGGTGATCCGTGTGCGCAAAGCGCTTGCCGCTGCAAAGCCGGAGCTTTTGCTGGATTCCAGTTACTTTGTGCCGTGGCTTCTGCCGGGCAAGGCACGGCTGTTCACGCCGGTAAGCTACACCGAGCGGCCTGCCGTGGCGGCGGCAAAGATCTGTGAGGGCAAGATCGTGGTGCTGGTCAACGGAAGTCCCTCTGCCATGGTGCTTCCAGCTCTTTTCTGCGAAAATTTTGAGTGCTTGGACGATTATGCATCCACCGCCGTGTTTTCCTCTTTTCTGCGCATCCTCAAATATGTTTCGTTCTACCTCACAGTATTTCTGCCGGGTGTGTTCGTCTGTCTGGCGGTCTACCTGCCGGAGCTGATCCCACCACAGCTTCTGTACAAGATCGAAGCGGCGGAGAAGGCCACACCGCTGCCGCTGTTTGCGGAAATGCTGCTGGTCATACTCATTTTGGAGGTCATCCGGGAAGCAGGTCTGCGGATGCCGCAGTCGCTGGGGCATTCGGTCAGTCTGGTGTCCGCGTTGATCATCGGCGATGCTGCCATTGCCACCGGGCTTATGAGCACGCCGGTGATCTTTGTGGCAAGCATCACGGCCATCGCGGTGTTCGTCACGCCCTCTTTGTACGAGCCTGCTACGCTGCTGCGTCTGGGTGTGGTGCTGGCTGCAGGTCTTGCCGGGCCGGTGGGCCTTGCGGGGGCTTTTTTTGCAGTTCTGCTCAGTCTTTCCGGCACAGCCTGCCTGCAGGTGCCATATCTGGCGGCGCATCCATTCCCGCAGCGGCCCATGGAAGAGGATGGCATCATCCGCCGCAACTACCGCCGTCTTTCAGCGCACGACTTTAATATCTGGCAGAAACGGGAGGGAAAATGATGCAAAAACAGAAAGGCTTTTCTGCTCCTGTGCTGGCACTGAGCGTGTGGACAGCTGCGCTGGCAGAAGAAATGCAGACCGGTATCTCTCCGCGTGGGATGATCATTCATGGAGCGGTTCAGGCTCTTTTGCTCACATGCATCAGTGGGGTGTTCTCTGCCTGCTGGCAACGGGCAGCCATGCAGTGGGTCTGGCTGTTTTCCGCAGGAGCATGGTTTCTGGCAGAGTTGTTTGGAACCGTAATGCAGGCCCAGAACATCTGCCAGCAGGAGTTCCGCTCCATGGCGCTGATCGGCCTGCTGCCGCTTTTGCTCTGGGCAGGGTGGTGTATTCCGCCTTCCGGCTGGGACGCTCCGGCACGGGTGCTGTGGTGGTTCGTGCTGCTGGGTGGGCTGGTCTGTCTGACAGGGCTTGCCGGGCAGATGGATTGGGCGCACCTGCTGACGGCAGATGCTGTGCAACTGGCCCGCTGGCCGCGTGTTCCGCTGTATGCGGAGTATTTGTTCTGGCCGCTTCTTGCAGGTTATGAAGAGCCGCGCAGCATGTCCTGGCTGCCATGGCTCACCTTTCTGGCACAGGCGGGTCTTACTGCCGGGATGTGCCTCGTATTTGGCGCAGCGGATTACCCGGCACAGGAACTGCTGCGGGCATGGAGCGCAGATGTTTTCTCCCGCATGGATGCGCTGCTTTTGCTCATCTGGCTCACCTGCGCGATCTTCCGCACCGGCTTTCTCTGCGCGGCAGTGCGTACCGTGTGGCAGCGCGCGGTGCAGTGCGGGAAAGGAGCGGTAAAATGAAGCAGAAGAAACTGCGCTCTCTCAGTGCGATGCTTTTGATCGGGTGGTGCCTGATTTTTCTGCGCTGCGAGACCACCGAAAAAAGCATGGTGCGTGCGCTGTATCTTGCTCAGAAGGAACAGTCCATCACCGTAGGGCTGCTGTATCAGGCTCCGGAAGCCGCCGCCGATGCATCCGAGGCTTCTGGGGCTGTGCAGCTGCAGTTGGCGCAGGCGGACACGCTGGCAAAAGCGCTGGCGGCGGCGCAAAAGCAACTGCCGCAAAAGGCGGATTACCGTCTGTGCGATTATCTGCTGATCGATCAAGATGCATCGGCAGAGCTGCTTGCAGCGTATGAGCGTACGGTGCTGGAAAACAGGCAGGGCAGGGTATCGGCAAAAGTTTCTGTGCTGGAAATGGACGATGGATTTTTGGAGGAACTTCCAGCGGAAAAGCAGGAATTTCCGAACAAACTGCTTGAGCAGCTCAAGCAGTGCGCAGACCAGATGCCGAGGCTTTACCAGTATCAGGACGGAATGCTTCTGCCGCAGCTGCGGGCAGAGAAACAGGAAGTGGCACTTGCAGATACAAGCATCCTCTGGCGAGTGGAAAACAGCATTGAGCTGGAGGCCCGGCAGGCGGAAACAGCGCGGCTTTTGATGAAAATGGGCGGCGTGCATACTTTCTGGCTGGAAGGTGAGCCGGTAACGGTCCGCCGATGCAGCGTGTCTGTCACCCTGCGGGAAGAAACTGCCAGTCTGCGGCTGGACTGTCAGCGCAGCTATGATACGCCGCAGCCAAGCGCCGCACAGTGCGAACAGCTGGCAGAACTGTGCACGCAGACGGTGCAGTCTTTCTGGCAGCAGGGCATCGACCTTGTGCATCTGCAGCAGCGCAGTGCATTGCAGAACGGTGTGGGCAGAGAAAAGATCACAATAAAAAACGCCTGCCCGCAATTGCAGGCAGACGTGAGATTTTTACCGATGTGATTCAGTTGGCAGTGGGGAAGGTGACAGTAATGGTAGTGCCCACATCCACCTGACTTTCCAGCTTGATGCGTGCGTTGTGGATGCGCGCGATATGCTTGACGATGGCAAGGCCCAGACCGGTACCGCCGGTAGCCTTGCTGCGGCTCTTATCCACACGATAGAAGCGCTCAAACACGCTGGACTGTGCTTCTTTCGGGATGCCGATGCCGTTATCGGCCACAGTCAGGGTGCAGTGTCCGTCGCGGCTGCAGGCTGTGGTGATCTGTACCTTACCGCCGGGACGATTATAACGGATCGCATTATCGCACAGGTTCTGGCATAGCTCGTCTAGCAGGGCACGGTTGCCGTGCACAAGAGCACTTTCGCCCAGACAGTTCAGCGAGATGTAAGCCCGGCGGGCATTCAGCTTCTGGCGCTCTACGCAGTCCTTGGCAACGGTAAGCAGATCCACTGTCTCCATCTCCGGCTCAGAACCGGCTTCGCTGGCGTTGTCCAGACTGGAAAGCTGCAGGATATCGTTCACCAGCTGGATCATACGGCTGGCCTCCACATGGATCTTCTGGGCAAAGCCCGGCACATCCTCAGGCTTTGCAATGCCGGTCTCGATCAGCTCCGCATAGCCGGAAATACTGGTCAGCGGGGTCTTCAGCTCATGGCTGACATTGGCAGTAAACTCCTGCCGCATCTTTTCATTGTTCTCACGGAGGATGCGGTCAGAGTGGATGCTTTCGGCAAAGGGGACAAGCTCCTTATAGGGAACATTGTCCTGAATATGATCCAGATCTTCGGTCATGCTCAGCACAGGGGAGACCAATGCACGGGTGAGCAGAGCTGCCAGCACAGCGGCGGCCAGCATGAGTGCAACGCAGCTCAGCACGATGGCAGGCAGGGTCGAATCATAAATAGACCAGACCGTTTCTGCATCCTGTGCCATGCGCAAAATCTCACCGTTGGGCAACAGTACGGCATAGTAATAGGTCTCGTAGCCCATGGTCTGGGAATCGCGGATGTCCCGGCCCACACCTTCGGTCATGGCCTGACGGATCTCCGGGCGGGAGAGATGGTTCTCCATGGGCTGATCGGTAGCAGATTCAAACAGCACGCTGCCGTCCTGCGAGATCAGGGTGATGCGCAGATCATTGGTAACAAAGGACGAAAGCTGCTGCGGGTCCTGCACCAGATCATAACCGGCGCTTACCAGATCGGCTTCCCGCTCAAGGCTGGTCCATGCCTGAGCCGTGAATGCCTTGTGAAAAACAAAGATGCAAAGCGCCGCCGTGAACAGCAGACCAAGGAAGCCCATCAGGAACAGGCGGTAGCTGATTTTTTCTTCCATGCTGCGCAGCTTCATTCTTCACCGGCCTCCTCTTCATCGGTCAGCTTGTAACCCACCTTGCGCACAGTGCAGATGTATTTGCCGGCATCCCCCAGCTTTTTGCGCAGGGTGCGGATATGCATATCCACAGTGCGGCTCTCCACCGAAATGTCGGTGCCCCACACCACCTGCAGAATGGTCTCGCGTGTCACCACCAGATTGGTGTTCTCCAGCAGCAAACGCAGCAGGCTGTACTCCTTGTAGGTCAGCTCCACCGGCGTTCCGCTCACAGTCACGTTGTGACGGGCATTGTCCAGCAGGATCTCGTGAAAGCTGAGTACGTTGGGACGTGCTTCCGGAGCCGAGCGGCGCAAGGCGGCGCGCACCCGGCTCAAAAATTCCATGATGCCAAAAGGCTTTGAGATGTAATCATCGGCACCACAGTCCAGCCCGCGCACGGTGTCCAGCTCACTGGACTTAGCCGTGACCATAATGATGGGCAGCCTGCGCAGGGAAGGGGTGTTGCGCAGCTTTTTCAGGATGGAAAAACCGTCCTCACCGGGCAGCATCACGTCTAAGATCACCAGTTCCGGCTCTGCAGCGTGCATGGCCTGCCAGAACGGCTCAGAGCTTTCAAAGCTGGTCACTTCGTATCCGCTGGACTGCAGGGCATACTGTTCCAGCTCCCGGATGGCGGCATCGTCTTCAACAATATAGATCATTTGTCAAAATCCTCCGCAGATTGATTTTCAGGGAAGA
Organism: Faecalibacterium sp. BIOML-A4; assembly: GCF_009679665.1. Lineage (NCBI taxonomy): Bacteria > Bacillati > Bacillota > Clostridia > Eubacteriales > Oscillospiraceae > Faecalibacterium > Faecalibacterium sp. BIOML-A4. Next base: position 96,602 of record NZ_WKZG01000005.1, on the reverse strand, counting down.
GATAGCGTTCACGGTAACGGTCAAGACGGCGATGGAATTCCTCGCTTTCCTTGGTGTCATTGCCGTGACGCAGCTCGTTGAGATATGCGTGGGTATCAAAGCTGTCCTGTGCAACCTCGATCTGTGCAACGGCTACGTTGCTGCAGTGGTCGCACACACGCTCATAGTTGGTCAGCAGGTCGTCCAGCACAAAGCCATATTCAATGGAGCAGCTGCCGGCCTGCAGGCGGGCAATGTGGTGGGCCTTGATGGCACGTACCAGCTCGTTGACCACGGCTTCCAGCGGTTCCACCTTGCTGGCAAGATGCAGATCACCCTTGCGGAAAGCATCAGTGGTGCGGTTCAGAATATCCTGCACCGCATCCTCCAGCACCTGCAGCTCGTCGCGGGCATCCTGCGAGAACTGGATTTCTTTGGTGTGCATCTCCTCGGCAGATTCCATCAGGTTTACGGAATGGTCGCTGATGCGCTCAAAATCGCTGATGGTGTGCAGCAGGGTATTTACGCTCTGGCTGTCGGCATGGTTCAGCTCACGGCTGGAAAGCTTGACGAGATAGGTGCCGAGAGCGTCCTCGTAACGGTCTACCTGCGTCTCTTCCTCGCGGACTTTCTGCGCAAGTGTGTCGTTCCACTCATGAGTCAGGCTCATGGCCTGCATCACGCCCACACGGGCAAGCTCTGCCATTTCAGCAGTTGCAGAGCTTGCACGCTCCACGGCCACGGCAGGGGTGTTCAGCAGGCGGTCATCCAGCAGCGCAAAGCTTTCCTTTTCCGGCGAATCCGGAATGGTGAGGATGGCCAGCTTTTCCAGCAGGTTTGCAAAGGGCAGCAGCACCAGCGTTGCCACGATATTGAACACCGAGTGCACCACAGCGATGCCCCATGCCTCGATGGTGGTGTTCACAAAAGCAAAGTGGCAGACCGTATTCAGGCCGTAAAAGCCGACAAGGAAGATGGTCACACCGATGATGTTGAAGTACAGATGGACCATGGCAGCACGGCGTGCATTCTTGTTGGCACCCACAGAGGAGATCAACGCGGTAACGCAGGTGCCGATGTTCTGACCCATGATAATGGGAATGGCACTGCCGTAGGTGATCACGCCGGTGGCGCTCAGCGCCTGCAGGATGCCGACGCTGGCGCTGGAGCTCTGGATGATGCCGGTAACAAGGGCACCCACCAGAACGCCCAGAAGGGGGTTGGAAAAGCGGGTGAACAGGCTGGTGAACCATGCCTCGTTCTGCAGGGGCAGGACGGCGTTAGACATGGTGGTCATGCCAGTCATCAGCACGGCAAAGCCGATGAGGATGGTGCCCACGCCTTTTTTCTTCTCACTCTTACACATATACAGCAAAATGCCGATAAATGCAAGCAAAGGACTGAAAGAAGTGGGTTTGAGCAGATTGATGAGGAGGCTGTCGCCCTGCAGGCCGGAAAGGCTCAGGATCCAGCTGGTGACAGTGGTGCCCACATTGCTGCCCATGATCACGCCGATGGCCTGATGCAGCTCCATGATGCCGCTGTTGACAAAGCCGACCACCATGACCGTGGTAGCGCTGGAACTCTGGATCACAGCGGTGACGCACAGGCCAAGGAAAAAGCCTTTAAGGGGGTTGTCAGTCAGCTTGCTCAGGATCTTCTGCAGCTGGCCGCCGGCCTGCTTTTCCAGTGCTTTGCCCATGATGTCCATGCCGAACAGGAACAGGGCAAGACCTCCAAGCAGGGAAAAGACATTGAAGATGGTCATAAAGATTTCCTCACTTTTGTTTGACGTGTTTTTGATGTGTTTCTCCTGATTTTGAGTATACAGATGCAATGTAAAATCCAAAATCGAGGGAATGTAAAATCCGTGTAAAGGTAAGAAAAATGTAAAAAATCAGTACATGGCTGCGCTGCTGCGTGCATTCTTGCCGGGCTGCGAAAAAGCCGCCCGCACAATATTGTTTTTTACCGATCGTTCTATTATAATAATAAGAAGGAATCCTGCACGGTGCCTGACAGCAGGCAGGGCTGTGCAGCAAAAGGGAGCACAGGAGGAACAAGAATGGGCACATTCAATGTCTCGCTCAAAACGCTGACCGACCGTGTCAGCATGGAAGTTGTCTATACGCCGAAGGAACTGGATCAGATCTGTGTGGAGATCGCCGAAGTGAACCGCCCGGGTCTGTTTCTGGCGGGCTATTACGATTATTTTGATAAGCTGCGTCTGCAGATCATGGGTCTGGCCGAGATGAACTTTCTGTCCGGCCTTTCACCGGAAAAACGCTACGAAGCGCTGGATCAGCTGTTCCGTCAGCAGCCGCCGGCTGTTATCGTCTGCCGCAGCGAGGAATTGACTCCCTTCCCGGAGATGCAGGAGCTGGCCCAGAAGCATGGTGTTGCACTGCTGCGCTCCAACGAGACCACCTGCACTCTGATGGGCAGCCTGATCAGTGTGCTGAATCTGGAACTGGCACCGCGTATCACCCGCCATGGTGTGCTGGTGGAAGTGTACGGCGAAGGCATCCTGATCCTGGGCGACAGCGGCATTGGCAAAAGCGAGCTTGCCATCGAGCTGGTCAAGCGCGGCCACCGCCTTGTGGCAGATGATGCGGTGGAGCTGCGCAAGGTGTCCAACCGCCAGATCATGGGTACTGCCCCGGAGAATATCCGCCACTTCATTGAGCTGCGCGGCATTGGCATCGTCAATGTGGCCCGTGTGTACGGCGTGGGCGCGGTCAAGCTGAGCGAAAGCCTTGACCTTGTGGTTCAGCTGGAAGCATGGGACCCCACTAAGAACTACCAGCGCACCGGTCTGGAAAACGAATACTACGACATTCTGGGCGTCAGTATTCCCAGCACCAGCATTCCGGTCTCACCGGGCCGCAATCTGGCTGTCGTGCTGGAAACTGCAGCCATCAACAACCGCCAGAAGAAGATGGGTTACAACGCAGCGCGTGAACTGCTGATCCGTCTGGGTCTGGACGATAAAATGGATTGATCCCACACCGCAAAAGGAGCAAGTTATCATGGAACGATTCAAGCAGAAACTGCAGGCAGCAGCGATCCCGTTCAGGGAGAATGAACCGCTTGCGGCGCACTGTACCTTTAAAATCGGAGGCCCGGCACAGCTGTTTGTCATGCCGGAAAACGAGCAGCAGCTCTGCAGTGCAGTTGCGCTTTGCAAAGAGCAGGCTGTCCGCTATTACCTGCTGGGCAACGGCAGCAACATCCTGTTTGCGGACGAGGGTTTTGCCGGTGTGGTAATCGACATTTCTGCACTGGGCAGCGATATTGCCGTTGAAGGCAATATGCTGACAGCCGGTGCGGGCGTCCGGCTCGCAGCCCTGTGCAGGGCTGCGCTGGAACACGGCCTGTCCGGGCTGGAATTTGCCTACGGCATCCCCGGCACGGTGGGCGGTGCAGTGTATATGAATGCGGGTGCCTACGGCGGCGAGATGAAGGACGTGCTCACCACAGTGCGGTATCTGGCGGCAGAAGGCGAGGTCAGAGAAGTGCCTGCCGCAGAGCTGGATCTCCGCTATCGCCACAGCATTTTTGAAGAGAACAGCGGCTGCATCCTCTCGGCACAGTTCCATCTGCAGCCCGGAAACGCAGCGGACATCCGTGCAAAAATGGATGAATTGATGGCCAAGCGTGTGGAAAAGCAGCCGCTGGATAAGCCCAGCGCCGGCAGCACCTTCAAGCGCCCGGCGGGTGCTTTTGCGGCTGCGCTGATCGACCAGTGCGGCCTGCGCGGCTATCGCCACGGCGGCGCAGCCGTCAGCGATAAGCACTGCGGCTTTGTGGTAAACCTTGGCGGCGCTACCTGTGCTGATGTGCTGGCACTCTGTGACGAGGTGCGCGCCATCGTAAAGGAAAAGACGGGCTACGACCTTGAAAAAGAGATCCGGGTCGTCCGATAACGGAAAAAGCAAAAAAGGAGCGGTAGATCAGATTATGGAGCTGTTGATCGTCAGCGGACTTTCCGGTGCAGGCAAGTCGGTGGCTATGAATGCGCTGGAAGATATCGGTTTTTTCTGTATAGATAATGTTCCGGCCGGACTGCTGCCCAGCATCACTGCATTCTCGGAAGCGGGCGACAGCCAGCTGGAGCGGGTGGCTCTTTCCATGGATGTGCGCGGCTGCCGCACCAGCGAAGAGATCGAGCGTGCGCTCGACAAGCTGGATGAGCAGGGTGTGGATTATAAAATTCTATTTCTGGATGCCCCGGACGATGTACTCATGCGCCGCTACAGCGAGACCCGCCGCCGCCACCCCATCAGCATTGCCGAGGGCATTTCCACCCGGGAGGCCTTTGCAAAGGAACGCAAAATATTGAAGCCTTTGCAGGAGCGTGCAGATTACGTCATCAATACCGCCCTGCTTTCTACAGCACAAAACAAAGAACGCATCTGCGATCTTTTTGCAAAAAATGGCGGAGCCAAGGGCGCCATGCGCCTGACCGTGATGTCCTTTGGATTCAAATTCGGCATCCCGCCGGAGGCAGACCTTGTGCTGGATGTGCGCTGCCTGCCCAACCCCTTCTACGTGCCGGAACTCAAGCATAAGACCGGCCTTGATCAGGATGTGGTGGATTTTGTCATGAGCCACCCGGAAGCACAGGAACTGCTCAAGCGGTATGAGAACTTTTTGCAGTATGCACTGCCGCTGTACGTCAAGGAGGGCAAAAGCCAGCTGACCATTGCGGTGGGATGTACCGGCGGCAAGCACCGTTCCATTACATTTGCGCGTAAGATCGCGGAGTATTGCACGCAACTCGGCTACGAGCCGGGCGTGCAGCATCGTGATGTCAAACGCTGACAGAATTCGAGGAAGTATGAGTAGTTTTGCATCCCGCGCGCGGGAGGAGATCGCGCAGCGCAGCATCCAGAAGGATTGCTGTGTGCGTGCGGCAGCTTATGGCATTGCGTGCTTTGCCAAATATTTTGATGCAAAGGGTCTGGTGGTGCAGACCGAGCAGCAGGAGACGGTGCAGGCTGCCCAGCAGCTGTTCGCACGCTGTGGCGTGCAGGGCGAGATCCTGCACAAGCAGCGACCCAGCGGCGTGCTGTATGAATTCAACATTCGCGCGCCGGAGCAGGTGGCCCGGGTGCACGAGCTGTTCGGCACCACGGGCAGCGAGACCAGCCTGCAGATCGACCCCCGCCTTATCCGCTGTCAGACCTGCGTCAGTGCGTACATTGGCGCAGCTTTTTTGTGCAGTGGAACGGTCATTGATCCGCAGAAAGAATATAATCTGGAATTTCTTACCTCCCGCACCAATCTGGCACGGGACTTTGAAGCGCTGCTGGCAGAGCATGAGTTTGCACCGCACCGCACCCGCCGCAACGGCGTGAACCTGATCTACGTCAAGACCGGGGCCAATGTGGAACGGCTGCTCAGCTTTATGGGCGCTGGAAACGCTGCAGAGGAAATGCATGCGCAAAAAGCCTTCAAACAGGTGCGCAACCAGACCAACCGACAGACCAACTGTGATACGGCAAACCTTGGCAAAACGGCCCGCGCCAATGCGCAGACGCTGAAGGCCATCCGCTTTCTGGAAGAGCGGGATGCCCTTAGCACTCTGCCGGAGGTACTGCAGGAGGCCGCTGCCAAGCGGATGCAGTACCCGGATCTTTCGCTCACAGCGCTGTGCGGCTGCTTTGAGCCGCCCGTGAGCAAATCCGGCCTGTCGCACCGGATGAAGAAACTGGAGGCATTGGCCGAAACGCTGCGGCAGAATCTGGAACAGGAGGCAAAAGCATGAGCGAAGCATTAGCCAATACCCGGCCTTTTGTCCATCTGCACATCCACACAGAGTACAGCCTGCTGGATGGTGCCTGCCGCATTGACCAGCTGATGGATCGCGTAAAAGAGTGCGGACAGACCGCCATTGCCTGCACCGACCACGGCGTGATGTACGGCTGCGTGCAGTTTTATAAGGCTGCAAAAAAGGCTGGCATCAAGCCCATCATCGGCTGTGAGGTGTATGTGGCCACCCGCACCCGCTTTGACAAGGTAAATAAGATCGACGGCAACAACCACCTGATCCTGCTGTGCAAAAATGAGACCGGCTACAAAAACCTGATCAAAATGGTGTCGGCCGCCTTTGTGGAGGGCTTTTATTCCAAGCCCCGCATTGATAAGGAACTGCTGGAAAAATATCACGAAGGTCTGATCTGCCTGTCGGCCTGTTTGGCAGGCGAAGTTCCACAGGCCATTCTGGCGGGCGATTATGAGCGCGCCAAAGCAGCAGCGCTGTGGTATCGAGACCTCTTCGGCGAGGGAAACTATTATATCGAGCTTCAGGACCATGGTCTGGAAGAGGATAATACTGTGCTGCCGCAGCTCATCAAGCTTGCACGGGAGACCGGCATTCCCATGGCAGCCACCAACGACTCCCACTATCTGCGCAAGGAGGATGCCAAAATGCAGGGCATCCTGCTCTGCATCCAGACCGGCAAGACCATTCAGGATGCGGATAAAATGGAGTTCCAGACCGACGAGTTCTATGTCAAAACGACAGACGAAATGTACGAGCTGTTCTCCATGGTGCCGGAAGCCTGCGAGAATACCGCCAAAATTGCCGAACAGTGTAACTTTGATTTTGATTTTGGACATACTAAAATTCCATATTACAAAGCGCCGAACGGTATGGATAATCAGGCGTTTTTTGAAAAGCTCTGCTGGGAAGGTCTGGAGCGCCGCTACGGCCCCAATGTTCCGCAGGCCAACAAAGACCGTCTGGAATACGAGATCGGCGTGGTCAAAAAGATGGGCTACACGAACTACTATCTTATCGTGTGGGACTACGTGAACTACGCCAAGAGTCAGGGTATCCCGGTAGGCCCGGGCCGTGGCTCCGGCGCAGGCAGCATTGCGGCTTACAGCGTGGGCATCACGGATATCGACCCCATCCGTTATAACCTGATCTTTGAGCGCTTCCTGAACCCGGAGCGCGTCAGTATGCCAGATTTTGATGTGGACTTCTGCTACGAGCGCCGTCAGGAAGTGATCGATTACGTCAACCGGAAATATGGTGCAGACCATGTGGCTCAAATCGTCACCTTTGGCACCATGGCCGCCCGCAACGCCATCCGCGATGTGGGCCGCGTGATGGGCATTCCGTATCAGCAGGTAGATGTTGTGGCAAAGCAGGTGCCCATGGAGCTGAAAATGACGCTGAAGCGTGCGTTGGAGGTATCGCCGGAACTTAAGCGGATGTACGATACCGACCCGCAGGTCACAGAGCTGATCGACACGGCCTTGAAGGTGGAGGGCATGCCCCGCCATGCTTCCACCCATGCGGCGGGTGTCGTCATTACCCCGGAGCCTACGGACTACTATCTGCCGCTGGCCACCAACGACGGCCTGCCTGTGACCCAGTTCAACATGACCGAGATCGAAGAACTTGGCCTTTTGAAGATGGACTTTCTGGGCCTGCGCACGCTGACCGTCATTCATGACGTGGAAACTGCTGTGCAGAAGCACCACCCGGAGTTCTCCATCCAGAAGCTGGATTACGACGACCCGGACACCTACAGGATGCTGGGGCAGGGAGACACCGAGGGTGTGTTCCAGCTGGAATCTTCCGGCATGAAGCAGGTGCTTGTGGGCCTGCAGCCGCAGAACCTAGAAGACATTATCGCTCTGATCAGCCTGTACCGTCCCGGCCCCATGGATTCGATCCCCACCTACCTGCGCAACCGCCACGAGCCGGACAAAATCAGCTATAAGACCCCACAGCTGGCCCACATTCTGGATGTGACCAATGGCTGCATCGTCTATCAGGAGCAGGTCATGCAGATCTTCCGGGAGCTGGCAGGTTTTTCTTTTGGTCAGGCAGACAATGTCCGCCGTGCCATGAGCAAAAAGAAACATGCCGTCATGGAGGCCGAGCGGGAGCACTTTGTGTACGGCTGCACCGATCCCGGCAACGAATGTCCCGGCTGTGTGGCAAACGGCATCTCTGAGAAAGTGGCCAATGAGATCTACGATGAAATGTCCAGTTTCGCTTCATATGCGTTCAATAAGAGCCATGCGGCCTGCTATGCCTATGTGGCATTCCAGACGGCCTACCTCAAGTGCCATTATCCCAGTGAGTTCATGGCGGCTTTGCTGACCAGTGTGCTGGATAACACGGATAAGGTCATTGAATATTCCGGCGAGTGTGCCCGCCTTGGCATCAAGGTGCTGCCGCCGGATGTGAATGTTTCCAACGGCGGCTTCACGGCGGATGGAAGCGGTCAGATCCGCTTTGGCCTGAATGCGGTCAAAAATGTGGGCCGCAACCTGATCGAGAATGTGGTGAAGGGGCGGCAGAAGAAGCCTTACACCAGCCTGTACGATTTCTGCAAGCGGATGCATGGCAATGAACTGAACCGCCGGGCAGTGGAGTGCCTCATCAAGGCCGGCGCATTCGATCATCTGGGCAACAACCGCCACAGCCATGTGGAGGCCGTAGAGGGCATTCTGAAGAGCATTGAGACCGACTCTCGGCGCAATCTGGATGGACAGCTGGATCTGTTCTCGGTGATGAGCGGGGAAGCACAGAGCGGTGCTTCCGAGGATAGCTATGAAATAAAGCAGCTGCCGGAATACAGCCATAAGGAACTGCTCCAGCAGGAAAAGGAAGTCAGCGGCCTGTATCTGTCCGGTCATCCGCTGGATGCTTACCGGGAACAATCGGCACGCATTGCATCCCACACCATCAAGGATCTTACAGGGGAAGATGCCCATGTGAAGGATGGAGAAAAAGTGCGCATTGTGTGCGCGGTGGTAAAAAGCCGCATGATGACCACAAAGTCCAACAGCATGATGGCTTTTACCAGCGTAGAAGACCTGACCGGCACCATGGAAGTGATCGTATTCCCAAAGGTGCTGGATGCTTTCCGGGATTCACTGCACGAAAATGCAGTCGTCGTGGTCGATGGCAGACTGTCGGTACGGGAGGATGAAGCTTCCAAGCTGCTGGCAGAGAGCATCGTCCCGATCGAAAATTACGATCCGGCCCGACTGGATAACGGCAGGCCGGACCCGATGAAAACGGCAGCAAAGAAGCTGTATATCCGTGTGCCTTCCCGCAGCAGCAGGGAATATGCAAAGGTGGTCAATCTGCTTGGCATTTTTGATGGGGACATGCCGGTGCTCCTGTATCTGACCGATACCAAGCAGTATCTGCGTGTGCCGCGCCATCTGTACGCATCCGGCCATCCGCTGCTGTTCAAAGAGCTGGAAAGGCTGGTCGGAACGGACAACATTGCAACAAAATGACATTTCCGTGCACGAATCTTAACGCAAATCCGGCGGGATGGCTGTTTCCAAAATAAGGCGTTTGTGTTATAATGATTCAAGGCAAATGAAGTGCTTTGGACAGCGTTAAAACGGAGAACGCTGTGATACCATTGGGTAAATGAAGAAACAAATTGGAGGGAAACTCTCGTATGGAAAAGCAGATCAAAACGATTGGCGTATTGACGAGCGGTGGTGATGCTCCTGGCATGAACGCTGCCGTGCGCGCCGTAGTCCGTACCGGCCTGCATAAGGGTTACCGCATGATCGGCATTCAGCGTGGCTACAATGGCCTGCTGAACGGCGAATGCTTTGAGATGAACCTGCGCAGTGTGTCGAACATCATCTCTGCAGGCGGTACCATTCTGTATACCGCCCGCTGTCTGGAATTCAAGACCAAGGAAGGTCAGGACAAGGGTGCAGAGAAGTGCCGCGAACTGGGCATTGATGCGCTGGTGGTCATTGGCGGCGACGGTTCTTACCGCGGCGCTCGTGAGCTGGCCCACCGCGGCATTCCGATGATCGGTCTGCCCGGCACTATTGACAACGATATTTCCTGCACCGATTACACCATTGGCTACGATACCGCCATGAATACCGCGCTGGAGATGATCGACAAGCTGCGCGATACCACCCAGAGCCACGACCGCTGCAGTGTGGTCGAGGTCATGGGCCGCAACGCCGGTTATATTGCTCTGAATGTTGCAATTGCTTCCGGCGCTATGGCTGTTCTACTGCCGGAGAAGGAATTTGACATGCAGCGTGATATTCTGGATAAGATCGCTGAGACTCAGAAGACCGGCAAGCGTCACTTCATTATTATTGTTGCCGAGGGTGTCGGCCATGCACAGGAGATCGCAAACGAGATTCAGGCACGCACCGGCATCGACTCCCGCGCCACCATTCTGGGCCATGTCCAGCGCGGTGGTTCTCCCACTCTGCGTGACCGTGTGAACGCTTCTGCAATGGGCTACCATGCCGTGTGCCTGCTGGAGCAGGGCAAGTATAACCGCATCGTCGGCATGAAGGGCGAAAAGCTGGTGGATTACCCTGTGGATGAAGCTCTTGAAATGACTAAGACGCTTGACCCGGTGCTGATCGACGTGTGTAACACCATTTCTATCTGATATTTATAAAGCCAATACTATGGAGCTGTTCTCTCGAAGAATCGGGAGGACGGCTCTTTTTTACGTTTTAATGCAAAAAAATATGAACTGACTGGAGCTTTCTGCATTTTTAAAAAAGAAAAATCGTGAATGAAAAGTGCATAGCTTAAAATTGAAATTTGTGGAAGGTGGTTTACGGGAAATTGTGAAGGAATACGCAGGGCGTGTTTTACTACTTTGGCAGGAAAATAACGATGATGCGTAAGGCAAAAATTGTAGCACAAAAAGCCAATTTTGTCTTGAACTTTTTGCCGTATGTGCTAGAATAAAAGAGAAAGGCATCCTTGTGTCCAACAGATATCTGGATGTGAATATTGGAAAGTAAATTCGGAGGTAATCACAATGGCTGATATGTTTGCACCGCTGGTAGCACAGCTGAAGGCAAATCCCAAGACGATCGTTTTCACCGAGGGCAATGATCCCCGCATTCTGGAGGCCGCTGCAAAGCTGCTGGCCGAGGGCGTGCTGAAGGTCGTCATGGTGGGCAACGAGGCTGAGTGCAAGGCTGCTGCTGCCGCCGGTAACTTTGATATTTCCGCTGCCGAGATCATCGACCCCGAGAACTATGCCGGTTTCGATGAGATGGTCAACACCATGGTGGAGCTGCGCAAGGGCAAGCAGACCGCTGAGGAGTGCACCGCTCTGCTGAAGAAGTCCAACTACTTCGGCACCATGCTGGTGAAGATGGGCAAGGCTGATTGCCTGCTAGGCGGCGCTACTTACTCCACTGCCGACACCATTCGTCCCGCTCTGCAGCTGGTCAAGACCAAGAAGGGCGCACATCTGGTCAGCTCCTGCTTCATTCTGGACCGTGACTGCGGTGAAGAGGGCCTGAAGCGCATTGCCATGGGCGACTGCGCTGTTAACATCGACTATACCGATACCATTGATAAGGCTACCGGCGAGGTCAAGATCGCCGCTTCTGCAAAGCTTGCTGAGGTTGCTATTGAGACCGCTAAGACCGCAAAGTTGTTCGGCATCGATCCGAAGGTTGCTGTGCTGAGCTTCTCCACCAAGGGCTCCGGCAAGGGCGGCACCGTTGCTTTGAGCCATGACGCTGTGATCAAGGCTCAGGAAATGGATCCCGAGTTGGCTGTGGACGGTGAGCTGCAGTTTGACGCTGCCGTTGCTCCCGAAGTTGCACAGGTCAAGTGCAAGGGCAGCAAGGTGGCTGGTCAGGCCAACACCTTCATCTTCCCCTGCATCGAGGCCGGCAACATCGGCTATAAGATTGCTCAGCGTCTGGGTGGTTATGCAGCTTACGGCCCCATCCTGCAGGGTCTGAACGCTCCCATCAACGACCTGTCCCGTGGCTGCAACGCCGACGAGGTCTACAAGATGAGCCTGATCACTGCCTGCCAGTCTTGAGCTGACTGATTGAAAATAGCCGCCGCATTCACCGTACAAAACGGGCAGAATGTTGAGGCCTCAAAGGCAGATTTCAAAAAATGAGTATAGAAAAGCTGAGCATCTGTGAAAAAGCAGGTGCTCAGCTTTTTACATTTTCAGTTCCGAAAAATTCTACTCTTTTTGAGAGAAAAAGATGAGATTTTTGCTTTCCGCTTTTCGTTGGCGCTATTTTGCAACAGCCCCTTTACAGGTTTGCTCAGTTCTTTTCGATATACACGCTGGTGGAGGGGAACGCAAAATCCACACCGTCGGCCTGCATGATGTCCATAATGTTCAGGTTCAGGTCGTTCTGCATCTGCAAAAATTCCGCGTAGGCGTTAGTCAGCAGGTAGGCGGAGACCAGAATGTTGATGCTGGAATCGCCAAAGTTTGCAAGCTGTACGATGTTGGTACCCTTGTTGGTGTAAGGGCTTGCGTCCAGCATGGTCTGCAAGTCTTTCATCAGCTGTTCCAGCTTCGGGCGGGTGGTGCCATAGGTGACACCCAGATTGAACTTGTAGGGCCGCATGGTGCGCAGGGCGGCGTTCTGCACGGTGGAAGAGCAGATCTTACTGTTCGTCACCACATTGATGGTTTTATCCAGTGAGCGGATGCGGGTGGAACGGAAGTTGATGTCGATCACTTCGCCTTCCACATCGCCCACAGTGATCCAGTCGCCCACCGAGAAGGGCTTGTCCAGCAGAATCACGATGCCGGAAAACAGGTTGCTGGCGCTTTCCTGTGCGGCCAGCGAGATGGTCAGACCAACCAGACCGGCACCGGCGACAATGCTGCCGATGGGAAAGCCCACTTCTTGTGCCAACGCTGCCACGCACAGCACGATCACCAGCACCTTGTAAGCGGTGTCCAGCAAAGAGCAGAGTGTTTTGTTGGAGCGGATCTCCGGGCTGCAGGAAGCCAGCAGCAGGTCGGCCAGATCCGATGCCGCATACAGGCCTTCGCAGACCAGCAGGGTCATGACAAGGCGGAAGCAGACCAACAGCAGCTTGGCAATGCCGGGAATGGCCCAGGGCAGGGAAGCTGCCGCCAGATATACGCCAACCGCAGTGCACATGCGCTGGATGGGTACCGCAAAGCTGCGCAGCAGGATGGGAGTGCCGTTAAAGTGCCACTTGCGGGCCAGCAGTGCCGGAATGCCCTTTTTGCTCAGCCAGCGGCGTACCAGCCATGCGGCAAGCAGAATGAGCAGCGCGCACCCTGCGCGCGCAGCCAGTGCAAACCAACCCTCCAGCAGCACAGAGCCAAACTCAAACGAAAGATCACGAATAGAAAAGATCATGATAACCTCCTGAATTTTATACGACCCATCTATGATACCATACCGCACCCACCCGGGCAAGAGCTTACAGAGAAGGGAGCTTGAAAGAATTACTTTGACATTTTTTGCACAAATTTTAAGATGCCCTCTTGACAAGCTGGGCCTGCCACGCTATACTTTGTGCCAGAAAGTTCGTTTCAGGGCGGGGTGAGATTCCCCACTGGCGGTAAAGTCCGCGACCACCCGCAAGGGTGCTGACCCGGTGCAACTCCGGGACCAACGGTATAGTCCGGATGCAAGAAACGGCAGGCAAATCGTTGTCTACGCGCCCTGTTGCAGTGTTTTTGTTGCAGCAGGGCGCTTTTCTATTTGTCCTTCCCGTTCCAAAAAACAAGATACGAAAAGAGCTTTCGGAACAATTTTTGTAAGGGGCATCTTACCCCGGGAAGGATCATTACCATGAAAAAAAGCACGACTCACAATCTTACTGTTGCCGCCATGCTCAGTGCGGTGGCCTTTATCCTGATGTTCATTGAGTTTCCCATTCCGATGCTCATTCCTTCCTTCGTCAAGATGGACTTTTCTGACCTGCCGGCTCTGCTGGGTGCCTTTGCTCTCGGCCCGGTGTACGGTGTGGTCATCAGCTTTATGAAGAACCTGCTGCACATCGTTATCAAGGGCACTTCCACTGCATGCGTGGGCGAGCTGTGCAACTTCATGCTGGGTGCGGTTTTCTCCGCTGTGGCAGGCGTTATCTATAAGCACCACAAGAGCCGCAAGACCGCCATCATTGGTGCTATTGCAGGCGCTGCAGCCATGGCTGTGTTCAGCGTACCGTCCAACTACTTCATCACCTATCCGGCCTATGTGCAGTTCTACCACATGCCGCTGGAAGCCATCCTCGGCATGTATCAGGCCATCCTGCCTTCTGCAGACAGCCTCATCAAGTGCCTTGTCATCTTCAATATGCCCTTCACGCTGGTCAAAGGCCTGCTGGATGCAGTGCTGTGCATGCTGATCTACAAGCCGCTGTCTCCCATCCTGCACGGCAGAAAGTAACTTGTTCTCCATTTTTTCTTCTTCTCAAATCATATAACCACAGCAAAACTCCCCGGTCAGGTCCCGCAGTGCGGTTCCCGGCCGGGGAGCTGTTATTTAGAGGAAAATATATCCGCCAGCGGTCGATCAGGCTAATGCCCCTTTGTCCAGCCATCTGCCGCGTACCAGCCGCACAAGGAACAGCACACCGCGCATGGTCAGCTCAAAGCTCATGGCCATCCATACGCCCACCAGCCCAAAATGCGGAGCCAGCAGGGAAGCCAGCGTGAGCCGGATGCCCCACATGCTGACAAGGTTCAGCACAAAGCATCCCGTGCTGTCTCCGGCACCCTGCATGGCACCGCTGGCAACGATACTGGCACCGAACATCGGTTCGGCCAGTGCTTCAATGCGCAGCACCTGTGCGCCCAGCGCAATAACTGCCGCATCTGCGGTGAAAATACCCATCAGGTTTGGCGCAAAAATGTACATGCCAACACCGGTCAGCGCCATGATGCCTATGCCCATGCCGGTGCACAGCCAGGCAAAGTTTTTTGCCATATCCCGACGGTTTGCGCCCACGGCCTGCCCCACCAGTGCAAGGGATGCATCCTGAATGCCATAGCCTGCCATGTAGCACAGGCTTTCGGCGCTCACACCCAGACTGTTGGCAGCAATGGCGGTGGTGCCAAGGCCGGATACGATGCGGATGAGCAGCACCTGCGCCGAGGAAAGAACTGCACGCTCTGCGGCCAGCGGTGCGCCTACCTTCCACAGGTTCTGCAGGCAGGCTTTGGTAATGTGCCAGGAGCCGGGCTTGCGGATGCACAGCGGGCCGTCCCGCAGCAGCAGGATGGCAAGGGTCAGCACACCGCTGATAGCGGTAGCAAGGGCGGTGCCCAGTGCTGCGCCCGGTACCCCCCAGCCAAGGCCCCAGACGGTCATTGTGCGGCCAAACACCACCATCTCACGGGTGGGATTGATGAGGCAGAAGTTAAAGATCACATCCAGCACGCAGGTCAGCACGCTGATAAGGCCCGGTGTCAGGGCATCGCCGGAGGAACGCAGCATGGAGGAGTAGGTTCCCATGATCATCAAAAAGGGCAGGGAAGCCGACCAGATGGCAAAGTAGGCCGAAGCATCCGCCTGCAGGGAAGGGTCGGCGCCCAGCCATCCGGGCAGAAAACGGCTGATGCCAATGCCGAAGGCCGCAGCTGCAAGGCCCACCACAAGGTTGAAGATCATAGATTGGCGCAATACACCGCGTGCATCGTCCTGCCGGTCTGCACCCAGATACTGTGCCACCTGAATGGCAAAGGACATATATAGACCGGCCAGCATTCCATGCATGAGCCACGTGCTGGAACTGACGATGCCAATGGATGCCGTAGCAGATGCACCGATATGCCCCACCATGGCTGCGTCGATGTACTCCACCGCAGTTACCACGATCTGCTGCAGGATGGATGGGATGCTCAGTGTGAGCACCACCTGCATGGTGTGCCGCAGCGGCACCTGTTCGCCCCGGCGCATCTGCGCCGAAAGCTGCTCAAGAGAGATGGACATGAGTTCTCCTTTTATAGAAACAATAACTTTTTCGACAGACTGATATACTATTATAAGTGCGGTGCTGCAGAAAGTCAATCAAACGTGGATTTTTCTCCGGGAATGATTGATTTTTTATGGATAGCGTGATACACTTCTCTCACAAACATAAAAGAAAGAGGAACTTTGAATATGATCGAATTACTGCTTTCGGTCGTAGGACAGCGCGGTGTCGATGCTCTGGCATTCCTGCTGGCGTTTGCCCTTACGGCTTTGATGGACTCCGTTTTTCACGATAAGCTTCCGCACGACCATGGCCGCGAGTTTGCGGTGAACGGTGCGCTTTCCAAGGGTAAGGCCCGTGGGTCCGGCCTGATCTTCGTGCTGTGCATCGCACTGGTATCGCTGGCATTCCTGCCGTTCAAGGTGGAATACGTCATCTACACCATCCTGCTCATTGCATCCATGCTGTCCGGCTACTTTGACGATGCTGCTGAAACTGCATGGAACGAGTATAAAAAGGGTATCATTGATTTTGCCATTGCCATTGTTGCAGGTGTGACCTACCTCAACTTCAACGGCTGCGGTGTGAATTTCCTGCAGTGGAGTTTCACTCTGCCGTATGCTGTGTACCTGCTGCTGATCGTTATTCTGATCTGGACCAGCATCAATGTGGTCAACTGCACCGACGGCGTGGACGGCCTTTCGGCAAGTGTTGCAGTGGTGACCATCGGTACCTACCTGCTGGCCTATAAAACAGAGCTGGCCGAGTACGGCACCGCAGGCGTTGTGTTCATGGGCGCGCTGCTGGCCTATCTGTGGTCCAACGCAAAGCCGTCCAGCCTGCTGATGGGCGATGCCGGCAGCCGCGCGATGGGCTTCTTTATCGCAATGCTGTCCCTTAAGTGCGGCCATCCGTTTGCCTTCCTGCTGGCAGCCATCGTGTTCATCGTGGATGGCAGTCTGGGCATCCTGAAGATCAGCCTGAAGCGCTTTTTGCACATTTCCATCCTCAAGAACACCCGCACCCCTCTGCACGACCACGCCCGCAAGAATAAGGGCTGGAGCGACGAGCAGGTGGTGGCCCGCTGGCTGATCATGCAGTGTGTGGCTTCGGCTTTGCTGCTGCTCATTGTCCGCGGCTAAAATATAGCAATCAAAAAAGACGCTTGGTCTTGTCTGAATATGTTTTCCCGGCAGGGAAGCATACAGCAGTGTATCAAGCGTCTTTTATTTTATAGTTCTATCATTCGTTACAGCCCGGCCTTTTTTGCTGCAGCCTGCACGACATGGCCCACCAGCACCGAGGTGGTCACAGTGCCCACACCGCCGGGTACCGGCGTGATGGCATCCACTACCGGCTCTGCTTCGCTGAACTTTACGTCACCGCACAGCTTGCCCTTTTCGTTCACATGGATGCCCACGTCTACCACGGTCTGGCCCTCACGCAGGCAGTCGGCACCCACGGCACCCATCTTGCCCATGGCCACTACTACCACATCTGCTTCCTTGCAGATGGCGGGCAGGTTCTGCGTGCGGGAATTGCAGATGGTCACGGTGGCGTTCTCACGGTCCAGCATCATGGCTGCGGGCTTGCCTACCACAAGGCTGCGGCCCACTACGACAGCGCGCCTGCCGGAAAGCGGAATGTTGTAATACTTCAGGATTTCAAGGCAGGCCTGCGCGGTGCAGGGAGCATAGCCGAGATCGGTATTAGTGAACACACCGGCCAGAGAATCGTCCGTGATGCCGTCAATGTCCTTTTCCGGAGCCAGCGCCGCACGCACAGTGCGGTCATTGAACTGCTTGGGCAGCGGACGGAACAGCAGGCATCCGTGGATGGTATCCTCTGCGTTCACCTCGGCGATCACCTTCAGCAGATCGTCCTGCGAAGCATCGGCGGGCAGAAGAAACTGCTTTACCTCCACACCCACCTTGCCGCAGCGGGCGATCACGCCGCGCTCGTAGGAGAGGTCGTCCTCCCGCTCACCCACACGCACCACGGCCAGCGTGGGAGTGATGCCTTTTGCCTTGAGCTGCTCACACAGCGCCGCATTGCGTTCGTTCATAGCGGCTACAACGGGTGCGCCCTTCAAAATCGTTGCCATAATACTTTTCCTCACTTATTCCGCAATTTGTTCGTCACAAATGCAAAAACAGCGTCTGCCCGCGACACAAATTCATCCAGCAGTTTGTCTGTTTTTGCGTCCAACGCAGCAGCGCGCTCACGGTCTGCCATCAGCTTTGTGTTGATGAACACATTCAGGCTTGCGGCCTGCAAGGCTGCCTTGCACAGAGCGGCTGCACAGCCTGCGTCCGAGACGGCCATCACGCTGCCCTTGGCGGCGTATTCTTCCACCAGAGCAATGCCCTCGGCGCACTTTTCCATGATCTCAAGTGGCACGGCACAGGCGGCATCCAGCGCCTTTTCCAGCACGGCGGCTTTGTGTGCAGTCTGCTCTGGTGTGTCCTTGGGCAAGCCGTAGGCCGCAGCCAGCGGCGCAAAGGCATCGGCATCGGCCTGCACCAGCGCTTCCAGCTCTTTGCGCAGGGCATCGGCCTTTGTGTTCAGGGCCTGAATGTCTGCTTCCACGGCGGCATATTTCTTTTTGCCGGTGGTCAGGTTGCCCACCATATTGCCCAGCGCTACACCGGCAGCACCCACCAGCGCCGCCGTTCCGCCGCCGCCCGGCGTGGGGGCTTTGCTGGCCAGCTCTGCGAGAAATTTCTCACAGCTCAGCTTAGTCATTTCCATTTGTAAATACCCCTCTCTGTTACATAGGCATCCAGCCGCTGGTCGTGCTCGTCTACGGCAGCATGTTCCACCCGCTGTGCCTCAAATGCAATGCCGATCTTCACCGCGTTTTTGCAGCGGGGAAGATACCGGTCGTAATAGCCCTTGCCCATGCCGACCCGGAAGCAGTCTGCATCAAAAGCCGTGCAGGGTACAAGGACCAGATCCAGCGCTTCCGGCAGCAGAATCTCCGACCGGCTCAGGATGGGGGTGCGGATGCCGTACTGTCCCATCTCCCAGCCGTCCGGGCCGGGCACAGCGGCTGTAAGGGAATACGCCTCGCCGCACACCGGATAGGCCAGCGTTTTGCCTTGCGCCTGCGCCTTTTCCACAAGGGCAGAAAGGTCGGCTTCGGAACCAAACGCTGCGTACAGCAGGATGGTCTGCGCATTCTGCACGGCAGCCAGCTGCCAGAGGAATGCGCACAAAGCGGCATTTGCAGCCTTGCGTTCTTCCGGGCCGAGAGCCTTGCGTGCGGCACGGCCCGCTTTGCGCTGGGTCTGCTTTGCTTCACTGACCGTCATCAGAGAACACCTCGCTTCATCTGAAGGTTGACTGACTTGAAAAATATACAAAAACGACACTGCATTTTTATACAAGTATAATAAACACTTCAGACGAAAAAAGCAAGCCTTTTGGCAAAATGGAAGTTGAAGATTCTACAGCTTTCTGCTATGATAAAAGAAAGCAATTCGGTTCGTGCGCGGAGCAGGGTGGCTTGAAGAGATCCAGGATCCGGGGCTTTCTCCGGAAATTGAGAGGGGTAGAATATTATGTACAATGAAATGATGGACACCATCGGTCTGGTCAATACCGTTGATCCGGAGTTGGCCGCAGCCATGGATCGCGAGCTGAACCGTCAGCGCCAGAACATCGAACTGATCGCCAGTGAGAACATCGTCTCTCCCGCCGTCATGGCCGCAATGGGCAGCATCCTGACCAACAAGTACGCCGAGGGCCTGCCCGGCAAGCGCTACTATGGCGGCTGTGTCTATGTGGACGAGGTGGAGAACATTGCCATCGAGCGTGCCTGCAAGCTGTTCGGCGCAAAATACGCCAATGTTCAGCCCCACTCCGGTGCACAGGCCAATCTGGCAGTTTATTTTGCTCTGCTGGATCTGGGCGATACTGTCATGGGCATGGACCTGTCTCAGGGCGGCCATCTGACCCACGGTTCTCCGGTGAACATGTCCGGCAAGAACTATAACTTTGTCTCTTACGGTGTCAATGCCGACGGCGTGATCGACTATGCTGAGCTGGAAAAGCAGGTTAAGAAGGTGCGCCCCAAGCTGATCGTGGCCGGTGCGTCTGCATATCCCCGTGCCATCGATTTTGAGAAGATCGCTGAGATCGCCCACGGCTATGGTGCGTATTTGATGGTGGATATGGCCCACATTGCCGGTCTGGTGGCAGGCGGCTATCACCAGAGCCCTGTGCCGTATGCTGATGTTGTTACCACCACCACCCACAAGACCCTGCGCGGCCCCCGCGGCGGTCTGATCCTGACCAACAATCCCATTCTTGCAAAGCGCATCAATTCTGCCGTGTTTCCCGGCACCCAGGGCGGCCCGCTGGAGCATGTGATCGCCGCAAAAGCTGTCTGCTTTGGTGAAGCACTGAAGCCGGAGTTCAAGGAATATGCCCGCAAGATCGTGGAGAATGCACAGGCTCTGGCAGCAGAGCTGCAGGCACGCGGTGTCAAGCTGGTGTCCGGCGGTACGGATAACCACCTCATGCTGATCGACCTGCGTGACGAGGAGTGCACCGGCAAGGAGCTGGAAGCACGTCTGGACAGCGTGCACATCACCGCCAACAAAAACACCGTTCCCGGCGAGACCCGCAGCCCCTTTGTGACTTCCGGTGTGCGTCTGGGCACCCCGGCTGTTACCACCCGCGGCATGGGCGTGGCCGAGATGAAGGTGATCGCCGACTGCATCGCCGATTGCATCTGGCACTACGACGAGAAGAAGGACGAGATCAGTGACCGTGTGCTGAAGCTGACCCGGGATTTCCCTCTGTATCAGTAAATATCGCATTGTTTGAAAGAGGAAGCGCCTTCGGGTGCTTCCTCTTCCTTTTTTGCTGGGTTTGTGTTACCATAAACGCAAAGACAAAAGGAGAAATGACCATGAAGCGTACAGGGCTGTTACATCTATATTACGGTGATGGCAAGGGCAAGACCACCGCTGCCATGGGCCTTGCTTTGCGGGTCATGGGCAGCGGAAAGCGGGTGGTGATCCTGCAGTTCCTCAAAGGCGGCAAAAGCGGCGAGGTGCCGCTGCTGGAACAGCTGGGTGCAAAGGTGTACCGCGGCAAGGCGGGGCAGAAATTCGTGTTCCAGATGAACGAAGCGGAAAAGGAAGCCACCCGCCAGCTGCAGAATGCGAACCTCACAGCTGCCATGGCCGACCCTGCCGACCTGCTGATTTTGGACGAAGCAGGCAGCGCATGGGAACTGGATATGGTGGATAAAGCCCTGTTGCAAAAGGCTGTGCTGGAACGCCCGGCAGAGCAGGAATGCGTGCTTACTGCCCATGCTGCGCCGCAGTGGATGCTGGATGCCGCCGACTATGCCACGGAGATGAAGTGCCACCGCCACCCTTACCAGAGGGGAATTTCCGCCCGGAAGGGCATTGAATACTGACCACGGCAGCAGGATACCGGGTGCATGAGTGAAAAGCGCAAAAACCGGGATGGGGTATTTTTCATCTTGCATTTAGCCCACTGGTGTGATATGATGAAGGCAAGAAATCATGCGTGCATTTTCTGAGCAGACCCACCACAGAACAGGGAACCGCTCCGCACCGCTGCCGGGCAGTTCCCGACGGCGTTTTGTTTGAAACTGCGGTTAGCGCTTCCTAACAGATTCTGCGTCAACGGGCCGATGCGCGCAGAAGATCTGGAGGGGAATAAAATGATTGAAACGATCGTAAAAGTAGATGGTATGATGTGCGGCATGTGCGAGAGCCATGTCAACGAAGCCGTGCGCAAGGCCTTCCCGGAGGTAAAAAGGGTGTCGTCCTCGCAGGCAAAAGCCCAGACGGTGATCCACTCGGAACAGCCGCTGGACGAGCAGAAGCTGCGGGATGCCATCAATGCAACCGGCTATGAGGTCAAGGGCGTAAGCAGTGCACCTTACGAGAAAAAAGGCTTTTTCTCGTTTTTGAAAAAGTAAGCAAACCTTAACACACATAAGGGAGGCGTATCTGGATGAGGATTCTGGTTTACGGTGCGGGCGTTTTGGGCTGCGAGCTGGCCCATGTGCTGATGCAGAACAAAAAGAACGTTGTCACGCTGCTTGCACGCGGAGAGTGGAAGGAAATGATCGACCAGAAGGGTTTGGTCATCCGCCACTGGGTGCAGCGCAAGACCACAACGGAACGGATCAAAACCGTGGACACTCTTGCCCCGGATGATTATTATGATCTCGTCTTTGTGGTCATGCAGGCGGGCCAGCTGCCGGATGTGCTTCCTGTGCTCAAGGCCAACAAGAGCCAGTATTTTGTGTTTGTGGGCAACAACCCGCAGGCAAAGCAGGTGCTGGAATTCATGCAGCGCCCGGCGGATAAGATCGCATTCGGCTTTCAGGGCACGGCAGGCCGCCGTGAACACGACCATGTGGTCAGTGTGTACGCCAGTGCTGGCATGACGGTGGGCGGTGCCACAACTCCGCTTTCTGGCACCTTCCGAACCCGGCTCAAGACCGCCTTTGACGGTGCAAAATACAAGCTGACCTTCTATGGCGATATGGATGAATGGCTCAAGTGCCACATTGCATTCGTTCTGCCGGCGTGCTATGTGTGCTATGCCTGCAACGGCGATCTGCACCGGGCCACCAAGCAGCAGCGCGGCGCCATTCTGGATGCCGCCTATGAAGCCTGCCTGATGCTCAAGGATGCGGGCATCCCGGTGAACGATGCCAACAACACCGATAATTTCCAGCCCGGCACATCGGCCCGCCGTAAGATGGAAGCGATGGTGTTTACCATGACAAAAACATCGCTGGGCAGATTGTGCGTTTCGGATCACGCCATGCACGCAGTGTCCGAAATGAAGTATCTGGACGAAGCGTTCGATGCTCTGCGCAGGCAGACCGGCACGGCAATGCCCATGTGGGAAAAGCTGCGCAATGAAATGCCCTCGTGGGATAGCCTGCAGCAGAACCGGAAAGCAGCAAAATAAAACAAAAAAGAAGCAAAGGCACTGCCGCTCCTGTTTTGGGTGCGGCAGTGCCTTTTTGTTTGGGTCTCATTTATTCCAGAAGTCCTGCAGGGCAGCGGCCAGTTCTTCACAGCTGCGCAGATAGCGGATATGCCGCCAGTGAGGAGGGAACAGCCGGATGTATTCCTGCTGGGCAAACCGGTCGTCCAGCAAAAGCACCGCACCTCTGTCTTCCGGCGTGCGGATCACGCGCCCTGCGGCCTGCAGTACCTTGTTCATGCCGGGATAGCGGTAGGCATAATCAAATCCAAAGCCGTTCTGTGCGTCATAATAACGGCGCAGCATTTCCTGCTGCGGATTTACCTGCGGCAGGCCCACACCCACAATGGCGCACCCGATCAGGCGGCTGCCTGCAAGATCAACTCCCTCACCAAAGATGCCGCCCATCACGCCAAAACCCAGAAGCGTTTCGGCCGGGTCCGGCACAAACTGAGCCAGAAATTCAGCCCGAGCGGCATCATCCAGCCGGCTTTCCTGCACAAGGGTGCGAATGCCCGGGTAACGTGCTGCAAAATCTTCGTGTACCTGCCGCAGATATGCGTAGCTTGGGAAAAAGGCAAAGTAGTTTCCCGTTCTGGCCTGCACCAGCCGGGCCAGTGCATCCGAAACTGCCTGCACGCTGGCTTCGCGGTCGCGGTAGCGGGTAGAGATATTCGGCAGGCAATACAGCCCCAGATTTTCAGCCGGGAAGGGACTGTCCAGTGCGACGGCACGTGCATCGCTGCAGCCCAGAACACTGCGGTAGAACGAGGGCGGAGCCAGTGTTGCACTGAACAGCGCTGCGCTGCGCCCTGCGGCAAGGCTGGCATCCACAAAAGGTGCCGGGTCCAGACACAGCAGCTGCAATTCAAGCTCTCTGCCGTGCACGGTAAGCTGAGTGACAAAGTGGCTGTCGTATCGTTCGGCGGCACGGGTGATGTCCTGTACAGCAAAATAAAGCTCCAGCAACTGTGCATGTACTTCGGCATCCGGGTTCGCTTCCAGCCAGTCCTGCAAAGGTGCCTGTACGGCCCGCAGCGGACTGAGCAGGGCAGAGGGCGGCTCCTGCAAAAATACAGTACTGCCCTGTGCATACAGCGGTTCGGGCAGTTCCAGTGCGGGGGCAGTGTTTTCAGGCAAAAGACTGGTCTGTGCCGGGTCTGCGGCATCGGTCTGGCTGCTGTGCCGGGGTGCAAGCTGTATGCAGGCTTTCCGGGCTTCCAGCAGGGCTTTGTCTGCTTTGGTCAGAGCGGTCTTTAAAGCACTTTTGCCCTTGCCCAATGCGCGTTTTGCCTCGGTCAGGCTGCTTTTACAAAAGCGTGCAGAATACATTGCTCTGGCTCTGTCGGGCAGATTATGTGCTTCATCGACCAAAAACAACCAGTCGCCGGAAGAATCAAAGAACCGCTTCAGGTGCACCACCGGATCGAACAGGTAATTGTAATCCCCAATGACCACATCGCACCACTCGCTCAGGTCTAGCCCCAGTTCAAAGGGACACACCGAAAAACGCTTTGCCGCCCCGGCCAGCGCTGCGCGGTCAAAGCTGCCGGTACCGTCCAGCAGAGCTGTCAGTGCATCCTTGATGCGGTCGTAGTAGCCGTTGGCGTAGGGACAAAGCTCCGGCAGGCAGGCGGGATGTCCCTCTGCGTCCGGATGCAGGCAGACCTTTTCCTTGGCGGTCAGCGTCACACTGCGCAGGGCAAGCTCTGGCTGGGCCGTATGCAGCCGGGTCAAGGCATCCTCGGCGGCAGTCTGGGTCGTGTTGCGGGCCGTGAGATAGAACAGCTTTTCTCCGTTGCCTTCGCCCATGGCTTTCAGCGCGGGGAAAAGCGCGCTCATGGTCTTGCCAATGCCGGTAGGAGCCTGACAGAACAGCCGCGTACCGCCCTTGCAGTCGGCGGTCTTGCCAGCGCGGCAGGCGCGGTAGATCTCGCCCGCCATAGCCCGCTGTCCGGGCCGGTACTGCGCAAACGGGAACTGCAGTGCCGCAAGGCTCTGAGTACGCTTTACATCCCACTCTATCCGGCGCTGCGCCCACGGAGCATACTGGCACAATAATTTGTCAAGAAATTCATCCAGCTCCTGCTGCGTAAAGCGGCGGATAAAGCGGATGATCTGATCGGTGTCTATCTGATAATAAGTCAGCCGGACGTTCAGTTCCGGCAGGCTTTGCTGTGTGGCATAAATGGCACCGTACACCATGCCCTGTGCCCAGTGGCAGGGGTTCATATCCTCAGTGATCTCTTCCGGCGGCACAGCGGTGGTCTTGATCTCATCAATGACTACCGTGCCAGTCTCATCGGTAAAAATGCCGTCAGCCCGGCCCTCAAGGGTAAAAGTGATGCCCTCTGCCTGCCGCTCTACGGAGAGAAATACCTCAGCCTGATAGCCGTCTCCGGCAGCTTTTTGCAATTTGCGGTGGATGTGGGCGCCTTCCAGTGCACGGTCAAACCCCGTAAACCGGCTGTCAATGCTGCCGGTCCGCAGCAGAAATTCCACCAGCTGCCGGATGGGCAGATGAACCGTGGCCAAAGCATTTCACCTCCGCTTTTGGGATACACTGACGAACCGGTAATTCCTCTTCAGACACGATTCAGGCCATTCCATCGCCCGCCCTATTGCCTCACGGCAACAGGGTCCCACCTCAGCGGACGGTCTTCAGAGAAACTCCCGGTTCGTCGACATAAACTGATTATTTCAGGCCGAACATCTCCATGCACTCTGCTGCCGCTTCATCCACTTTGCCAAAATCCACCGCTGCACGGTAATAGGTCTCCAACTCATCGTGGCAACTCTTGGCCTGCGCCATCAGGGCACTGGCCTGTTCCAGCAGTTCGGCGGCAGCACGCTCGTTAAAGCGCAGCCGTGCCCGGTACGCTGCCAGATTTTCCCTGTCAAGGAAGCGGGTGCACCGCACAGCCTGCACACTGGGCAGATGCACCGGATGCCAGCGATTATCCGTCAGGAAGGCAAGCTTCAGCTCCGGGATCAGGATATGGTCGATCTTATCCTCCGGGTGCATGGCGCATGGACAGGTAATAATGTGGTAGCCCCGCGTCAGGGCTTCGGCGCGGATCAGCTCCAGCAGCAGGCGGGACACCGCGCCGTAATCATCCCGGAACACGATAAACTTATCCGCCAATGCCTGTGCAGTGCCCTGATAAAACATTTCACCCTTGGGGGTGACGGCGGAAAGCAGGCGCAGCTCTTCGCTGCCAATGCCTTCCGTGCGCGGCATCACCCGGGTGCACAGCCGTTTGACATAACGGCGCACCTTGTCAAAATTGGCGCTGCAGGCTTCGGCGCGGCGGCTGTCCAGCAAAAGGCTGCCTGCCGATGCAATATATCGTGCAGCGCGGCTGCGCAGCAGGGCGTTGCGGGCAAACAGCGCCTTGACCTCATCGGTGCACTGGTGCAGCTTTTCTGCATCGATGGTGTGGTACAAACTCACCACCACTTCGTCCGCACCGGGAGCATCCGGCTCCACCACATGGGGCGCAGTGGCATCCACGATGGCCCTGTGCTGCCCGGGCAGGATCACGCCGTCCAGACTGTCCGGGTCGCTGGCACAGTGGATGCGCTGCGTCAGTTCGCCGCGCTGTTCGGCAGCACGGGCAAGCCGCTTCATCAGGGTGGATTTGCCGCAGCCCGGCCCGCTTTTGATCAGGTACATCTGCATACCGGGTTCGTGGCGCAGCGGTTCAAAATAGCCCTTGAAACCGGCAGGCGTTGTGGCACCCAGAAAGAAATCAATGGAATCATGTCGTGCAGTTTCCATAATCGAACACCTCTCTTTTTGTTTTAGAGTATGCAAAAGGAAGGTGTTTGGTTCTTGCAGCGGGAATGATTCAGTCTTTATGATAGGTATGTTTGCACACCGTTTCAATGTTGTCCCGCAGGGCAGTAAAATCAGCAAAGGCTGCAGGCTTGTTCTGCGGGCTGCGCAGCAGAGCGGCAGGGTGGAAGGTTCCCATGAACAGGATGCCGCCCTTTTCGTACAGCTGGCCATGCTCCTTGGTCACGGAGAAATCCTTTCGGATCATCCGCTGGGCGGCAATGCGGCCAAGGCAGACCACGATCTTTGGCTTCAGCAGGCGGAACTGCTCCCGCAGCCAGGGCATACAGGCTTCGCTCTCAGCAGGCTGAGGGTCACGGTTCTGCGGCGGGCGGCATTTGACGATGTTTGCAATATAGCAGTTCTTCGTGCGGTCAAGGTCGATGGCAAACAGATATTTGTCCAGCAGCTGGCCGCTGCGCCCCACAAAGGGCAGACCCTGCTCATCCTCATTCTGGCCGGGGCCTTCGCCCACAAACAGAACTTCGGCATCTTCCACACCCTGACCGAACACTACATTGGTGCGGGTCTTGCACAGCTCGCAGCGGGTGCAGGCAAGACAGCTTGATCTTAATGTTTCCCAATCCATGGCGGCTTGATCTCCTCTTGAAACGGTATGATACTTAGTTCACAAATCGGAACAGCTTTTCTCCTAAAATAATAGTACAAAATCTAGGATGGTACGATGCATTGCATGAAATGACGAATCCACTCAATGCCTCTTTTAGTATACGACTTTTCGGCAACATCATCAATACAGTGGCCGACAATCTTTTTAATGACATGCTCATCCACACCGGCTTTCTTTGCCGTGGTGACGAACGGAACACGACCATCATGAGGACGATGCCGGGGGGACAAGGCCTAAAGCATTCACGACGAATGCGTTGCCCTTTCTGTGTGTGTTTTGGCCGACGACTTAACGATACCACCGGACGATTCACTCGTCATGGATGTGGAGGAATCGCACGATAATACGTTGCTTTATTAAAAGAATAAACAAAGAGTATCTTCACGTGTTGATTTTAAATCAATCTGCAGTGATAATTGAAAACGATTACATACGCAGATTTCAAAGCACTTATACAAATTGTATCCGCTTTCTCTTTGCAGAGCGCGGCTGGATGTGTTATAATCAAAATAGTTTTCTGCGATGCATTTTCAGGCGGTAGTGCCGGACGGCAGCGCGGGAGAAACCGGATAGCGGGAGAGTGGAACTTTTGGAGTTGGAACAGGCAAAAAAGCGCGTAGAAGAATTGCGCGCTGTGATCGAGAAAAACAATCGGCTTTACTATGACCAGGATGCCCCGGAGCTTGAAGATTTTGAGTATGATGCTCTGACCCGGGAACTGAAAGAATTGGAAGCGCAGTTTCCGCAGCTGGTCACGGCATCGTCGCCTACCCAGAAGGTAGGCGGCACGGCCAGCAGCAAGCTGCCCAAGGTGACCCATGCGGTAAAAATGGAAAGCCTGCTGGATGCATTTTCGTATGATGAGCTGCGGGATTTTGACCGCCGCGTGCGGGAAGCCGGCATAGAGCCGGAGTATGTGGTGGAGATCAAGATCGATGGCCTTTCCTGCAGTCTGGAATACGAAAACGGTGAGCTGGTTCGTGCCTCTACCCGCGGCGATGGCGTGGTGGGCGAGGACGTGACCGCTAATGTCCGCGCCATCCGCAGCATTCCCAAAAAGTTGAAGAATGCACCGGAATTTCTGGAAGTGCGCGGTGAGGTATATATGCCGCATGGCGCGTTCCAGAAGCTGTGTGCAGAGCAGGAGCTGCAGGGCGCAGCACCCTTTAAGAATCCGCGCAATGCGGCTGCCGGTTCGCTGCGCCAGAAGGATGCAAAGATCACAGGAAGCCGGGGCCTTTCTATTTTTGTTTTCAATGTGCAGCAGATCCGCGGCAAAACGCTTACCAAGCATGCTGAAAGTCTGGATTACCTCAAGAGCTTTGGTCTGCCGGTCTCGCCGCGCTATCATATCGTGCATAACATTGAGCAGGCCATTGCCGAGATCGAGCAGATCGGTCAGAACCGTGCCAAACTGGATTTTGATATGGATGGTGCAGTGATCAAGGTGAACGATTTTGCACAGCGCGATTTGATGGGTTCCACCAACAAATTCCCACGCTGGGCAATTGCGTTTAAGTATCCGCCAGAGGTAAAGGAGACAACGCTGCGCAGCATTGAGGTCGCAGTTGGCCGCACCGGTGTTCTTACCCCGACGGCCTGCTTTGACCCTGTCTTTCTGGCGGGTACTACCGTTGCCCGCGCGACCCTGCACAATGAGGATTTTATCCATCAGTTCGGCCTTTGCATCGGCGATACCATTCAGGTGCGCAAGGCGGGCGATATCATCCCGGAAGTGATCGGTGTTACCCATCACGCAGAGGATGCACAGCCCTATGAGATGCCCACGGTCTGCCCCTCCTGCGGTGCACCAGTCGTTCATCTGGAGGATGAAGCAGCTCTGCGCTGTGTTAACCCCGAGTGCCCGGCACAGGCACTGCGCAATATCATCCATTTTGCTTCCCGCGATGCAATGGATATCGAGGGCCTTGGCACAGCAGTTGCCACCCAGCTGGTGGAGAAGGACATGGTGCACTCCGCAGCGGATATCTACACGCTGACGCGGGAACAGCTGCTGACGCTGGATAAGTTCAAGGAAAAGAGCGCCGATAACCTGCTGAACGCCATCGAGGCTTCCAAGCAGAACAATCTGGATAAGCTCCTGTTCGGCTTTGGCATCCGCAACATTGGCGATAAAGCTGCAGCCCTGCTGGCAGAGCATTTCGGTACGCTGCAGGCTGTCCGGGAAGCAAGTGCAGAGCAGATCAGCGAGATCGATGGGTTTGGCGGCGTAATGGCGCAGAGCGTCGTAGAATTCTTTGCAAAAGAGGGAACGACCGACCTTGTCCATCGTCTGGCCGATGCCGGATTGAATATGCAGTGGAAGGGCGAACCGAAGGGTGATAAGCTGGCAGGAAAAACGCTGGTGGTCACCGGCACGCTGGAAACTCTTTCCCGCAATGAGGCGGAAGCACTGATCGTGAAAAACGGTGGTAAGGCCAGCGGTTCTGTTTCAAAGAAAACGGCCTATGTCGTGGCAGGCACGGCAGCAGGCTCCAAACTGACCAAGGCGCAGGCGCTTGGCATCCCGGTACTGACCGAGGCAGAATTTCTGGCAATGATCAGCGACGAAAACACCTGATAAAACCGCTCCAATGGATATCCCCGCAGTTTTGTGCTGCGGGGATATTTTTATGTCCGCAGGTTCTATCCGGCAGGGACAGGCATATACTCATAGCAGGCAATGAGCCTGAAAAAGGAGAGGACAGTGTGGATGAGTATTATCGGGCGATACGCCTGCTTCCCTCATGGCTGGCCGGGCCATTGGGCCAGCTGCCAGCACAGACGGCAGCGCAGATCCATGAACTTCGGTTCCGGACAGGCTGTGGTGTTTTTGTTACACTGTCGGGTCGGCAGCTCCCGCTGCAGGACCTGCCGGAGTGCCCGCTGCAGCTGAGGGAGTGTGTATTGGATCAGTTTCAGATCGAAGAGATCTTTCACACCCTGTGCGGCGGCGCGGTACATGTACACCAGACGGAGCTTGCGCATGGATTTCTGACCACACCCTCCGGCTGCCGGGTGGGTGTGGCAGGACGCTATGTGGATCGCGACGGCCAGACGGTTCTGCAGCAGGTGCAGGGGTTGAACCTGCGCATTGCAAGGGCGGTTCCGGTACAGCTGCCGGACGAACTTCTGGTGCAACTGAAAAAGCATTTTATTGGGATGCTTTTGGTCGGCGAGCCGGACAGCGGCAAGACGACGCTGCTGCGTCAGATCGCACGAGAACTGGCCGGGATGCAGCGGCGAGCCTGCGTGGTGGACGAGCGCTGCGAGATCTTTCCGCCGGGTGATTTCGAGAAGATGCCGCCGCTGGATCTGCTGTCCGGCATCCCTAAGGAACGGGCTGTGCAGATGGCACTGCGCACGCTTTCTCCGCAGGTCATTTTGCTGGACGAGCTGGGCACGCTTGCCGAAACTGCAGCGCTGGAGCAGGGCTTTTACAGCGGGGTGGACTTTGTTGCAAGCGTTCATGCCGCAAGCGTGGAAGAAGCCGCCCGGCGGCCGCAGGTGCAGGCGCTGCAGCGGCATGGAATGCTGCGTGTATTTGTACTGCTGCACGGCTGCACAGCGCCGGGAAAAGTCCGGCAGGTCTGCACGGTATGATGCGGCTTTTTCATTGGGCAGCGGCTGCACTGCTCCTGCTGTGCGGGTGGCTGACCGGCTCTGCATTTCAGGTCAGAACAGAGCAGCATATCCTGCAGCTGCAGCGCACCGTGGAGCTGTTGCAGCGCATCCGGCAGGAGATTGCTTACCGCAGGCTGGATCTGGAACAGCTGCAGCGGTGTCTCGTGCAGGAAAAGCTGCTGGAAAGCGATGCAGCACAAAAACTGCAGGAAATTCCGGCACCGGAAAGATTTGATGATGCGGAACGCCTTTGCTTTGAGCAGTGCTTTGCCGGCCTTGGCCAAAGCGAAGCGGCACAGGAATGCGAACGACTGGATTATTACTCTGCCCGTTTTGAAGCATTCCTGCACCAGGCGCAGCAGAAAGCGGCATCCGGGCAAGGCTTACCGTGCAGGCTTGGCCTTGCAGCCGGCGCGGTGGCAGCACTGATTCTTTTGTAGTGGCAGGAGGACGAAAACTTGGAGATCGACCTTGTGTTCAAAATTGCAGCGATCGGTATTATCGTGGCCGTCCTGAACCAGCTGCTGATTCGTTCCGGCCGGGAGGATCAGGCCATGATGACGACCCTTGCGGGTCTTGTGGTAGTGCTTTCCATCCTTGTCAAGCAGATCAGCGCACTGTTCGTTACCATCAAGTCGCTGTTTGCACTATGAGTACATCTTTTTCCATTCTGGGGGCAGTGGTCGTCTTTGCAGCGGCGCAGCTTCTGCTGCGGAAGGATGCACCGGCCTATGCGTTTCTGCTGTCCGTTGGCACAGCATTGTTTGTGCTGCTGCAGCTTGGAGTGGCGGTGCAGGAGCTGCTTCGGAATGTACTGGCTTTCAGCCGCCGGGTGGACGGGCCTGCATTTGCCTGTCTGCTGCGCTGTGCCGGAATTTTGCTGCTGACCGATTACGCGCGGACCCTGTGCGAAGAAGCTGGTGCGGACACTTTGGCATGGTGCGCCGGGTTTGCGGGCCGATGTTTGGTTCTGGCGGCAGCATTTCCTCTGCTGGAAGAGATCTGCCAGAAGATCTGGGGGCTTGCCGCATGATAAAAAAATTCCTGCAAAAAGCGGCAGCGTTTGTATTGTGCACCGTATGCTTTCTGGCTTTTGCACCTGATGCCGCTGCGGCACAGCTGCAGGGCCTGCCCGGACAGGAGCTTTGGCAGCCTTATCTGGAAAAAGCTCCGCAAAGTGCAGAGTCCTTTGCCAAAGATCCGCTCAAATCTCTGCTCGCGCTCCTGCCGGGATCACCGGCAGAGATGATCCGGCAGATGGCACACTGCTATGCGGATGTTCTGCTGTTTTTACTGTTGCTGATCGTGCTTTCATTTCTGGTGGGAGGAGCAGCCGACAGCGCCTTGTTGGAGCTGGCTGCGGCTGTGGGCTGCGGCACTCTTTTGTGGGGAGATCTGATCAGCCTTGCACAGCTGATCTGTGAGCGGATGGAGGGGTGGAAAAACTACCTTCTGGGTTTTCTTCCGGTGTACAGCGGTGTGCTCGCTGCCGGTGGAGAGGTGAATGCCAGCACAGCGGCAAGCGGTCTGCTGCTGACCGGACTGTGCTTTCTGGCACAGGGTACGGTGCTTGTGGTCAGTCCGCTGCTGCAGAGCTACCTTGCGGTAAGCATGGCGTGCTGCATCAGCACCCAGCAGGGGCTTTCGGAAACGTGCCGTGTCATGGGCGCGTTGCTGCGCAGGGGGCTTGTCTGGGCTGGGCGGATTTTTGCAGTGCTGTTAGGGCTGCAAAGAGCGGTAACAGTTCAGCTGGACCGTTCTGCACTGCGGTTGGGCCAGCTGCTTACCGGCGGCGTGCCGGTGATCGGGCAGGCTCTGAGCGATACGGCAGAAGTATTTCTTGCCGGAATGCAGCTGCTCAAAAGCAGTCTGGGTTTTGCGGCACTTGCCGTGATCGGGGCCGAATTTCTGCCACTGTATCTGCAGCTTCTGCTCCATTTGCTATTCCTTGCAGGATGCAGGCTTCTGTGCGGCCTCGCGGAGAACCGGCGCTGTCAGGCGCTGTTTGACTGCATGGCCGAAGCGGTAAAATGCATGGCAGCAGTAACGGCACTGTTTTTTGAACTGCTGACGGTAGGCGTGGGGCTTCTGATGATGACGGGAGGCGGATAGGAAATGCACGCATTTCAGACGGCGGCATCGGCGTTCTGCATTGCCTGTATCTGTGCGGAGATTACGACGTTGCTGGCGGGCGCAGGCTGGGCGGGCAGATGCATAAAAGCCGTTGCCGGGCTATATATTCTAGTGATCCTGTTCCGGCTGGCCCCGCAGATGAAGCTGGAACTGAAAAGTGCAGCGGCGGCTGCTCCGGCAGCGGTCAGCATCCAGAGTACGGAGACATCGCTCTTGCAGGGAACGCAGGAACGGCTGGAAGCGGATCTTTGCGCAGAGTGTGAGCGGCGCTTTGGTACAAAGGTGAAGCTGGAGATCACACTGACCCGGACAGAACAGACCGTTCGGACAGAAAAGGTGCTTGTGATCCTCCCGGCGGCGTGCACATCCGCAGAGCAGAGCCGGATCGCGGCATATCTGCAGCAGGAGCTTGGCATGGCACCGATACTGGAAGTACAGGAGGACACCGAATGAAAGAAGCAGGGGGCATTTCGTTCGGAGATTCCGTGAAAGATTTTGCCCGGAAATGCAAAGGGAAACAGGGCAGAGCAAGGCTTGCTGCGGCAGTAGGCGTTCTGGCAATGCTGCTGATCCTGCTGTCGGAACTTTTTCCGCAGAACACGGCAGCGGGCAGCACAAAAAACACAAAGCCTGTCCAGAGCAGCACGGAATATCAGGCACAGCTGGAGAACCGGCTGGAACATCTGATTTCACAGATGAGCGGTGCGGGCAAAACGACCGTGATGGTCACGCTGGAGACTGGGGAAGAAGCCATTTATGCGCTGGATACACAGTCCGGAGAAATGCAGTCCCAGCAGACCCATGTTCTGCTGGAAGATGGTTCAGCCCTGACCGAAACGGTATGTCTGCCGCAGGTGTGCGGTGTGGCCGTGCTGTGCGAGGGCGGCGGAGACATCCGCGTTGCTGCCCGGATCACCGAACTGGTAAGCGCACTGCTGGATCTGCCATCCAACCGCATTTGTGTGGAACAGCGCAAGGGCTGAGACCCTGCAGCTTTTATAAGGAGGAACGATTTATGAGAGCACTTTCCAGAAATACCCGCAGGGCCACAGCTGTTACATTGGCTGCCGCACTGGTGATTGCCGTATACTTGAACTGGCAGTACGCCCGCAGCGATGTGCCCACGGAACTGCCGGACAATGCTGCAATGGTCGCGGCAGAGGCTGAGGATGTCCCGGTACAGACGCAGACGGTTCTGGATGAGCTGCCCACAGAGGCCGAAGCGGTGTCCAGCGCCAACAAAAACTATGGTGAAGCGCAGCTTGTAAGCGTTGCCAGTGACAGTGGTGCAAAGTTTTTTGAGCAGGCTCGGCTTAAGCGACAGAAGGCCCACGATGAGGCGATGGATTCCATCAAGAAAACGATGAAATCCTCGTCGCTTTCCGCAGAGGAAAAGAAGGAATATACCGCCCAGATGACCGCAAATCTGGAAGATCTGAATGCGGAGAATGAGATCGAAACGCTGATCAAAGCCAAAGGTTTTGCAGACTGCCTGTGCTTTTTGCAGTCCGGCCGGGCAGACCTTACCGTGATGACCTCCGGTGAACCGCTCACAGCGGCACAGGTGGCACAGATTCGGGATGTGGTGCTGAACAAAAGCACTGTGACTGCCCAGAACATCACGGTGGTGGAGGTCAAATAAGAAGGTGCGGCAGAGTTTTCCGAAACAAGTATTGAAATCGCACCCGCTTTGATGGTATAATAACTCTATCAATAAAGAATGATGTTGTCCTGCGTATGGCATTGATCGTTTCAGGCAGGACCATTTCAAACAAGAAAAAGCAGGCTGTGCCCGCTTTTGAATGGAGGACAACACAATGGATTTTCAGAATACAGATCTTCGGGGCGGTAGCCTTCAGATCTCCACCGAAGTCATTGGCAAGATCGCACGCTGCGCAGCATTGGAAATTGACGGCGTTGCCGAGGTTTCCTGCGGCAGACAAAATAAAAAGCTCAAGGATCTGCTGGAAGCATCCAGCATCCAGTCTCCGGTCGTGGTGGAAATGCGGGATGGTACCGCAAACATCACTCTGAACCTGATGATGAGCTTTGGCGCACGCATTCCTGCTGTGGCCGAAAAGGTGCAGGAAAACGTGAAGAACGCTGTGCAGAACATGACCAATGTCACTGTGAGCCGCGTCAATCTGGTGATTGCCGGCCTTGCAGAAACCACTGCAGCAGAGAAGTAAAATAAAATTCAGAATTGGAAGCCGATCCTCTCTGTGCTCTGGCCGGAGAGGCTTCGTGCTGCGAGAGGAACATTATGGAAAATATTTTGCCCCGTAGAGAAGCACGCGAGAATGCATTTTTGCTGGCATTTTCGCAGACCTTTGGTGATATCCCGCTGGCAGAGGCCATTACCAGCCATGAAGAAAACGATGAAGAGCACCCTGTGGATGGTTTCAGCAAGCATCTGCTGAACGCATACTACGATCATTCTGCCGAGGTGGATGATGAGATCCGTGCACATCTGCGCAACTGGACCATGGAGCGCCTGCCTCGTGTCAGCCTGACCATCCTGCGTCTGGCAGTTGCCGAGATGCTGTTTGGCGGCGAGAATAAGCCCGGTGTTGCCATCAACGAGGCGGTGGAACTGACGAAAAAGTATGGTGCGGACGAAGATTACCAGTTCGTGAACGGTCTGCTTGGCGCAGTGGCCCGGGATCACGGTCTGGATGCGGAGCAGGCCGAACAGTGAGCCGTTATACGCTTGGCATTGATACAAGCAACTATGCAACCTCTCTGGCAGTGTTTGATACAGCTGGAGAGGTTGTTTGCGCAAAGAAGCGCTTTTTGCCGGTAAAAGCGGGCCAGCTGGGCCTGCGGCAAAGCGATGCACTGTTTCATCATACGGTCGCGCTGCCGGAGATGATGCAGGAACTGGCGCAGGAATTTGATCTGACGCAGATCGATGCTGTGGGCGTATCGCAAAAGCCCCGCCCGGTAGAAGGCAGCTATATGCCTTGCTTTCTTGCAGGTGTCAATGCTGCAACGGCCTTTGCACATGCAAAAAGGATCCCACTTGTGCTGACGACCCATCAGCAGGGTCACGCTGCCGCAGCGCTGTTTGCAGCTAAGGGGGAACAGCTGTTTGCTGAAAAAGTTCTGCTGTTCCATATTTCCGGCGGCACCACGGACCTGCTGCTCTGCGATCAGGTGCGCCGGATCACAACGCTTGGCACCAGCACAGACCTTTATGCCGGACAGGCTGTGGACCGTGTGGGGGTCAGGCTTGGCTTTGGCTTCCCGGCGGGTGCCGAGGTTTCCCGTCTGGCTGCACAGTGCACTGAGGAGATCAAGCCAAAATCCAGCGTGAAGGGGATGCAATGCAGCCTTTCCGGGCTGGAAAACCAGTGCAATGCCCTGCTTGCCGCAGGCAAAACGCCGGAATATGTGTGCAAGTACTGCCTGCTCTGTGTGGCGGATACAGTGGTAAAAATGACCAAAGCTGCACAGAAGGAATACCCCGGCCTGCCGGTGGTATGTGCTGGCGGAGTGATGAGCAGCGATATCATCCGTGCATGGGTGCAGAAACGTCTGCCGCAGGTCTACTTTGTGCCGGGACAGTATTCCAGCGATAATGCCATCGGTGTTTCGATCCTGGCAGCGCGGGAGGCCGGATTATGGCTGAAGTGATTACCGTTTCAGCACTCAACCGTTATGTAAAAACGCTGCTGGATGCCAACGATACTTTGTTTGACCTTGCCCTGCGCGGCGAGATCGCAAATTTTGTACAGAATGCGCGCAGCGGGCACTGCTATTTTTCTCTGCGGGATGATGTCTGCAGCGTCAAAGCGGTAATGTTCCGCACTGATGCACGCCGCCTTGCTTTCCGCCCGGAAGAGGGAATGCGTGTTGTGGTACGCTGCCGCGCTACCCTTTATGAGCGCGACGGCACATTTCAGCTGTACGTGAACGATATGTTCCCGGATGGCATTGGTGCCGCACAGCTGGCGTTGGAACAGCTCAAGGCGAAACTGGAGCAGGAGGGCCTGTTTGCACCGGAGCACAAAAAGCCGCTGCCGGAATTTCCTAAATGCATCGGTGTTGTCACCAGCAAGACGGGAGCCGCATTGCAGGATATCCGCAATGTGCTCACACGGCGCTGGCCATCGGTACGGCTGCTGCTGTGTCCGGTGACAGTGCAGGGGTTTGAAGCCGCGCAGCAGGTGGCCGATGCCATCAAAAAGCTGGATCAGCGCAAAGAGGTGGACGAGATCATCGTTGCACGCGGAGGCGGCAGCCGGGAAGACCTGTGGGTCTTTAACGCAGAGATGATCGCCCGGGCTGCATACCGCTGCAAAAAACCACTGATCAGCGCAATCGGCCACGAGATCGACTATACCATTCTGGATTTTGTGGCAGACTGCCGTGCCCCCACACCTTCGGCTGCAGCAGAGCTGGCCGTACCGGATCGGGCAGAGCAGGAGCGGATATTGCTGGATTTGCAGCAAAATATTCGCAAAAATATGCAAAAACGTTTTGATTTATGCTATAATGGTCTGGAACAATACAACTTTGTGTTGGAGCAGGGCCTTGCACGCCGAAACTGGCAAAAAAGTCAGGGTCAGCTGCAGCAGGTGCAGGATGCCATCCGTCAGCAGATGCAGAAACGCCTGCATTCTGCAGAATTGCAGCTGGGTCATGCGGCAGCACTTACTGGATCGCTGGATCCATACAAGGTGCTGGCGCGCGGCTACACGATGGTCACAGCAGCCAACGGCACTATTTTAAATGCAGATGATCTGCAGCCGGAAAAAACAATCTATGTTCGCAGCGCTTCCCGCCGTGCAAAGTGCAGGGTGGAAGCGGTGGAGGAAATCAATGAGAACACCCAAAAGTTTTGAGGAAGGCATGGAACGGCTGAATACGCTCCTTGCACAGATGCAGAGCGAGGATACGACCCTTGCAGATTCGGTCAAACTGTATGCAGAGGCCGCTTCTCTGATGGAGTACTGCCATGCTGCACTGGAAAAAACATCGCTGCAGATCGACGAAATCGACGCAAAGCTTGCGGGCACAGTGCAGGAGGAAAGCTAATGGACTATCAGGAGCAGTATCAGAATTATCTGGCGCAGGCAATGGCCGCGCTGGAAACGGCCTGCGGCCGTTTTCTACCGGAAGAATCCGAGGTGTGCCGTGCGGCACGCTACAGCCTGATGGGCGGCGGCAAACGGATCCGTGCAGTTCTTGTTCTCAGCGTCTGCGATATGCTGGGCGGCAGTATGCAGGCGGCACAGCAGTTTGCAGCTGCTGTAGAAATGCTGCACTGCTATTCGCTCATTCACGATGACCTGCCCTGCATGGACAATGATGATCTGCGCCGCGGCCGTCCTTCCTGCCACAAGGCGTTTAGCGAAGCAACTGCCATGCTGGCCGGTGATGTGCTGCTGACAGAAGCATTTGAGACAGTCGCCA
This sequence comes from Faecalibacterium sp. BIOML-A4, assembly GCF_009679665.1. Lineage (NCBI taxonomy): Bacteria > Bacillati > Bacillota > Clostridia > Eubacteriales > Oscillospiraceae > Faecalibacterium > Faecalibacterium sp. BIOML-A4. Next base: position 58,274 of record NZ_WKZG01000005.1, on the reverse strand, counting down.
ATGCCCCGGCAGATGCGTCTGTCTGTGTACAGGCAGCGCGGGCACTGGGTGCAGGCGCTGGCAGCCGCGGCATGGTCTATGGGCAGGAACTGGATCTGAAATACGAAGCGTTGGCCGCAACAGAAGACCAGCTTCGGCTGATCCACCGCAATAAAACGGGTGCGCTGATCAATGCAGCCATTCAGATGGGTGCGGCTGCGGCCAAAGCGGATGAAGCACAGTGCAGAGCGCTGGAACAGTATGCTTATGGTCTGGGTCTTGTTTTTCAGATCGTGGACGATGTACTGGATGTTACCAGCACACCGGAACAGCTGGGCAAGCCCATTGGCAGCGACAGCGAAAATGGAAAGACTACCTTTGTGACCCTTTATGGTGCGGAAGGTGCCATGAAGCTTGCACATGACCTGAATCAGGAGACCTGCACGGAACTGCACCGGAATTTTGGCGAAAAAGCTGCGTTTCTGGAACAGCTTGCGCAGCAGCTTCTTGTGCGTAAAAACTAAAAATAATCCATACAGAATAAAGGAAAAAGATTATGCAGCTTATTCAAAACATCCTGTCTTTCAATCAGATCCTTACGGTTTCACTGCTCGGCTGGCTTGTGGCGCAGGTGCTTAAAACCATCATCAATTTTATCCTGCTGGGCAAGTTCCAGTTGGAACGCATGTGGGGTGATGGCGGTATGCCCAGTGCCCACAGCGCAACGGTCTGTGCCATGGTCATTGCAACCGGACGCTGTGTGGGTGTTGACTCTGCCATTTTTGCAGTGGCAAGCGTGGTGGCAATCATTACCATGCACGATGCCATGGGCGTGCGGCATGAGACTGGCGAGCAGGCCAAGGTCCTGAACCAGATGATCGATCAGTGGATCGAAGTGAGCGAGAAGAATGCTCCTTTCCTGCAGAACATGCATCTGAAGGAGATGGTCGGCCATACGCCGCTGCAGGTCGTGGCAGGCGTACTGGTTGGCGCAGCCGTCGGCTTCCTGTATCCGCTGGCTTGAGGCATTCTTTTTTCACGCAGGAACGCACTGCAGCAACAGAAAATCTTCATTTGAAGGACGTGTGATTTATGGGAGCATTGCTGCTGGACAGCATCAATCAGCCCAGAGATTTAAAGCAACTGAATGAACAGCAGGTGAAACAGCTGTGCGCGGAGATCCGCCAGTTTCTGCTGGAGAATATTTCCAAGACGGGCGGCCATCTTGCCTCAAACCTTGGCGTGGTAGAGCTTACCGTTGCGCTGCACCGTGTTCTGGATACACCACAGGACAAAATCGTGTTTGATGTCGGTCACCAGTGCTACACACACAAGATCCTTACGGGTCGGCGCGGACAGTTTGATAAGCTGCGTCAGCTCGACGGAATCTCCGGTTTCCCGAACCCAAACGAGAGTGAACACGATGCATTCATTGCCGGGCACGGAAACACGGCGCTTTCGCTTGCGATCGGCATGGCGTGGGCCAAAAAGCTGCATCATGAAGCAGGGCTTGTGGTCGCGGTGATCGGCGATGGTGCCTTTACCGGCGGCATGGTCTACGAGGGCATGAACAACATTGAACAGCTGGACAACCTTCTTGTGATCCTGAACGACAACAAGATGTCCATTTCTAAAAATGTCGGTGCACTTGCCCGCTATCTGACTCATTTGCGCACGACCACGGCCTATTTTGATGCCAAGGATAATGTGCGCAGCTTTTTGGATGGAGTACCGCTGGTGGGCGCTCCACTGAAAAAAAATATCACCGAGTGCAAGACGCTTTTGCGTCGGGCAATGTACCACTCTACCATGTTCGAGGATATGGGCTTCCAGTACATCGGGCCGGTGGATGGCCACAACGTGGAAGAGCTAGAACGCACACTGCGCACCATCCGCAACCGGCAAGGGCCACATTTTCTGCACGTGATCACAAAAAAGGGCAAGGGCTATCAGCCGGCCGAGGTAAACCCCGGCAACTATCACGGCGTGTCGGCATTTGATCCGGATGGAATGCCTGACCCGGAGGTGGCACCAAAGGAATCGTTCTCGACGGTATTTGGCAATGCTCTTGTGACGGAAGGCGACCGGAACCCGAATATCTGCGCCATCACTGCTGCAATGAAGTATGGCACCGGCCTGCAGTTTTTTGCACACAGCCACCCGGAGCGTTTTTTTGATGTCGGTATGGCAGAGCAGCACGCTGTGACCTTTGCTGCCGGGCTTGCAAGTCAGGGCATGCTGCCGGTGGTATGCATTTATTCCACCTTCCTGCAGCGTTCCTATGACCAGATCATCCACGACGTAAATCTGCTGCGGGAAAATGTAGTTTTTGCCATCGATCGCGCCGGTTTTGTCCCAGCGGATGGCGAAACGCATCAGGGCATTTACGATCCCGCTTTCCTGAGCCAGCTTGGAATGCCGCTGTATGCGCCTTCCAATTATCAGGAACTGAATTACTGGCTGCAGCAGCTGTTGAGTGACCGCTTCCATGGCCCACGGGCAATTCGTTATCCCCGCGGTGGGCAGGATGCAGCTCTGGCGGAATTTGGCTGCACCGGCGAAGATTATGATTTCCTGCGCAAGGCGGATGATGCAACAATCGTTCTGGTGAGTTACGCCGACGAACTGGCCGACCTTTTGCAGGCAGAACGCGAATTACAGCAGAAAAGTATTGCGTGTGATGTGATGAAAGCTGTAAAGCTGTATCCCTTTACATGCAAAATGGTCGCTGATCTGTCGAAATATAAAATAATCCTGTTTGCGGAAGAATGCATTGCAAACGGAAGCATTGGTGAACATCTGGAATATGCTTTGCAGCAAAACGGATGGAATGGGCGCTTTATCCATTGTGCGGTGCGGAACGCGTGTCTTCCGCATGCCAGTGTGGCACAGATCAAACAGGCAACCGGTCTGGATGCAGCGCATCTTGTACAGGCCGTGCAGATGGCCGTGACGAAAGGAGAAAATTTACTGTGAAGATTCGATTGGACCAATATCTTGTTCAGCATGGTCTGACACAGAGCCGTGAGCGCGCAAAGGCGCTGATCATGTCCGGCATCGTTTTTGTCAATGAGCAAAAGGTGGATAAGGCCGGAGAGATGATCAAGGAAGATGCCAAGGTGGAAGTGCGCGGGCACGACATTGGCTATGTCAGCCGCGGCGGCCTGAAGCTGGAAAAAGCTATGAAGTGTTTCCCGCTTACACCCAATGGCAAGGTCTGCATGGACATTGGAGCATCTACCGGCGGCTTTACGGATTGTATGCTGCAGAACGGTGCCGTCAAGGTTTATGCGGTGGATGTCGGCTATGGACAGCTTGCATGGAGCCTGCGCACAGACGAGCGCGTAGTGAACATGGAGCGCACGAACATCCGCAATGTCAAACCGGAGGATCTTGCCGAGCAGATCGAGTTTTTCAGTGTGGATGTCTCGTTTATCTCGCTGCACCATATTTTCCCGGTGGCACAGGCAATCACAACGCCGGATGCCATGGGCGTTTGTCTGGTCAAGCCGCAGTTTGAAGCTGGACGCGAAAAGGTTGGCAAGAACGGTGTGGTGCGCGACCCTGCTACCCACCGTGAAGTGCTGCACAATGCTATGGGCTATGCTGCTGCAAACGGTTTTGCTGTACGCGGATTGGATTTCAGCCCGGTAAAGGGACCTGAGGGCAACATTGAATACCTGATGTTCGTGCAGAAGAGCGGTGAACCTTCCGTGCTGGACGACAGCGTTGCAGAGCAGGTGGTGGCGGCAAGCCACAGCACGCTGGACCGCTGAGCGGCTCTGCCATCAGACCAGAAAAAGGAGCTTCCCGCATGACGATCTATATTTCGCCGAATCCCGGCAAGACCTCTGCCAACGAGATTGCACTGCGCGCGGCGCAGATTCTAATGAACCATGGTGCAGCTGTTCTGATGTGTGAACAGCCACGCACAAGCTGCAGCACGGCCGGAGTGGTTTATCTGCCGCTGGAGGAATGCCTTGAGCAGGCAGATGTGATCCTGACCATTGGCGGCGACGGCACCATTCTGCATGAGGCAAATCTTTCGCTTCGGTACGCAAAGCCGATCTTGGGCATCAATCTGGGACGCTGTGGTTTTCTGGCTACCTGCGAAGTCAGCGAGATGGAAGCCAAGCTCTCCGCTGTTGCACGGGGAGAGTTCAGCGTAGACAACCGGATGCTTCTGTATGTCCGCGTTCTTGGCCACGATGGCTGGGAGGGCCACGCCCTGAATGACGTGGTGGTCACAAAGGGCCGCCTGCAGCAGGCGATTGATTTCAGCATTTACTGCGATGATATTTTAGTAGAGCACTACCGTGGGGACGGTGTGATCGTTGCAACGCCCACCGGCTCCACAGCGTATTCGCTGGCGGCGGGCGGGCCGATCCTGGATTCCCAGACGAAGGGCGTTGTTGTAACGCCTATCTGCCCGCACAGTCTGGCCAGCCCGGCCATGGTGTTTGCGCAGGAGCGCAAGCTGAATATCTGTGTGGGACAGGTTGCCGATGATGAAGTGTTTATCAGCTGCGATGGCAGAGCTGGCTGTCCGCTCAAGGCCGGCGCAACGGCTGAAGTAAGGCTCTCCGATCAGGTGGTAAAGCTGATCACCTTCGGAAAAGCAGATCAGTTCCAGGCCATTGACCAGAAGCTTCGCAGCAGACGATAAAGGGGAGGCGAGTTTACGATGGCGCGCAGCCGTAAGGAAGATGTAAAAAGCAAGGGAGAACGTCAGCAGGTGATTCTCCGGCTTGTGCAGGAACACCCGATCAGCCGGCAGGAAGTTCTGCTGGATCACCTTTCCAAAGAGGGATTCGAGGTAACACAAGCCACCGTTTCCCGCGATATCCGGGAGCTGTGTTTGGTAAAAGCTGCCACGGCAGAGGGGTATCGCTATGTCTCCAGCCGGAACGAAAGCTTCAACCCCAAAACGCAGGGAAGGTTTGAAACGATCTTTCATGAATCCGTGCTGGGGGTAGATTACGCCGGACATGTTGTGCTGGTAAAGTGCTATTCTGGCATGGCCAACGCCGCATGCGAGGTTTTTGACGCATTGCAGTGGAAAAATGTGGTCGGCACGCTTTCGGGCGACGACACGTTCCTGATCGTTGCACGGTCGGAGCGTGATGCAAAAACGATCTGCTCGGAACTGACGAGACACATTGGATAAAAATAACGCGGGAGAAAAGATATGCTGAGCAGCCTGCAAATTGAAAATGTTGCTGTGATCCAGAAGGCTGAAGTACATTTCAAGCCGGGCCTGAATGTTCTTACCGGTGAGACTGGTGCCGGCAAGTCGATCCTGATCGATTCCATCAATGCGATCCTGGGAAACCGCACTTCAAAGGATCTTGTGCGCACAGGGGCCTCCAAGGCGGTGATCCGTGCAGCCTTTGAGGAGGTGCCCGGTACGGTACTGGACAGCCTTGAGAAGGCGGGCTACGAGCGCTCGGATGCACTGATGCTCAGCCGCGAGATCACAGCCGAGGGCAAAAGCACCTGCCGCATCAACGGAATGCCTGCAACGGCTGCGGTTCTGCGGGAGCTGTGCGGAGGACTTATCAATATCAACGGTCAGCACGACTCTGTGGGCCTTCTGAACCCGGCAAGACATCTGGGCATTCTGGATGATTATGCGCAGAACAGCGTGGAGTTTCAGGACTATTATGTCCTGTACCGGGAGCTTGTGCGCATCAAGCGGGAGCTGGATGCCATGATCACCGACGAAGCCGAAAAGCAGCGCAGGATTGATCTGTTGAGCTATCAGGTGCAGGAGATCGAGGATGCCGGACTGACCGCCGGAGAGGAACAGACGCTGGAAAGCCGCCGCAAGATCCTTGCCAATGCATCTGCCATCCGGGATAAGATCGCACAGAGCTATGCATTGCTTTCGGGCGATGACGAGGCCTCCGGCGCAGTCGATCTGCTGGGTGAGGCATCCAATGCAGTGGATGCTGCCGCGCAGCTGGATGATGCACTTGCCGGTGCATCCAGTCAGCTGCTGGATCTGTATTACAATGCAAAGGATGTTGCCGCAGATTTGATCGGTCGGCTGGATTCCTATGATACCAACGATGCGGAGCTGGACGAGATTGAGCAGCGTCTGGATCTGATCTACAAGCTCAAGCGCAAATATGGTGATACGGTAGAAGACGTGATCGCTTTTGGACAGAATGCAAGGGAAGAACTGGAGCGCATCCAGTCCTCGCAGGAGCGGCATGACCACCTGCAGGCAGAAAAGCTCCGCCTTTATGCGCTGGCCCGTGAAAAGGCAGAAGCACTGACCCAGACGCGCCTGCGCGCTTTTGAAGAGCTGAACAAGCGTATTTCCGGCACGCTGGATTTTCTGAACATGCCGGGCGTGCGCATGACACTGCGCCATACCCGCGGCCCGCTGGCAAGCCATGGGCAGGACAGCATCGAGTTCTACATTTCCACAAACCCCGGTGAGGCGCCCAAACCCCTTGCAAAAATTGCTTCCGGCGGCGAGCTGAGCCGCATCACGCTGGCCATCAAAAATGCAATGGCCGATAAGGATGCCGTGCCTACCGTGATCTATGATGAGATCGACAGCGGTGTTTCTGGCAAAGCCGCCGGGCGTATTGGTGAGGTACTGCGCCAGAGCGCACAGGGCCACCAGATCTTGTGCATCACCCATACAGCCCAGATTGCTGCACTGGCGGACTGCCATCTGCTGATTCAGAAAAATGTAGCCAATGACCGCACCTATACCGAGATCCATCCGGTGGATGAGGAGGGCAGGGTGGAAGCACTGGCCCGGCTGATCTCCGGCGACCACGTTACCGAGCTTTCGCGTGCCAATGCCCGCGAAATGCTGGGTCTTGGCGCAAAATAAGCCAAAATAAGCCGCTGCAGATAAGGGGTTGACAAGCCCGAAGCATTGTGATAAAGTAGTCCTTGTTAATGGCGATGAAGGGAACAAGTACCTTGAAGTGTTCTGCCCAGAGAAACCCCGGTTGGTGTAAGGGGCCGCAGAGCAGCAGGGGAAGTACCTCCCGGAGCTGCAGGCTGAATGCCGTTCAGGTTAGTAGGCTGTGCCGCGTGCGAGCGTTACAAACGCAGGAGTGTCTCTCTACTCTGGGGTGTGCACTCGTGAGGTCGTTTCTGTGAGGAAGCGGCAAACAGAGGTGGTACCGCGAATTTTCTCGCCCTCTGCCAAATTCATTTTTGGCAGGGGGTGTTTTATTTTTCCCTCTGCCCACAAACAGGAGGAAAAAATCATGACTCTGTATGAAGAACTCAAGGCCCGCGGCCTGGTAGCCCAGATCACCGATGAAGAGATCATCGACCTGATCAACAATGGCAAGGCAACCTTTTACATCGGCTTTGACTGCACTGCCGACAGCCTGACCGCAGGCCACTTTATGGCCCTGACCCTGATGAAGCGCCTGCAGATGGCAGGCAACAAGCCTATTGCCCTGATCGGCGGCGGCACTACCATGATCGGCGACCCCTCCGGCCGTACCGACATGCGCAAGATGCTGACCAAAGAGGATATCGCCCACAATGCCGCATGCTTCAAAAAGCAGATGGAAAAGTTCATCGACTTCTCTGAGGGTAAGGCACTGATGCTGAACAATGCAGACTGGCTGCTGAACCTGAACTACGTGGAACTGCTGCGTGATGTGGGTGCCTGCTTCTCCGTGAACAACATGCTGCGCGCCAAGTGCTACGAGCAGCGCATGGAGAAGGGCCTGTCCTTCCTCGAGTTCAACTACATGATCATGCAGAGCTACGACTTCTACTACATGTTCCAGCACTACGGCTGCAACATGCAGTTCGGCGGCGACGACCAGTGGAGCAACATGCTGGGCGGCACCGAGCTGATCCGCCGCAAGCTGGGCAAGGACGCTTATGCTATGACCATCACCCTGCTGACCGACTCTCAGGGCAAGAAGATGGGCAAGACCGCCGGCAATGCCGTCTGGCTGGATCCCAACAAGACCAGTCCATTCGAGTTTTACCAGTACTGGCGCAATGTGGGCGATGCCGATGTGATGAAGTGCATCCGTATGCTCACCTTCCTGCCGCTGGAGCAGATCGACGAGATGAGCACATGGAAGGATCAGCGCCTGAACGAAGCTAAGGAGATTCTGGCTTACGAGCTGACCAGCATGGTCCATGGCAAAGAAGAGGCCGAAAAGGCCCAGAATGCTGCCCGCGCACTGTTCAGCGGCAGCGCAATGGATACCGAGCACATGCCTTCTACTCAGCTGACCGAGGCCGACCTGACCGATGGCTCCATCGGCATCCTGACCCTGATGGTCAAGGCTGGTCTGGCAGCATCCAACGGCGAGGCACGCCGTCTAGTCGTGCAGGGCGGTGTTCTGGTGGATGGCGAGAAGGTAGCCGCTCCCACCGTTGGCTTCACTGCTGAGCAGCTGGCAAAGGGTATTGTGATCAAGAAGGGCAAGAAGATCTACCACAAGGTCACTCTGTAAAAATATTGAACATGAAAATGCCGGTGTACTCTGTTTTGGAGTGCACCGGCATTTTTTCACTTGATGGAGGATTGCTCGCTTGCTTGCAGAATTTACAGCTCGTAAGCCTTCTTCAATGCTTCGTAAGCTGCATCCTCATTCTCTGCGTGGACCAGCAGGGAAATATCCAAATCGCTGGTGGTGATAAGCAGTACTTCAATGCCGGCCATTGCCAGAGAATTCAGTGCACGGGCAGCTACGCCGCAGCTGGTGACCATTTCTTCACCAAACAGGTTCAGCTTGGAATAACCCACGCTGATCAGCGGAGAAGCCTTGGCATCCTTGTCCAGATTTGCAACGGAAATAGCCTTCATCACCAGCGGAAGATCACTGCTGGAAGCGGTAAAGCTGAAATCAATGGTGGTGCCATGGGGTGCACTCTGGCTGATCATATCTACGACCACACCGTTATCTGCAAAGATCTGCAGGTAACGTGCGAGGCTGTTGCCCTTGAACTCTACATCCTGCACACTGATCATCATGAGGCTCGGCTCAATATTGATCTTCGATACTCCGTACATAAGGATCCTCCGTTCTGCCCGAAAGGCGGGCTTCAACAATACAAAAATATTCAGGTAAGCTGCAAAAACTCCGGGTCGATATTTTCCCGGGCAATGGACTGAATCATTTCCAGGCTGAAATCTGGATACGCCTTCCGTACTCCGTGGGCCTTTGTAAGGGCTTCGGTATAATCGCGGAACAGGTAGGTACGCACATTGGATTTGCCTGCATCATAGTGGGTCACCGTCGGCAGAAGTCTGGGAGAGAGCACGCTGCAACGGACAGTGCCGTCCGGTTCGGTCGTTTTTTCAAGCTGAACCGATAAAATTGCGCCGACCAGCTGATTGGGCTTTTCCTGCGTGCTGATAAAATTGCCCAGAGAATAGGCCGTGAACACCTGCCTGCCGTCTGCTGCAGTCAGCCACTGTGCATTTTGCAGCACATGCGGGTGGGTGCCAATGATCAAGTCTGCACCCCAGTCTGCAAGGTTCTGCGCCAGAGTTCGCTGCGGATCTGCGATGGCATGGCTGTTTTCTACGCCCCAGTGCACACCCACCACCACAAAATCTGCAAGCTGACGTGCCGCTTTTACCTGCTGCTCGATCACATCGGTCTGGCTGGTATAGATCACATTGGCCTGCATGGAGCTGTTCTGCGGGATGCCATTGGTATGCTCTGTGTAGGAAAGATATGCGATCGTTACACCATTGACAGTCTGCAGCGGGACATGACCGTAGTCGCTTTCTCCCTTCCACAAACCGATCGTTACAACATCCTCCGGCATACTGCCCCAGAAGCGCAGGGTAGCGGCAATGCCGGAAGCGCCTTTATCGTAGGTGTGGTTATTGGACAGGCTGAACACCCGCACACCCGCCCGGTAAAGCGCACGGGCGCAATCGCCCGGCGTAGAAAAGCATGGGTAGGAGGATGGCTCCAATTCATCCGTGCAGAGCGTTTCCTGATTGATCCAGTTCACATCATGCTGTGCATAAAAAGGCGCAATATGTTCGTAACAGTAATCGAAACTGTAAGCTTCCTCTCCGGAAGCGCGGCGCTGCGCCTGCTTATAAATGGGAGCGTGGATCAGATTATCTCCTGTTGCAGAAAAGCGGACAGTCTGAACCAGCGGCTGCGGTTCCGGCTCTGGCGCAGGCTCTGCTTCTTCCGGCTGTGATACAGTGGCAGAACCTGCAGAAGAGCTTTCCGTGCTCACCGGTTCTGCCGTCGGTATGCTTTCCTGCAGAAAGAACTTTGGCAGCAATGGCAGGCAGAACAGAAATACGATCAGCATCGCTCCGGCTGTCCAGAAAGCCTGCCTTTTGGCGCGGCGTTTTGCAGTCGGTCTGCGCCGGTGCTGTTGCGGGGATTGTTTGTTCATCCGCGTCCACATCCTTCCACCATGTTTCTGCCAAAAGCAGAGCAATCAGGCTTTTTAAAGTGCAGCGATCATATCACCCATATTGTACAGGCCCGGCTCCTTTTTTGCAAGGTAAACTGCTGCATTCACAGCGCCGTTTGCAAAAATATTGCGAGAGTAAGCGGTGTGCTTGAGAGTGATCACCTCGTCCGGGCCGCAGAACAGCACTTCGTGATCACCCACGATGCTGCCGCCGCGCACGGAACTGATACCAATTTCCTTCGGGTCGCGCTTTTGACGGACAGAAGAACGATCATACACATAGTGATATTCGCCATTATTCTGCTCGTTGATGGCATCGGCCAGCATCAGAGCGGTGCCGCTGGGTGCATCCAGCTTGTTGTGGTGGTGCTGCTCCACGATCTCAACATCGTAGTTCACACCCAGAATAGCCGAAGCGCGCTTGCACAGCTCCGACAGCACATTGATGCCCATGGACATATTAGCGCTCTTGAACACCGGCACCGTGCGGGATAGCTGCACCACCTTGAGCTGCAGCTCTTCCGAAAGGCCGGTGGTGCACACCACGATGGGCAGCTTGTGAGCTTCACAGTAGGGCAGAGCCTTTTCCACAGCGGCCGGAGAGCTGAAATCGATGATCACATCGCCCTTTCCGTCCAGCTTTTCCAGGCTGTCATACACAGGGATGCCGTTCTGTTCGCCATCCTTCAGGTCGATGCCTGCGATCACGCGGCAGTCCTCGCGCTGTGCGATCATATCACACAGCACATGGCCCATGCGGCCGCCGATGCCCTGAATCACAATATCCGTCATAATTTTTATCCTTTCCTGCCCGTTTTGCATATCGGCATATCGCAAAATGCCCGGACAGAGCGCTCCGCCGGGCATTTTGCAGCCAAAAACTTATTCTGTAATAAGACCCTCTGCACGCAGAGCCTTTTCAATCTGCTCCTTGTGGGCCTCGCTCGGCTCTACCAGAGGCAGACGGCACTCGCCAGCTTCCCAGCCCAGCACATTCATGGCGTACTTCACCGGGATGGGATTCACTTCACAGAACAGCGCATCAGCCAGCGGCAGCATTTCCAGCTGCAGCTCACGGGCCTTTGCGGTATCGCCGTCAAAGAATGCCTTGCAGCAGTTGTGCACCAGCTCCGGCTTGACATTGGACACGACGCTGATCACGCCCTTGCCGCCCAGAGCCAGCAGGGGAACCACCTGATCGTCGTTGCCGGAATAAATGTTCAGCTCGTCGCCGCACAGCTGTGCGATCTTGGCTACCTGAGAGATGTTGCCGGAAGCTTCCTTGATGCCGTTGATCAGAGGATGCTTGCTCAGTTCCAGAGCAGTCTCCGGGGCAATGTTCAGGCCGGTGCGGGAAGGCACGTTGTACATGATCACCGGGATGCCTCCGGCCTCAGCCATGGCGGTAAAGTGAGCAACCAGACCAGCCTGCGTGGTCTTGTTGTAATAGGGAGTCACCATCAGCAGAGCGTCTGCGCCGCATTCGGCAGACTTTGCGGCCAGTGCGCAGCCGTGGTCGGTATCGTTGGAGCCAGCGCCTGCAATGACGGGCACGCGGTGGTTGACAACATCCACCGTATACTTGATGGCGGCAAGCTGCTCCTCATCGGTCATAGTAGAGCACTCGCCGGTGGTGCCGCAGATGATGATGGCATCGGTATGGTGCACGATCTGATCCTCAATAATGCGGCCCAGCTCGTCAAAGTTGATGCTTCCGTCCTCGTACATCGGGGTGATAATGGCAACACCCGCGCCGGTAAAGACAGGATTCTTCATAGCCTAAAACTCCTTTGTATGCGCTTTTGCGCAAAATATACTTAGTCGAAATAGCCCTTTGCGGCCAGCAGCTCTGCCAGCAGAACGCCGCCGCCTGCAGCACCGCGCAGGGTGTTGTGGCTCATGCAGGCAAACTTGTAATCAAACAGGGTGTCCTCGCGCAGGCGGCCGATGCACACAGCCATGCCGTTCTCGGTGTTGCGGTCCAGCTTGGGCTGCGGACGATCCGGCTCGGTGAAGTAATGCAGGAACTGCTTGGGTGCGCTGGGCAGGTCAAGCTCCTGTGCGGGGCCGCGGAAGTTTGCCCATGCCTCCAAAATCTGCTCCTTGGTGGGCTTCTTCTCAAAGCTTACAAACACGGCAGCGGTGTGGCCGTCGGAGACAGGCACGCGGAAGCACTGTGCGGTGATCACCGGCTTTTCGGCGTTCACGATATGGTCGCCCTCAATGTGGCCCCACAGCTTGAGCGGCTCGCGCTCGCTCTTTTCTTCCTCGCCGCCGATGTAGGGAATCACGTTGTCCACGATCTCGGGCATACGGTCAAAGGTCTTACCTGCACCGGAAATGGCCTGATAGGTGCACACCAGAGCCTTGCTGACACCAAAATCCTTCATCAACGGGTGCAGGGCGGGAACATAGCTCTGCAGGCTGCAGTTGGACTTGACGGCAATAAAGCCGCGCTTGGTGCCCAGACGCTTGCGCTGTGCGGGGATGATCTCGATGTGGTCGGCGTTGATCTCGGGCACCACCATGGGCACATCCGGGGTAAAGCGGTTTGCACTGTTGTTGGACACCACCGGGCACTCAGCCTTTGCATAGGCCTCTTCCAGAGCCTTGATCTCATCCTTGGGCATGTTGACTGCACAGAAGATAAAATCCACCTGAGAAGCAACCTCTTCCACCTTGGATGCATCCAAAACTACCATCTTCTTGACACTTTCCGGCATGGGGGAGGTCATGGCCCAGCGGGGACCGACAGCTTCCTCATAGGTCTTGCCGGCGCTGCGGCCGGATGCAGCCAGAACGGTCAGCTTGAACCAGGGGTGATTTTCCAGCAGCGTCACAAAACGCTGACCGACCATACCAGTCGCACCTACGATACCCACTTTATACTGTTTTTCCATTTCCAGCACCTTTCCTTTCGTGAAAGCGAACTCAATAAATATTTCTATTACATAGATTCACGGCTTGCAAACCGGACAGCGATGCAATATAATAGATACTGTTTATACAGATTTTATGATATCATTGATACGGTGTCCGTGTCAATCATCGGAAAGGCAAATTGCACGCTATGTTAAAAAAAGATTTTTGGTATGATTTACCCAAAGAACTCATTGCACAGGAGCCGGCTGACCCCAGAGACTCTGCACGGCTGATGGTGCTGAGCCAGAAAGACGACAGCATCCAGCACAAGATCTTCCACGATCTGCCGGAATTTTTAGAGCCGGGCGACCTGCTGGTGGTAAACAATTCCAAGGTCCTGCCTGCCCGCATCGTGGGCGTCAAGCAGCCCACCGGTGCTGTGTGTGAGCTGCTTTTGCTGCGTCAGGTCAAGGGCGACCAGTGGGAGTGCCTTGCAAAGCCCGGCAAGCGGATGCAGCCCGGCACGAAGGTGAGCTTTGGTGACGGCAGTCTGACCGCCGTGGTGGACGAGACCATGGAGGACGGCAACAAGTACGTTACATTCTATTACGATACCGAGACCCTTTATGAAAAGCTGGACGAATTTGGCAAAATGCCTTTGCCGCCCTATATCACCAAGCAGTTGGAGGATCAGAGCCAGTACCAGACCGTCTATGCCAAGGAGCTTGGCAGTGCTGCAGCCCCTACGGCCGGTCTTCATTTCACGCCGGAGCTGATGGATACCATCCGCGCCAAGGGCGTGAACATTGCCGAAGTGACCCTGCATGTGGGTCTGGGTACCTTCCGCCCTGTACAGGAGGACGAGATCGCGGATCACAAAATGCACAGCGAATGGTACTGCATCGATGAAAAGACCGCGCAGATGATCCGCGATACCAAGGCTGCCGGTCACCGTGTGATCGCAGTGGGCACTACCAGCTGCCGCACGCTGGAAGCCGTTGCCGCAAAGTACGGCGAGATCCGCGCCTGCAGCGGCAACACTTCTATCTTCCTGTATCCAGGCGTGAAGTTCAACTGCATCGACGGCCTGATCACCAACTTCCACCTGCCGGAAAGCACCCTTATCATGCTGGTGTCGGCCCTGTATGGCTACGAAAAGACCATGGCAGCCTATAAGGTGGCTGTGGAGGAACGTTATAGATTCTTCTCTTTTGGCGATGCAATGCTGATTCTTTGATTATTTTTCCCGCTATTCTGTTGTTGATGAGCCTGATCCCGGGCTTTTTCATGAAGATCGCACGGCTGTTTTCCGTGCACAGAAAGGAACAAAAACTATGCCTTCTTTGACGACCTATAAGCTGCTCAAGCAGGAACACGACGCCCGGCGGGGCGAGTTCAAGACCGTGCACGGCACGGTGCAGACGCCCGCTTTTCAGAACGTGGCTACCGCCGGTGCCATCAAGGGCGGGTTGTCTGCTCAGGACCTGAAAGACATTGGCGCACAGGTCATGCTGTGCAACACCTACCACCTGCATCTGCGCCCCGGCGACAAGCTGGTAGCCGATATGGGCGGTCTGCACAAATTTACCCGCTGGAACGGCCCCATTCTGACCGACAGCGGTGGATTTCAGGTATTCAGTCTGGCAAAGCTGCGCAAGATCACCGAAGAGGGCGTGACCTTTGCCTCCCATCTGGACGGCCACCGCATCTTTATGGGACCGGAAGAGAGCATGCAGATCCAGGCAAACCTTGGTTCTACCATCGCCATGGCCTTTGACGAGTGCGTAGAGAACCCCGCACAGCACGATTATTCCAAGGCCAGCTGCGAACGAACGACCCGTTGGCTGAAACGCTGTAAGATTGAAATGGCCCGCCTGAAGCACGAGGGCATTTCCGTGAATCCCGATCAGCTGCTGTTTGGCATCAATCAGGGCTGCACCTTTGCGGATCTGCGTGTGGAGCACATGAAGCAGATCGCAGACCTTGATCTGGACGGTTACGCCATCGGCGGTCTGGCTGTGGGCGAGCCCACCGAGGTGATGTATGAAATGATCAGTCAGGTGGAGCCCCACATGCCCAAGGATAAGATCCGCTACCTGATGGGCGTTGGCACCCCCGGCAATATCATTGAGGCAGTTTCCCGCGGCGTGGATCTGTTTGACTGCGTGATGCCCAGCCGTAATGCACGCCACGGCCACTTGAACACCTGGGGCGGTATCATCAACATCAAGAATGCAAAGTATGAGCGCGATGAACGCCCTATTGATCCTGCCTGTGGCTGTCCGGTCTGCCGCAGCTATTCCCGTGCCTATATCCGCCACCTGTTCAAAGCGGAGGAGATTTTGGGAATGCGCCTTGCCGTCATGCACAACCTGTGGTTCTATAACCATCTGATGGAGCGCATCCGGGATGAGCTGGATGCAGGCACCTTCACGGCTTTCCACGATAAATATGTAAAGCTTCTGGATACCCGAATTTGAGAATAAGCCTTGCAACAGGTCGTTTAAAAAGGTATAATAAGCTTATCTGAATTTTGAGAGGAGATTTTGCCCCATGCAATTTCTGACTACCACTTCCGAAGGCTACATCAGCCTGTTCTTCACACTGGCTCTGATGCTGGTTCTGCTGTACTTCATGATCTATCGTCCCCAGAAGAAGCAGGAGAAGAAGGATGCCGCAATGCGCAGCAGCCTGGAGATCGGCGATCAGGTCACCACCATTGGCGGTGTCATTGGCCGTGTTGTTGCAATCAAGGACGATACCTTTGTTCTGGAGACCGGTGCTGACCGTGTGAAGATTCGCTTCACCAAGACTGCAATTTCCGCTGTTGAAAAGCTGAACATGGACAAGGCTGACAAGAAGTAAGCTTTTTCTTCAAACAATTAAGAGCATATCAAACGCGTCTTCCTGCATAGATTACTGGCAGGGAGGCGCGTTTTTATGTCTGAGAAAAATCTTTTCCCGGCGGAACTCCGGGTTCTTCTGCTGGCTGGGGCAGTCGGCGTTATGGTCACAGCGGGCGGGCTGGCCGCAATGGCAGCGCTGATGACAGCACAGGGTTATTCTGGTGCCGCCGCACCGCCGCTGGCAACAGCAGCCGTTGGTGCAGGGAGCCTTTGCAGCGGTTGGATCGCTGCATTTTGCAAAAAGGAACGCGGCCTGCTGTGTGGGCTTGTACAGGGCCTGTTTTATGCAGCATTGCTCGTGGTGCTCAGCGTTCCTTCCGGTACGCTTACGGAAGAGCCGCCGCTGCTGCGGTTTGCTGTGCTGATCCTTTGCGGCAGTATTGGCGGATTGCTGGGCATGGTGACCCGGGAGAAAAAGCGCCGCAGCTGAACAAATAAAACAAGGAGGTTCGATCATGTGGGTCTATCAGCAAACAGGAACGCCAGCGCATTTGCCAGAAGCCGCGCAGCAGCTTCCCACAGGTGAAGCTGCGCTTCTGCCGCAGCCGCAGAAAACACTGCCGCCAGAACGATCCGCACCGGAAGTGCCTTCACCGCTGCAGAGACATAATACGGAAACCCGGCAGAAAACCTGCTGGCTGCTCGTCTGTGCCTTTCTGATTGGCTCTGGCTCAGCTGGCGTGCTTCTGGCTTTCTGCGAAAAGCAGCAGCCGGACTGGCTGCAATATTACCTGCAAAGCTGGCGCGGCCTGTTTGCTGCTGCAGATGCACATACTGCGGCCAGCCTTTTCGGAATGGAATATCTTACGCTGGCTGCGGCCGCGACCCTTCTGTTCCTGATGGGCTTTTCCGCACTTGGGCCGGTTTTGATCTTTTTGTTTACGATGTTCTATGGGCTGGGAACCGGGACGCTGTTTGTGCAACTGCTTTCCGACACGGCACTGAAAAGAGAAACGTGGCTTCTGCTGCTTGCATTTCTGCCTGCGGCAGCTGCTTCTGCAGGGCTGTGCACGCTCGGCACAGATTCTCTGCGGGTGAGCAGCCAGATCCGCGTCTGTTCCTTTTTTGCAGCAGGGCCTGACCGGGAGATTGTCCGGCCACATGGATTCATCCGGCAGTATCTGCTGACGCTGACGTTATTTGTGCCGCTGTGCGGCATTTCTGCAGCGCTTGCAAGCATTGGAAGCAGGCTTTGAGCAAGGCTTTGAGCAAGGGCTTTTCTTGCGGGTTTGCTTGTTATATGCTACAATAGAGAATAATAAAACCAAGACAATGTAACAGGAGCTTTTTTGATGAAGGAACCAAAACTGAAAACTGTATATGTGTGTTCCAACTGCGGCGAGACAAGCCCCCGCTGGATGGGCCGCTGCCCAAGCTGCGGCAGCTGGAACACGATGAACGAGGACGTTGTAGCGGAAGCCCCCAAAGCAGGTACTGCCGCAGCCAAACAGGCGGCAGCCGCCCGCCCGGAAGGGGTGACCACCCTGACCGCAAAACGCCTTTCTGAGATCAGCATGACCGAAGAAAAAAGCCGTATTCTGACCGGCATTTCGGAGCTGGACCGTGTACTTGGCGGCGGCATTGTGCTGGGCGGCGTTGTGCTTTTGAGCGGTGAGCCGGGTGTGGGCAAATCTACTATGCTTCTGCAGCTGTGCGGTGCCATTTCCAACCAGCACAGCGTTTTGTATATCACTGGCGAGGAATCGGTGCGGCAGGTCAAGCTGCGCGCTGCCCGGCTGAAAGTGCCGCAGGATAACATCTTTCTGGCAGCGGAGAATGATGTGGACGAGATCTGCGGCCTGATCGAAAAAGAAAAGCCGGATCTCGTGGTCATCGACTCCATCCAGACGATGCGCTGCATGGATATCTCGTCCTCCGCCGGTACGGTAAGTCAGGTCAAGGAAAGTGCGGCCCGCCTGCTGGCCGTGGCCAAAAAGCAGGAGATCCCCATGTTCATTGTGGGCCATGTGAACAAGGACGGTGCCATTGCAGGCCCCAAAGTCATGGAGCATATCGTGGATACGGTGCTTTACTTTGAGGGCGATAAAATGCTGCCGTACCGCATCCTGCGTGCGGCCAAGAACCGTTATGGCTCCACCAATGAGCTGGGCATGTTTGATATGACGGGGCAGGGCCTTGCTGAGATCGAAAACCCTTCACAGATGCTGCTGGAAGGCCGTCCTCTTGGCGTTTCCGGCAACTGTGTGGCCTGTACCATGGAGGGCAGCCGTCCCATTTTGAGCGAAATTCAGGCCCTTGCAACCAAAACCAATTTTCCAGCACCGCGCCGTGCCTGCAGCGGCTACGACTACAACCGCATGAATCTGCTGATTGCTGTGCTGGAAAAGCGTGCAGGGTATTTCTTTGGAAACCTGGATGTATATATCAACATCGTGGGCGGCATTGCGCTGCGTGATACTGCCTGTGATCTTTCTGTCTGCTTGAGTATGGTCTCCTCACTGCTGGACAGGCCCGTCAGCGATAAGCTGATCGCCATTGGCGAGGTCGGCCTTGGCGGTGAAGTGCGCAGCGTACCCAATCTGGAACAGCGCCTGCATGAGGCAGAGCGTATCGGCTTTGAACGTGCGGTGATCCCGAAGCACAGCCTGAATCATCTGAGCCCGGCAGATTATCCTGGAATGCAGCTGATCGGCGCGGCTTATATCACCGATGCAATCAATGCCCTGAAATCTGACCGCTTATAAGAGGAAAAACAATGTCGATCTATCTGGACGAGAAAAATCCCGGCAAGCACAAGCCCTTCGATGATGCTGCGCCGGACATTGTAGAATACGTCCGCTATCTGGAAGTGATCGCGGGCAAAAGCGCAAACACGGCGTTCAGCTACTACTGTGATCTGCGCGGATTCAGCCGTTTTATGAAGCGCCGCCGTGGGCTTGTGCCCGAAGACAGCGAGATGAAGGATATCGACCCCAAAGGGCTGGACACCGCATTCTGGGCCTCCGTAACAAAGGAGGATATCTACGAATATCTGTACTTTTTAAACCGCGAGTGCGGCAACAAAAAGTCCTCAACGGCCCGGCGGCTGGCAAGCCTGCACGGCTTTTATGATTACCTGGTCAATCAGGTCAACCGGCTGGGTGCAGATCCGACTGCGGCCATCCACCCACCCAAACAGGATAAGGTACTGCCCAAATATCTGACGGCGGAGCAGTCCATGGAGTTATTGGAAAGCACGCAGACCCAAAGCGATTTTCCGGAGCGGGATTATTGCATGGTGACGCTGTTTTTGAACTGTGGAATGCGTCTGGCAGAGCTTGTCGGCATGAATCTGGACGACATTGATTTGGAAAACCGCCAGATACGCCTGTTTGGCAAGGGCCACAAGGAGCGCATGGTTTATCTGAATGATGCCTGCATGGAAGCATTGCGGCTGTATCTGGGCAAACGCAATACGATGGAGGGGCTTCTGCCGCAGGAAAAGGCGGTCTTTATTACCCGACGGCGCAAAGAGCGTATCTCGAACCGCAGGGTAGAACAGCTAGTGACCGGTGCAATGAAAGCAGCCGGATTAAAAGGCTTTTCCACACATAAGCTGCGCCACACTGCCGCAACTCTGATGTATCAGACCGGCAATGTGGACATCCTTACACTCAAGCAGCTTTTGGGCCACAGCAACGTGTCTACCACACAAATTTATACGCACCTACAGGAATTTCAGGTGCGCGCGGCCATTGAAGAAAACCCGCTGGGCAAGGTCAAAAAGCCCAAAGCATCTTCTCGCATCTTGGATACAACAGAAAAGGAAACAGGGGAGACAGCAGAGGATTCAGCTCTGGATGAGGAACTTTCGTCTGTGCCCATGAAAGCCTTTGAGGGTGCGGCTCAGGATGGCATCGGGCTGGATGCTTCCGTGCTTGCAATGAAGCCTGATGCGAACGCTGGAAACGGAAATTCCTGAACCACATAAGAATACCCATAAAATGAAACGATACCGTCTGTGACGCGTCCAAGGTGCGGACATGTCATCGGCGGTATTTTTATAGATATATTTATATAAATAATGGAATGATAAGCTGTGATCTGGCCAGCGATTTGAAATCGCACGAGCAAATGGTCGTGCGCAGAAAAATAAAAAGATTAGAATGACCACAGAACTTATAGCAACATAAAAAGAGAATCTGGAAAAATAAAATGCAAGCGCGCATGGCAGCGGCAGACTGTGCAGCATTTGTAATTTGTAAGTCCATAAAAAGATTGTAGCACCAAAATACTAATGAGACACAAAAATATAAAAAACGCAAAAGTTGAATCATACGGTATTACAGATGGCTGCAGATCCGCAGGTCGCGGAAAAAGGCCAGATTCAGGAAAATAGAGATTTTTCACTTCCCTGTATTTCGCATAACGTGCATTATACGAAAATTATACACTCAAAAAAATAAGACCGCCCTTCTCTTCTGGTTATGAGTTCAGCGGTCTTAAAATACTGATGGCTGTATGGTGTTGGGTTCAGAATGTTATCGCTTCTTCTCCCTTGGTGATGCTATGCTGATACTTTTTAATTTAAAGTGAACCCGGCAAGCTGCTCGGCCTGCGGCTGTGTGCCAAAGTATGCACAGATCGCTTCGTAATAAACGCGGGCTGTTTTTTTACAACCTTCTTCGCTGCCGAACTGTGCAACATCTGCTTCATTCGTTACAAAGCATTGCTCTGCCAGCACTGCCGGACAATTTACATCTTCCAGCAACGTAAAGCTTCGCTCTGAACGCACCTCGGTGTGGGTACTTTCCACCAGTTGCTTCTGATCGTTTTCCAGATAATAAATGTATCGGACTCCCCCGCGCCCACGCAGAGATGCTCCTGCAACCTGCATTCCTTTGGCAAGCAGCTGCGCAAAGTAAAAGCTTTCCTGATGCCAAGTTCGGCCCGGCACTGCCGGATAGCACTCAAAGCCGGATGCAGTGGAGCCATTTGCAGCTGAGTTGCCGTGGATGGAAAGCAACAGCTGCGGTGCCTGTTCGTCCGCTCTGGCGGCACGCTGGGCGGGCGTAGTGGTTTCATCAAAGCTGTCACGGGTCTGCAGCGGAATAAAATTAGAGTCCTGCTGCAGCAGCCGGATCAGTTCCGAGGCGGTTGCTGCGGTCATATCTTTTTCTTCGATCACTCCCCTTGCACCCGGGTCTGCTCCACCGTGCCCGGCATCGATCACCACGCGGTAAGGAGGATCACCGACCTGCGGACGGAATTCTTCACCGGCGATGCTTTCCGCTGGTTGAGCTGTCTGCAGAGTCAGCGCTGCATGCCAGAGTGAGCTGCCAAACCAGATACCCACTGCGCAAAAAAGCAGAATGACCGTATTTTTGAGCACATGAGAAGTCTGTTTTCGTCTTTTTGAGTGCGCGGCTTTGGAATATCGTTTTGCCATTTTGGCTTACATCCTTATATTAGCATTCTTTATAGAATACGATCCTGCTCTGCAAATTCTTTCAATGTGAGAAAAAGCTACCCGAAAAATCCTTCGGATAGCTTTTTCTTTATTTCAGCTCTACCACGGTCACGCCGCTTTCACCCTCGCCATAACGGCCCAGACGGAAGCTTTTGACCATGCGGTTGCCGCGCAGATGCTTGTGGATAGCTGTGCGCAGCGCACCGGTGCCATTGCCGTGGATCAGATAAACCACTGTCTGTCCGTTCAGGATGGCACGGTCGATAAAGGAATCCACCTCCGGCAGCGCTTCGTCCACCGTCAGGCCCAGCAGATTGCATTCCATCTTGGCGGAACGCTGTACCCTCTCTACCCTGCCGTTCGGGCGGTTGGCATCGCCGGTCAGGCGGGAATAGCGCTGCTGTGCTTTCGTCTGCGGTTTCTTTTCCTTGACCAGCTTTTCCGGCTGTTTCAAGCCCTTGAGCGGAACTTTAGTCTTGATGATGCCTGCACGCACCAGAACATCGCCGTTTTTATCCGGCAGGGCCAATACGGTAGCCAGCTGGTTCAGCTCTGCAATGCAGACCTCCTGCCCTACCTTGACCTCTTTCAGCGGCACAAATTCCTTGACGGGGTTATGCACAGCCTCGGAGCCGATAAACAGCTTTTCCGATTCTTTTTTGGCGATCTCGCGGGCGCGCTGAGCTTTCTGCTGGGTGCTCATGCGCTCATCCTTCTGCAGCTGACGCAGTTCATCGGTCAGGGCGTAAGCCTGACTTTCCACCTGCTGTGCCAGCGCACGAGCCTTGGCACGGGCAGCTTCCAGTTCATTTTCGCCCTGGCGGATCAGCTCATCACGCTTTTTCTGCGCGGCTTCCAGCTGGTGGGAAGCTTCATTTTTCAGCTCTTCCACCTCGTTCTGGCTTTCCTTCAGCTGCAGCTTTAGATCATCCAGCTGTCCCAGAACGGCATCCAGACGCTTATCCTCTGCGGAAAGATGCTGCTGTGCCGCTTCGATCACGCGCTCCGGGATGCCCAGCTTTTCGCTGATGAGGAACGCATTGGATTTGCCCGGCACGCCGACGCTCAGCTTATAGGTCGGGCGCAGCGTTTCCAGATCAAACTCACAGCTGGCATTGACAACGCCCTTGGTTTCCAGAGCAAACACCTTCAGCTCCGCGTAGTGAGTGGTGGCCATCAGCAGCACGCCGCGGCGGCGTAGCTCTTCAATGATGGCCACAGCCAGCGCAGCACCTTCGGCGGGGTCGGTACCGGCACCAAGCTCGTCCAGCAGCACCAGTGTGTGCGGCATGGCAAGCTCCAGAATGCCGGTGATTTTTTTCATATGACCGGAGAAGGTGGAAAGGCTCTGCTCAATGCTCTGTTCATCGCCGATATCCACCAGAAATTCGTCAAATACGCAGATCTCGCTGCGCTCGTCAGCCGGGATCAGGAAGCCGCACTGCGCCATGGCGCACAGCAGGCCCGCTGTTTTCAAGGTGACGGTTTTGCCACCGGTGTTCGGTCCGGTGATGATCAGCGAATCGTAATCTCTGCCCAGAGCAATATCCACAGGCACGCACTTTTTAGGATCGATCAGCGGGTGGCGCGCACGGATCAGCGAGAAGGAATCGTCGGTGCGGACAGCAGGCTTGAATGCCTTGAGATCCAAAGCCAGCCGTGCCTTTGCCAGCAGAACATCGATCTCCAGCATAGCCTTGTAGCTGTACTGGAACTGCGGCTCAATGGCGGCCACCTGTGCGGTAAAGGCCACCAGAATGCGCTCGATCTCCTGCGCTTCCTGCGCACGGTACTGCAAAATGCGGGCATTGGCTTCCACAACGGCCTGCGGCTCCACAAAGACGGTGGCTCCGGTAGACGAAACATCATGAATAATGCCGCTCACCTCACCGCGGTATTCGCTCTTGACCGGCACAACATACCGGCCATTGCGCATGGAAACCACGCTTTCCTGTAGATACTTGGAAGTATCCATATTGCGGACCATGCTCTCCAGACGGTCACGGATGCTGTTCTCCGTTGCGCGGATCTTTTTGCGCAGGTCGTTCAGGGTATGAGAGGCCGTGTCTGCCATGGCATCCGGTGCCAGAATGGCGCTGGAGATCTGCTGTTCCAGGCCCGGCTGCGGTGCCAGCGCATAGAACAGATCGTCTGTAGGCAGAGCGTCGTGCTCCGAAGCGCCATACCAGCTTGAAAGATTCTGAAAATTGCGCAGTGCACCAGCCACCATCAACAGCTCGCCCATTGAAAGTACGCCGCCTTTTACGGCGCGGGCCGCCAGCTGACTGACATTCTCCACGCCGCCAAAGCGCGGGGAGCCGTTTTTGATCAGCAGGGTGTTGATGGCATCGGTCTGTTCCAGCGCATAGCGCACCTCGTCCGGGTCGCACTGCGGCTGAGTGGCAAGCAGCATTTCGCGCGCTTCCTTGCACACGCAGCCCTCTGCGGCACGGGCGATGATCTTATCCAGTTCCAGAGTTTTTAAGTAACTTGTTTCCATAGGTTCCCTTTATGCTCAGGGCAGCAGGGTCTTTAAAAAGTCATAGCTTTTCAAAGGCTTGTCCATGTGGGTCAGTGCATAGCGCTCTGCCACTGCGGAAAGCTTTTCCAGACTGCCCACAGAAATTTTGAATGCAAATATTTTTTTGTCGTCCACGAGGCAGATGTGCCGCAGCGCATACAGTGCGCCCTGATCAAGGTTGCAGGTCTTTCCTGCTTTTGCGGCGCAGTCTGCACAGAGTAGGTGGCCTTCCTGCACATCCAGATAGAACGCAGCACCATCATAGGCGCTGCAATCGCGGCAGCACACGATCTGCGGCATAAAGCCGCACTCGCTCATGGTGCGCAGTTCAAACACGGCCTTGATCACCCGCAGGTCCGTTTTGCTCTCGCTGATCATATAGAAACAGTTGAGCAGCAGCCGAAGCTCCCGCTGTGCCTCCTGCCCGGTGGGCGAAAGGGTCATTGCCATTTCAGCCATATACATGGCAAGACTCATACCCTCAATGCTGGACGAGATGCCGTGAAAGACATTTTTCACTTCCGCTTCCCGCACAGTGTACATGTTGCGGCCCGGCACCAGTGTGAACTCGGAGTAGCAGAACAGCCCGCACGCGCTGAACAGCTTGCTCTTCAGCCGCAGGCTGCTCTGCGCTGCTGCCGAGATCACGCCCAGTTCCGGTGTCAGGATCGTCAGAATGCGGTCCGATTCCTTATAGCGGGTCTCCTTCAGCACCAGACCCGTGGTTACAAAGGCTTCCATTTTCTTGGTCCTCTGCCGGGGTTTCTTCCGGCCGCTGTTGTTTATAATCGAGATAACGAAGAATGTTTCCCGTGCAGGCAAACGCCTGCCAGCTTGCTTGTGAATCCATTTGCAGCACCTCTTCCCTGTTACGGATAGTGTCAGGTTTATTTTAACCGTTCATCCAAGGGAATTCTGTCCTGCTTTGGCAAGTGTCAGCGGTTATTGGTGTTCTGCTTGAAGCCAAAGTTGTTCAGCAGGAACTCGTTATCGCGCCAATCGGATTTTACCTTTACCCAGCACTGCAGATTGACGCGGCAGCCCAAAAACTCTTCGCAGTCTGCACGGGCAGCACTGGCAATTTTTTTCAGCATTGCACCGCCTTTTCCAATGACCATGCCCTTGTGGCTTTCGCGCTCGCAGTAGATATTTACATCAATATCGATCAGGTCGGTGCCCGGGCGCTCTTTGAAGCGCTCCACCACAACAGCAATGCCATGGGGGATCTCGTCGCGCATGAACAGCAGGGCCTTTTCACGGATGACCTCCGCCACAAGCTCCTTTTCCGGCATATCCGTGTAGGCATCATCATCAAAATAATGCGGGCCTTCCACAGCATAGCGGCTTAAAGCATCGAACAGCACTTCGCAGCCGTCGTTATCACGGACGCTGATGGTGTAGATATCGTCGAATACACCCAATGCCTTCAGCTCTTCTTTGCGGGCTTCCAGATCAGCAGGCTCCTTGACAAGGTCGGTCTTGTTGATGACTGCAATTGCCGGGCCGCCGCTGCTGCGCAGCATATCCACCAGCACCATTTCCGATTCATTCAGTGCGCCGTAAGGCTCAAACAGCATCATGGAAACATCCACATCTGCAATGGAATCGCTGGCAGTCTTATCCATCCGTTTACCCAGTTTGTTGCGTGCCTTGTGCACACCGGGTGTATCCAGCAGCACATACTGCAGCGGCCCGCGGGTGATCACGCCGGTAATGCGGGTACGGGTGGTCTGCGGCTTGGAAGTGACGATGGCTACCTTTTCGCCAACCAGAAGGTTGGTCAGACTGGATTTGCCAACATTGGGACGGCCAATGACAGCCACAAAAACGGAAGAAGTATCATAATGCCCCTGAATGGGTGTAGCGTTACTCAAAATCTAGCTCCTGTCTGTATTGTGCGGCAACCGCACGGTGAATCAATTACTCGGTATAGCTTACGGTGCGCGGCAGGCCCAGCTGCAGCAGAACAGCTTCCTCTTTCTCACGCATCCGCATGGCTTCCAGACCGCCATTTTCGTGGTCGTAGCCCAGCAGGTGCAGCATGGAGTGCACCGTCAGGAACGCCACCTCACGCTGCAGCGGATGGCCGTAGAGGTTTGCCTGCTCCTGTGCACGCTCCATACTGATGACGATGTCACCCAGCATTTTGCAGCCGTTGTTCTCGTCAACATCATATTTGCCGTCTACACCCAGAGGGAAGCTCAGCACGTCGGTGGGCATGGGTTTGTTGCGGTACTGGTTGTTCAGCTCAGCAATGGCAGCGTTATCCACAAAGGTCACGCTGATCTCTGCAGGAGCTTCAAAATGCTCATACTCCAGCACGGCATTACAGGCACGGCGGATGAGAATGCGCAGACCGGAAGGAACCTTGACGGCCTTCTGTGAATTGGTGATCAAAACTTTATTGGACATAAATCAGTCCACTCCTTTCTGTTTTTGATGGCTTTATATGAATTCTGGTGATTTTATTTTTCAGGGTGTGCAGCCTTTTCGTAAGCCTTGATAATTTCCTGCACAAGACGGTGGCGCACAACATCTTTCTCAGTAAAATAGCACTGTGCAATCCCATTTACATTTTTAAGCACGTGCAGTGCATCCACAAGACCGCTGCGGGTGCGTTCCGGCAGATCGATCTGGGTCACATCACCGGTAACCACCACCTTGGAGCCGACACCCATACGTGTGAGGAACATTTTCATCTGCTCCGGTGTGGTGTTCTGTGCCTCGTCCAGAATGATAAAGGAATCATCTAGCGTGCGTCCGCGCATATAGGCAAGCGGTGCAACCTCAATAATCTGCTTTTCCACAAGGCGCTCGTAAGTTTCGGCACCCAGCATATCAAACAGGCCGTCATACAGCGGGCGCAGATAAGGGTCTACCTTCTGCTGCAGATCACCGGGCAGAAAGCCCAGCTTTTCACCTGCTTCCACTGCCGGGCGGGTGAGCACGATGCGGGAAACATCCTTGGCTTTAAAAGCCTTTACCGCCATGGCAACGGCCAGATAGGTCTTGCCGGTACCCGCCGGGCCAACGCCAAAGGTGATGGCATTGGTGCGGATGGCATTGAGATATTCCTTCTGGCCCAGTGTTTTGGGCCGGATCGGCCGTCCCTTGACCGTTACGGTAACAAAATCTTCGGTCAGTTCTTTGACCCGCTTTTCTGCTCCATCGTGCGCCAGACTGATGCAGTAGCGCACGGTCTGGTCTTCCAGCGGTGTATGATTCTCGATCAGAAGCAGCATTCCCTCCACAGCGCGGCTGGCCGCGGCAACATTGGCCGGTTCGCCTGAAAGCCGCAGCTGCGTGCCCCGGCAGACCGCCGTAACAGAAAATTCGTTCTCCAGCAGACGGATGTTCCGGTCGCAGTTGCCAAAAACAGCTGCGGCGACCTCTACACTATCCAGTTCAATATTCTTTTCTGCCATGTGCTCCTCCTGAAAGGATATATTTTAATGCTTCTATTGTACCACCAAAATCTCGAGAAGAAAACTGTGAAAAGTACACAAAATATTTTCATCCGTTCCATCGGTTTTTTCATACGCCAAGGCAGCTGCCCCTGCAAAGCGTCAGCGGCAAAAAAGAAAATGCAGGAACAGGAATGTATCCTGTACGAATGATCTTGTCAAGACCTTTTGTGCCACAACCACAGAGAAAAACAAAACATATCTTTGGCCAAAAAGGCAATAGCAAACTTTTCCCCTGCGTGCTACAATAGCAAGCGTTGTGCGGCTTGCACCCGGCCGGCCGCTCCGGAATGCTGAAATCAAAGGAGAAGAAACCATGGAACAACTTTTTCTGATGCCCGGTGAAGAACGCTGCGAACGCTTCAAGGATGGCAACGGTATTCCGAGAGTTCACTACTCCTATCGCTCGATGCACGGTGCATTCTTCGACTGCGAGAGCCGCAGTTTGGAGGAAGCCCAGCGCCTGTGTGAGGACTGGCTGGTAGGTCAGGACCGCTGCTACCGCAACTGAAATGAAAAATAGAAACCTCCGCTTCCCTGTCGGTACTACCGCCGGGAAGCGGAGGTTTTTGCTTTTTACAGGTTTATTTCCACAGTTGAGCGCAGACAAGTTCCAGCACACTGCCCGCGATGCAGCGGGCCTTATCCGAAATGAGAAAACAGTTGGAAAGTTCCTCTTTGCGGGGATCTATATCGGCCACCTTAAAACCGGGCGTTACCGGATAACTGCTGCGCAGAATGCCGCGCAGAATGCCCGTGATCTGCGTGGTCACAGAGATCATGGCACCATCTGCCGTGCGGATCTGCGCAATGGTCTCACCCGCTTCCACGATATCTCCAATTTTGCGGAGATCCATAAATATACCGGCCGTGCCGGCATGGATCACGCGCTCTTTGCCGTAGCCGCCAATGATTCCGGGAATGCCGGTATCGGGGACGGCACTGCCTTCCCGAATGATGCGTCCCAGCCGGTGGCCGCGTTTGGTCTCCACCACCACATCCACATCCTGCCCGGCCGTGAAACCGGGGCCGAGTGCAATGGTCAGGGGTGCCATATCCCGCGTTGTGCCAAGATTCTTTTTGGCAAGGATCGCATCCACAAGGACATCCGGCTTTGCGGGCGCAATGCTTTTTCCTTGCGGGTCTACCAGAACAGGAACGGCATTCTGTTTCCAGACTTCTTCTGCCTGCGCCAGAGTTTCGATCCGTACCGCACGCAGACCTTCAACGGCGGTCTCACCTTCATAAACGGCTTCGCACAGAGAAACCTGCCGCCGGATCGCCGCCGGATGCTCCGCTTCCAGCACCAGCACACGCAGGCCTGCGCTCCACAGCCGGTGAATGGTGCCGGTAGCAAGGTCGCCGCCGCCGCGCACAAGGATCAGTGGATCCTTCTTCATTTGATCTCCTCTCCGGGCTGGAGTCGAGTCAATACGATCTCCATAGACCCACCGCAGGCAGCAATTGCTGCATCATCATTTTTGCCGTCTGCCGAAAAATGCAGCCGTTGATACGTCGGAGCGGCTCCCGTCAGCATTTCCTGTGCAGCCAGAATGGTGCGGTGCTCCATAATGCCGCCGCCCACGCTGCCCACAATAGAGCCGTCTGTGCGAACCAGCATTTTTGCGCCGATTTCCCGCGGCGTAGAGCCGTGCCGCGCCGCAATCACGGCAAGCACCGCCTGCTGCCCGGCGGCATCTGTCTGAGCCATGGCTTCCAGAAGGGCAGATGAAAAGCCCTCCGTCTGCGGACGCGCATTCTTGATCGATACGATCTGTGCCAGAATGGAAAGTGCGATCTCCTCTGCCGTCTGTGAGCCGATGGAAAGCCCGATGGGGGCGTACAACGCCTCCACTCTTTCGGCATCGATACCGGCTTCCAGAAGTTGACGGCGCACCAGTGCGGCACGCCCGCGGCTGCCCATCATGCCAACATAGGCTGCAGTTTTTTTTAATATCACCTTCAGGCAGTCCACATCAAATGCATGTGCCCGGGTGACGACCACAAAATAAGTCTCTGCGCCGTCAGGTACCTGCGCAAGCGCTTTATCAAACGGCAGGCAGAGCACTTTATCGGCTCCGGCCAGCCGCAGCTGCTGTGCATATTCCTCGCGGTCATCCATTGCAAGGACCGTCAGGCCCAGCAGCTTTGCAAGCTGCACAACGGCTGCAGCCACATGTCCACCGCCGCAGACTACCAGCTGCGGCACCGCGCCAAAGCGCTCCGCAAAGATGTCTGTGCCTGCAACAGAGTGGATACCAGCTGCTGTGCAGCCCTGCAGTTCTGTCAGGTGCTGCAGCAGTACGGTGCTGTCCCCCCTCTGCCACACAGGCCTGCCCTCCAGCAAAAGCAGCTGGCTCCCCGCGGCATCGCCCTCTAACTGGGCCACCATCGTCCAGCCGCCCATAGAACGGGCTTTTTGCAGCATTGTATAAAGCGGCATTTTACCCATGCGTCATTCTCCTGTTTTATCTTTATTACTGTTCTACTGCTGCAGCCTGATCGTAACGTGCCGGGTCCAGCCGGTTCTGCCACTGCTCAAATTCTTCCGGCAGCATCCGCCAGGCAAGGCCGCAGCCTGCGGAGATCTCGCGCGGCAGTGGGATGAGCCTGCCCGGAACCTTCTCCGCAAGGCACTGCTTTTCCCATTCCATGGCATCCAGCGTTGTGCGGAATGAAAGAACAATATAAGTTTTTTTGATGCGCATATCAGATCTCCTGTGCAAGCTCCTGAACAGCGGCTGCGGTCTGAAGCACTTCGGCTTCCGTATTGAAATGCGAAAAGCTGAACCGTACCACGCCCTGTTCCACCGTGCCCAGCGCTTTATGCATCAGCGGTGCACAGTGCGCGCCGGCACGCACACAGATGCTGTAGTCGTCCCACAGGATATCTGCAATGCGGGCTGAATCTTCGTCTCCAATGTTGAGCGAGATAATGGGAGCGTGCAGCGCCATTTCCGGGTCGCCGTAGATCTTCACGTTCGGCAGATCTCGAATGTTTTTATAAAAGAGCGCTGCCAGTGCAGATTCTTTTGCACACAGCGTTTCCACACCCTGAGCCAGAATCCATTCCACACCGGCACACAGGCCCGCCAGACCCGGAACATTGAGCGTCCCGGCTTCCAGAGCGGTGGGCATCTGTGCAGGATGCTGTTCATCAAAGCTGTGTACGCCGCTGCCTCCCACTACCAATGGCTGGATGGAAAGCCCCGGGCGCACATACAAGCCGCCTGTTCCCTGCGGGCCAAGCAGCGCCTTATGCCCGGTGAAGCATAGCACATCAATGCCCAGTGCCTGTACGTCAATGGCCTGTGAACCCGCCGTCTGGGCCGCATCCACGATCAGCAGCAGGCCGTGCCGGTGCGCAAAACCCGCTGCTTTTGCAAGATCCGTTCCGTTGCCGGTCACATTGGAAGCACCTGTTACGACCAGCGCCTTTGTATTGGGCTGAACCAGCTTATCCCAGTCATCATATTGCAGCCGTCCGCGCTCATCCACGCCTGCAAAACTGAACTGCAAGCCCTGTTCCCGCAGCCGGTAGAGCGGCCGCAGAACAGAGTTATGCTCACATACCGTTGTGATGATATGATCGCCCGGTGCAAAAAGGCCCCCCAATGCAATGTTCAAGGCCTCCGTTGCATTTGCCGCAAAGGCAATACAGGACGGGTCTGGTGCGTGGAGGAGCTTTGCCATTGCGCACCGTGCAGCATAAACAAGACGGCTTGCGTGCAGCGTTGGCTCATGGGCACCCCGTCCCGGATTGCCTGCCGTGCGCATTGCGTCCAGCACAGCCTGCTCTACCTGCGGCGGCTTGCGCAGGGTCGTGGCAGCGTTATCCAGATAGATCACGGTTTCACCACGTTGCCTGCCTGCGTCAGCTTTTCCACGATGGTGTACATGTTGGTCACACTGCCAACAGCAAGCTTTTCGGTCAGGCCATAGAAATTCAGGCAGGTGCCGCAGGTCATGATCTCCACGCCCTGTGCTTCCAGTGCCTTCAGGTCATCCAGCATGGGCGAACCATCACAGGTCAGGGACGCGCCGCCGTTATAGAACAGCACTGTTTTGGGCAGCTGATCCTGCTGGGTAAGTGCGAACACAAAGGCCTTGAGCAGGGACTTGCCAAGGTCATCTGCGCCAATGCCCATTTTATCAGAGCTGATGGCAACCACCGTGTCTGTGCGGGTGTCCGGTGCACAGGCCGGTGCTTCTTCAGTGGGTGTTTCGGACGCTTCGCCGACCGTGAACAGCACGCGGTATTCCCGCTCGGCCAGCTTTTCGGCGCTGTACTGATAACCTTTCTGCTGGGCCATTTTGGTAAGGTTCTGCACGGCGATCTCATTATCCACCAGCACTTCCACCTCACCGGCACCCTTCAGTTCAGAGATCGCCTTTTTGGCTTTTACAACGGGCAGCGGGCATGTGTCACCACGGGCATCAACTTTCAGCATCATAATTGTAGGTCTCCATCAGTATTTTACAGTGATTTCCTGTTCGGTTTTGGGTATGATCTCACCCACGATCTTTGCGGGCAGGCCAGCGGCCTGCAGCTCTGCTTCCAGCGCATTTGCTTCTTCTGGCAACACGGCCAGCAATAGTCCGCCGGAAGTCTGTGGGTCAAACAGCACCTCTTCCATTGCAAACGGCACATTTTCAAAAGTGACATATGGGCCGGTATGGTTGCGGTTGCGCTGTCCGGCAGCAGTATACAAAAAATCATCTGCCGCTTTTTCGGCTCCCGGTAGAACCGGCACCATCCGTGCATCAATGATACAGGAAAGCTTTCCGCCCATCATCTCGTGCAGATGGCCCAGAAAACTGAAACCGGTCACATCGGTTGCCGCGTGGACCGTATACTTTCGGCTGATCTCGGCAGCGTTTTTGTTCAGCGTTGTCATGGACGCAATGGCACCGGCCATATCTTCCGGTGCCGCTTCGCCCACACGGTTTGCCGTGCAGATCAGGCCCACGCCCAGAGCTTTTGTTAAAATCAGCTTGTCGCCGGGCCTGCCGGAATCATTCGTATACATTTTTTTCGGGTCCACAAGGCCAGTCACCGAAAGTCCGTATTTCACACCTGTATCGGCAATGGAATGCCCGCCTGCAAGGCTTCCGCCCGCTTCGGCCACCTTCTTGGCTCCGCCGCGCAGAATCTCGCCCAGAATGTTCAGATCCATGCTCTCCGGGAAGCAGACAAGGTTCAGTGCAGTCTTAACCTCGCCACCCATGGCATAGACATCACTCAGGGCGTTGGCCGCTGCGATCTGCCCGAAGGTATAGGGGTCGTCCACCATCGGCGGAAAAAAGTCCACCGTCTGCACCAGCGCAATATCATCTGTTATGCGGTACACGGCGGCATCATCCCGGCTGTCGTAGCCCACCAGCAGGCTCGGGTCTCTTGCACCGCGCGGCAGCTTTTCCAGAATACGGCTCAGCGCTCCGGCTCCCAGCTTTGCGGTACATCCGCCGCCGGTGCAGAACACGATCTTGCCTTCTTTGCTCATGCACGTTCTCCTTTCTCGAAATGAGACGTAGCGCAGGAAATCCGATAAATTTTTTTCAGAATATCAGCCACCTGCCGGGCCAGAGCAGCCTGCTCTTTTGTATCGACCTGATTGAGTACAACATAAAAGCTGCGATCCCCTACAGCCTTCCTTCCACCGGCTTCACTTGCAAGCAGCTTTGCCAGAAGTTCCGGTGTCAACTGCGCATCCTGCGGAACACAAAGCAGCTCTGCGGCAAGCTCTGCCCGGAAACAGACCTCCCGGAGCGGATGCCTCAACGCAGAAAGCCCTGCTACGGCCAGAACCGTATCGCACCGCGGTAAAAGCACCGGCTCGTGCGCAGCGGGTGCCTTGCAGGGCATCCGTTTTGCGCCGTCCGCTTCAATGAGCACGATATCTGCAAGGGTCATCCAGCGCTCCAGCTGTGCCTGCGGCGGGGCCGTCAATTTGCCGCCGGGTGCAGCGGTTCCGGCCACGGCATAACTGCCGCACTTCCACAGGCGGAAAAGCTCTGCATCCGTCTGTGCCCAGACCCCGCCGGGCGGCTGCATAATATGGGTGGTGGTAGCGGCCAATACCCGCCAGCCCTTGCGGGCGCAGTGCGCAGCCAGATTGTACATCAGTGTGGTCTTTCCGCCGCCGCCCACCAGAGAAATAACATGTCCCTTCTCCGCAAGAAACGGAAAAATTTTTTCGTCGATCATTTCTGCTTTTCTGCAACTGCCATGGCGATTTTTTCCGGTGTGATGGGCAGCTCATAGAACCGGGTACCGATAGCGTTATAGATGGCATCGGAAATGGCAGGCAGCGGTGTATTGATGACGACCTCGCCGATGGACTTTGCGCCAAAGGGTCCGTTGGGTTCATAGCTGCTCTCGAATTCAACCTTGATCTTGCCCACATCGGTGCGGGCCGGAATTTTGTACTGGAACAGAGAGTTCTCTTCCGGGTAGCCATTTTTATCGTAGGTGATGTTTTCGGTCAGAGTCATGCCGATGCCCTGCAGCAGACCGCCCTCAGCCTGCACACGGGTCAGGTTCGGGTTGATGGGCGTGCCGCAGTCCACACAGGCATCAAACTCCAGCAGCTTTACCTCGCCGGTCTCAGTATCCACTTCCACCTCAGCAGCACCAACCATGAACGGCGGCGGCGACAAAGGCGAAGTATGTGTTTCGGTGGCTTCCAGCGGAACCATGTGGCCGAACTGAGAAGCATACGCGATCTCGCTCAGAGACTTTTTCTGTGTGGGATCTTTGCTCTTGAAAACATCTTTTCCATCAAATTCCACCTCGTCCTCGGTGCATTCCAGCAGCTCTGCGCCCAGCTTGCAGATCTGGCCGCGCAGCTTCATGGCACACTTTTCGGTGGCCTTGCCGGTAACGTAAGTGGTACTGGACGCATAGGAGCCGGAGTCATAGGGCGAGGTATCCGTATCAGCTCCGAAGACCGTGATATTGTCCAGCGGGCAGTCCAGCACTTCGGCGGCGATCTGCGCCAGTGTAGTGTCACAGCCGGTGCCCATGTCGGCCGCACCGATCATCAGGGTGTAGAAGCCGTCGTCATTCAGTTTCAGGGTGGCACTGCCCACATCCATGCCGGAAATGCCAGAGCCCTGCATCGCCATGCCCATACCGACAGCGCGCACCTTGCTGTTGCCCATATCACGGGCAGGGTATTTGTGCTCCCAGTCGATCATATCCCGCACCTTGACAAGGCAGCGGTCCAGCGCGCAGCTGGTGTTGACAGCCCCATAGTAGGCGGGCATCACATCGCCCTCCTGTACGGCGTTTTTCAGCCGCAGCTCAAAGGGGTCCATATTCAGCTTATGAGCCAGTTCATTGACAGCAGATTCTACCGCAAACAGGCCCTGCGTTGCGCCGTAACCGCGGTAAGCACCGGCAGACATGTGGTTCGTATACACCACATCACTGATAAAGCGGAAGGCTTCTGCCTTGCCGTACAGCGGGATGGACTTGTGACCGGAAAGGCCCACGGTCGTAGGGCCATGCTCACCGTAAGCACCGGTATTGGAAAGGGTGTACAGATCAATGCCCTTCACAACGCCGTCCTTCGTAGCACCCAGCCGCACATGGATCTCCATTTCGTGACGCGGCGAGGATGCGATCTGGCTTTCCACACGACTGAAAATGATCTTGGAGGGCTTTTTGGTCTTCCAAGTCACAAAAGCCGGATACACCTCACTGACCGCCGTCTGCTTAGCACCAAATCCGCCGCCGATGCGGGGCTTTGCCACGCGCACCATAGATTTGGGAATATGCAGTGCGTTCGCAATATTGCGCCGTGCATGGAACACGATCTGCGTGGAGCTGAGCACATTCAGCCGCCCATAGGTATCAATGGAGCAGTAGGTGCGGAAGGTCTCCATCATGGCCTGCTGGCAGGCTTTGGTGTGGTAAATGTGGTCAATGACTATATCGCTGGCTGCAAGCACTGCATCGATATCGCCGGAGCCACTCTCATCGTGGGCGCAGAGGTTGCGTTTGTTGTCGGCTCCCACCGGACACAGACTGGCCCAGTTGTCCTCCGGATGCACCAGAATGGGGTTGTCCTTGGCAGTGTGATAGTCCAGCACTGCTTCCAAAACCTCATATTCCACCTTGATGAGCTTGAGAGCCTTATCCACGCACTTTTCGTCCTTACCGGCCACAATGGCCACCACATCGCCCACAAAGCGCACATGGCGGTCAATGAGCAGGCGGTCACGCGGACTGGCTTCCGGATAGGTCTGGCCAGCCTGCGTGTAGCGCGGCGCATCCTGCGGCACATCCTCCCATGTAAAGATCGCCTCGATGCCGGGCACCTTTTTTGCTACAGCCGTATTGATAGTTTTGACGATGGCATTTGCGTGCGGAGAGCGCAGCAGCTTTACGATCAGGCAGTCCTGCGGGATCACATCGTCCATATAGACGGGCTGGCCGGTGACCAGCTGCATGGCATCCTTTTTACGGAAAGGCTTGTTGATGGTACTCATTCTGCGGCCTCCTTCTGCTTTTTCCATGCCAGAAAGTTCATGATGCCGCGCAGCTGGCCCTCATAGCCAGAGCAGCGGCAGAGGTTGCCGGAGAGATATTCCTTCACTTCTTCCTCACTGGGGTACGGATTCTCGCGGAAGAGGGCCAGCGCGTTCATGATAAAGCCCGGGTTGCAGAAGCCACACTGCTCTGCACCCTGATCCGCGATAAAGCCGCCGAACTCCGCTGCTTCTTCCTGCAGGCCTTCCAGTGTGGTAATGCTGTGGCCGCTGGCACGCGCTGCCAGTACCGAACAGGACAGCACCGGTTTCTCATCCAGAAACACCGTGCACAGACCGCAGTTGGAGGTCTCACAGCCGCGCTTAACGCTTTTGCAGCCGTGGGCACGTACAAAATCGATCAGCAGCATATCTGCAGCCACATCCTCTGTGACCTTGATGCCGTTCAATGTAAGAGTGATCTGCATTTAATTTTCCTCCTGTGCCGTGCGTGCTTCCAGTTCCAGAACAGCACGCTTTGTCAGAACGCCTGCCAGATGGCGGCGGTACTCGGCATTGCCGCGCATATTGGAGCCAGTGACAATTTTTTGCTTTACTTCATCGGCAAAGTTCTGCGCCAGTTCCTGCGCAGAAACACCCGCCTTTGCCGGCAGCTCAAACAGCACAGCCTTGAGCGGCCGCGCACCGATTGCAATGCGATAGCTGCCGTTTTCCAGACGGGCGGCAGCGCAGGTAAGCACCGGGATATCAGTCTGGCTGTTGCGCACGGACTGATAGAAAAATTCTGCTTCTTCCTTTTTAACGATCAGCCGCACAAGGATGTCCCGGTCATAGGGACGCTCGGCGTACTCCCGCAGAGACACGATGCCGCCCTTGTACAGCTCTACCGAACAGTCCATGGCCATAAACAGCGTGAGCACATCGGAAAAGCCGAACCGGCTGTAGATGCTGCCACCCACAGTTGCCAGATTGCGCAGCTGCACGCCCACGATATGCCGCAGCGCTTCCTTTACCGCGCCATGGGTATACGCAGCAAGACCGGCGTGCTCTTCCAGCTGGCGCAGTGTAACCATGGCACCAATGGAAAAGCTGCCCTCGGTCTCCTCTATGGTGTCCAGTCCCAGACCGGACAGGTCGATGGCTGTACCGACATTGATGTTCTCCATTTTGAGCCAGATCATGCCGCCCAGCACACGGTTGGCCTTTTTCTGGTTCAGCTGCCACGCTTCTTCCAGACTTTCGGCCTGCTTATATTCTCGGATCGTCATCATAGATGCAGGTTCCTCTCTCTTTTTTTCTCTGTTCTTTTATTTTAACACAGATTTCGATATAATACTATTGTGAATTCGTTTCAGAAAGAGTGGTACTATATGAAAGAACTTCTTCCGGTGGGCTGTGTCATCATGGCATCCGGTCTGAGCCAGCGCTTCGGCTCCAACAAACTCCTTGCGCCGTTCTGCGGGGAACCGATGCTATGCCGCGCATTTGCGGCGACCGATACTCCAAAGCTTTCGGCCCGCATCGTGGTGACACGTTCGGACGAAGTTGCGCAGCTTTGCCGCTCCCGCAATGTTCCGGTGCTGCTGCACGATCTGCCCGGTCGAAACGATACGGTGAGGCTGGGACTTTCCGCGCTGCTGGAACAGGTTCCGGAGCTTTTTGGCTGCATGTTCCTGCCGGGAGACCAACCGCTTTTGTGCCGCGAGACAGTGGAAGCCATGGCAGGCATCTCCGGATGGGATCAAAGAACTCGGCTGGAACGGCAAAAAGAAACAGAACGGGAGATCTTCCGTCTGGGATTCCGGGTCCGTAACGACCCGTCTCCCCTTACTGGAAGTCCCGTTCTGTTTGAAAAAGGACTTTTTCAGGAACTGCTCACCTTGCCGCAGGGCATGGGCGGAAGTGTTCTGCTTCGGAAATATCCCGCGCATGTTCACACCGTTTACATTGCGGATCGGAATGAATTGGCCGACGCCGACACGCCCGAAGCACTGGCGCAATTGGAAGCGCTGGCCCGGCAAAAGCTTTGAGCTTTATACTGCCTTGTCATCCTTCGGCAGCAGCACATTCAGCAGGATCGCCACGAACGCAGCCGGAACGATGCCGGACTCGCCGCAGATCAGCTGTAAAGCGTGCGGAGCCTGTGCCAGAATGCCGCTGTTGGCACCCATGCCGTAGCCAACACCCAGAGCCACCGAGACGATGGTAAGCTGACGCGGGGTCATCTTTTCCTTGGTGATGAGCTGGATGCCGCTGACCACGATGGAAGAGAACATCATAACGGCAGCACCGCCCAGAACGGCCTGCGGCATAATGGAGATCAGTGCGCCGAGCTTGGGGATCAGGCCGCACAGGATCAGGAAGATGGCACCGGAGGCCAGAGCCATGCGGTTGACCACTTTGGTCATGGCCACCAGACCCACGTTCTGGCTGAAGGAAGTGTTGGGCAGTACACCGAACAGAGCCGCAAAGGAGGAGCCCAGACCGTCACAGATCACACCGCCGGACAGCTCTTTATCGGTGGGTTCACGATTCATGCCGCCCTCCATGACACCGGAGATATCACCCACGGTCTCAACAGCGGTAACAACGAACATGATCATCACCGGCATAATAGCGCGCATATCAAACACGATCTTGACCGGCATCAGCTTGGGAATGGCAAACCAAGAGGCCTGTGCCACCTTATTCCAGTTGAGCACCCATGCCTTGGTAAACTCTACACCATCGGCAGTGACACCGGTGGTGGGCAGCACCAGACCCATGACAAAGGCCGCAACGTAACCGGCCAGAATGCCGATCAGGATCGCGGAAGAGCTGAGGAAGCCCGTGGTCCAGTGCTTGAAGATCAGAATGACCACCAATACGAACAGGGCAAGCAGAAGATTTTCCATGGAGCCAAAGTCTTTTGCGCTGTTGCCGCCGCCAAAGGAATTGATGCCCACCGAGATCAGCGAAAGACCGATGGAAAGTACAACCGTACCGGTGACGACCGGCGGGAAAAACTTGCGCAGAGGCTTGAGGAAGAAGCCCAGCACGCTTTCAAAGATGCCGCCGATGATGGATGCACCCATAATGGCACCATAGGCCAGCACACCGCCGCCCATGCTGCCGACAACACTGTTGAACACGCCGATAAAACCGGAACTGGTGCCCATGATGATGGGCACACTGCCGCCCACGGGGCCGATGGTGAACAGCTGCACCAGTGTGACCACACCGGCCACGAACATGGCACTCTGCAGCAGCGTGACCTGCAGATCTGCGAACTCACCACCCGCAATGCCGCAGGCACTGGTGATGATCAGCAGCGGGGTCAGGTTGCCCACAAACATGGCGCAGACATGCTGCAGACCCAGCGGGATGGCCTGTTTCAGGGACATTTTTGCGTCGAACTGATACGCCGACTCTTCGAGCTTGACTTCCTTCAAATGTTCCACTCTCCTCAAATCTTGACAAAAATCATTCTTTTCGACTGCTTTACCAAAAAAGCGGATTTATTATAGCAAAACTGCGTATCCTTGTAAATTAAGTATGACTTTTTCGTGAACGGCTGTTTCCCGCTGAGAAACACAAAAAGCAGGGCGCTTTGTGCGTTTTTTCCGCTTTGGTCGGAAGAATTTCGCGCAGAACTCCTGCTTTTTTGTTTTGTTTTATTTGATTTTTGTGCGATATGGAAATTTTACAGCGTTCTCAGCCCGTAATCTTTTAAACAGCGCTGGATGCCCTGCTGAGTGGTGTCGAACCGGATGCCGAAGCGTTCCAGTTTTGTGGTGTCCATCACAAGGTTCCGGCCCCAGCTTTCTTCCTCGATCTGCACAGCGATTCCCAGCGTTTCGGCAAACTGCCGGGCGGTGCATACCATGTTTTCAGCATTGCCGCTGCCAAAATTGTATACGCCGCCTGGCAGCGTCATGGCAGGCTCCAGATTTTCGATCACCTGCCGCACATAGGTCACGCCGCGGTGGTCGTTCCGGGAGAAGCGCAGAGCCTCTCCCTTCAGCGCGGCACGCAGAAGATTCAGCGGCAGATTGCCGCGGATGGGCAGCCCATAGCCGGGCAGGTCATACATCCAGCTGGCACGCAGATGGACCGAGTCCGGGCAGAGCTCCAGCACACGCTGCTCTGCTTTCAGCTTGTATTGGCCGTAAATGTTTGCGGGATGCAGGGCCAGTGTTTCCGGCAGCGGCCCCTGCTGCTGCACACCAGCATAGACCTGATCCGAGCTGAATGCCACCAGCTTTGCCTTCGTCTGCTGCGCAGCCCGTGCCAGCCAGACTGGCAGCTCCACATTGGCACGGTAAGCTTCTGCCGGATGCTGCGCACAGTAACTGGTATCGGAAAGAGCGGCGGTGTGCAGGATCACATCCGGATGCAAAGCTTCCACCTGTGCACGGGTGAGAGCTTCATCGGCTGTACAGAAAAAGCCTTTTGGAAGGGCGCAAAGCTCGTACTTTCCCTGCCACTGCTGCAAAATGCGGGAGCCGACAAAGCCGCCTGCACCGGTGATAAGAATTTTTTTCATGATAATTTCCTCCTGTAGGGCAATGAAAAAGTGCCCAGCAGCATGACAGCCTGCCGGGCACAAAAATTTTAAAGGAACAGTTCCAGCACGAACACGACGGCACAGCAGGCCACAGATACCTGAAACAGGCTTGCGCCGAACCAAGCAGCTGCAATGCCTACCACCAGCGCCATGGCACCGGCAGCCGGGCTCTGGGTCGCGTTGACAATGGCCGGGAAGGTCATGACCGCCAGCGTCACATAGGGCACATAATACAGAAACGACTGAATGAAGCGATTTTTGATGGGCTTGCGGATCAGTGTGAGCGGAAGGATGCGGATGGCATAGGATACCAGCGCCATCACTGCAATGTAAATGTAATGATTATGCGTCATGCTCTGCCTCCTGCTCTTCTGGATTTACCGGAAAAAGAACTGCTGCAGCGCTGGAAATGAGCACTGTGAGCAAAATGGTGCGCGTGCCCTCCGAAAGAGCGGAGATACCCGGCAGGTAATTGCACACAAAGCTCAGTGCAAAGCTGATGGCAACAAGTGCAGCTACCACCCTGCTCTTACGCGCCGGAGGAATGATGATGGCAAGGAACATGCCGTAAAGGGCAACGCTCAGCGCACTGACAGCCCGCAGCGGCAGCAGATTGCCCGCAATGATGCCCAACGCTGTACCGATGGCCCAAGCCGGTGCCGCCAGCAGAATGGCACCGTAGGTATAATATGGGTTCAGGCTGCCGGGCCGTGCAATGGTGATGCCAAAAAGCTCGTCTGTCACATCATAACCGATGAGCAGCCTGTGCCAGAAGGGTGTGCCCGGCGCAAAGCGCTGGGCCAGTGCGCAGCTCATGAGCAGATAGCGCGCATTGGCAATCAGTGTGATGATGGCCACTTCCAGATAGGTCGCATTGGCCATGATGATGGCAAATGCAGCGTACTCGCCTGCCGAAGCGTTGTTCAGTAGGCTGACCAGAAAGCCCTGAAACGGGGTAAAGCCTGCCCGGCGGGCCGCAATGCCCAGCGAGAAGGAAACAGCAAAATAGCCCAGCGCAATGGGAACGCCATCCCGCATGCCCTCACAGAAAATCTTTTTGCTGAAAGCCCAAACCGGCCTTTCTGCATTGACAAGTTCCGGGGCAAGGAGCTTACTTTTGGAATTCATCTTTGTTTTTTTACTCCTTTCCTATTTCAAACACCGCTTTTTATTATACTCTCCCGCACACAGAGAAGGAAGGGCTTTTTCACTTTCTTTTCGGCACAAAAGGAAAACGCCGCCTGAAAAGGCGGCGTTCTTCGTCGATTTATGCGCCCGGCACCAGAAAATGCATCGCCTGCGGCAGGACCTGCGTACCGGCTTCCAGCCCATTTGCCGTCAGGATCTGTGCCGGTGACACATGGAACCGTCTGGCAATGCCGAACAACTCCTCCCCTGCCTGTGCAT
Source organism: Faecalibacterium sp. BIOML-A4 (assembly GCF_009679665.1). Lineage (NCBI taxonomy): Bacteria > Bacillati > Bacillota > Clostridia > Eubacteriales > Oscillospiraceae > Faecalibacterium > Faecalibacterium sp. BIOML-A4. The sequence goes on along the minus strand of NZ_WKZG01000005.1, from coordinate 16,285 downwards.
AGTAGATGCGCAGTGCGATCTCCGGGTCCGGAGTCGTCAGCGGTTCGCCCAGCTCAATGCTGCCGATGCCCGAATGTGTGCTCCGGCAGAGGATGGCTCCTTCGGCACGGGCGGTGACCGTCACTTCCAATGTGCCGCCAGTGCAGCTGCACTGGATGTTCTCGGTGCTCAGCCAGCATTCCGGGCTGAACTGTGCACCCGGCGGGGCTTCTACTGCAAGCGGAAAGACAAGCTCCAGTGTTTTTTCGTAGCTTTCCAGCTCGGCAAGACTGTTCTCGGCAAAGGCGGTGGCAACGGCACGCACCGTAAAGGCCCAGCCGTCGCGGTAAGGTGTTACCTGCGCCGGTCCATAAGACACAAAGCAGGCGCGCAGCTGAGCATCCGCATCTGGCAGCGGCCCGGAGACCGTGGAAGATGCTGTCTCGTTCAGCATACAGGCAAGATCTTCTGCTGCCAATTCCTGCGGCGTGACGGCGGTTTCAAACTGCGTAGAAAAGGCATCCGCTACGTATTGCAGCTGGCAGGGCCGCCATGCGTGCAAATGCATCATCACGCTGGCTGTCAGTTGGCCGCTGGCTTCCTGTTCGCCCTCCGCAAGGGCAAAGCCCACCGGCTCCAGCACGCACATGCATCTGCAGTCCTCTGCTACGCCTTCCAGATCCACCACCTGATTGAACGGCAGGGATGCCGCCTGACTTTGCAGGCTGCTTTCGCCTTCCGCACGCCAGGCGCATTGGGCACGTACCTCGCCCTTGACCACTGCCTTGCCCGCCAGCAGCTTTACCTCCCGCACGGCGGCACTGCCGGTAATGTCCAGAATGGCTGCGGGCGGCTTTGCAAACACAAGCTCCCCTTCCACAGTGACCAGCTTTTCCAGCACCGCGGTGCTGCGCACGCCGTTCAGCGTCTGCAATTTCTGTTCAATGCCGCCATCGGCCAGCGCCGTGATCAGTTCCTGTTTATCCTGTGTATGGATAGTAACCACAAGACCATAGGCTCCGCGCACCTCGATGCGGTGCGGGTTTACCGCCCGGCAGTTGAGGTATTCGGTCTGCCCTTCTACCATGGCCATCCAGCTGGTGAAGGAAAATTCCGGCACCTCCAGCTGCTTTGTAAACGGCAGCTTCTGCTCGGTCTGGCAAAGCCCGGCCCCGTCCTCGCCCTGATAAAACACAGTGCAGCGCAGATAGCCTTCCAATGTAAGCCGCCCGGGCTGCAGCTGCTTTTGCAGCACCACCGGTTTTGCAAAGCATTTGACCAGCTTGAACACCGGCGGAAGATAATCTGAAATCAGGATCTCGGTTTCCAGCGGAAGTTCTGCCTTGACGGTGCAGCTCGTGCCTGCCTGTGGCAGCGTATCCCGAAAGATCTTCAGTTCCATGCAGTGTGCTCCTTTCCCTGTCCGTCTCTACTGGAAAGGTATGCACATGCTTTGCAGGATATGCGCGCAAAAAAGGCACCGTGCAAAACGCACGATGCCTTTGGGCCTTTTGAAACAATCAGATCGTTTTGCGCAGGACAGCCGCCTGCATTACATGGTATTTCTGCATCAGCCGGACGGCAGCCGGTGTGATCTTCTCGCCGCTGACCACAATGGGGATCGCAGGCGGGCAGGAAACCGTCGGCATAGCGCAGATACGCCCCACCGCCTGCTCTGTGGGCACCTGCTCCTGCGGAGCAAACACGGCCTGCCGGATGCTGCAGCAGGTGTGCAATTCGTGTTCCAGCTCCAAAAGCTCACGATCGTTTTTTTCCGGGAGCGGGAACGGTCCTGTAAGGTTTTCCACAATGTGGAGAACGGCAGAAGTCAGCCGTTCAAAGTCCTGCGGCGGATTTGCCGGGGTGAACATCAGCACAACATAGCGCGGGTCGGCATATTCGCACTCGACCTTTGCGCTGCGCAGCGCTTCTGCAAGCTCTGTGCCGGTCATGCCCAGTGTAGCAGCATCCAGCGTGACCTTGAGAGGTTCGCTTTCCAGTGCCAGCGGCCCCGGGCAGTGTTTTGCCGCAGCGGCTTCGTTCAGCTCCCGGCGCAGGCGGGTCAAATATCCGCAGCACTGCAAAAGCCGCAGCGGATAACCCTCCGACAGAACCTGATTGCATTTGTCCAGCGACTGCAAGATCAGGTAAGACGGACTGGTGGAACCAAACAATGCCAGTGCATTGCGCACAGCGGCTTCGTCCTGAATGGGGGCATTTTTGCCCAGATGCAGGTATGCGCCGCCAGTGACAACGGGCAGCGTTTTATGGCCGGAGTCGCAGCACATGGCCGCGCCCAGTGCAATAGGATGCTGACCGCCCTGCGGCAGAAAACGCAGGTAAGCACCGTGGGCATTATCCACCAGAAGCGGAACGCCAAAATCCTTGCACACTTCGGCCAGCGCTGCAATATCCTGCACGCCGCCCAGATAATCCGGACTGGTGACATAGATACCAAAAGGCTTCCTGCCCTGCTGTGCCAAACCCTGCAGAGCACCTGTCAGCTTTGCAGCTGACACCGGGCAGCTGCAAAGTGCACCGGCATCCTGCGGCGCAGGCCAGAGCCACTGGATATCAAAATCCAGCAGCGCCGCCGCATACAACAGCGCTTTGTGAGCGTTGCGCGCTGCCAGCAGGACCGGGCGCTGTCCGGCTGCGGGCGCAGCCTGCAGTGCAAGGCACAGCATTGCACGGATGCACTGGGACGAGCCCTCTGTGCTGTAATAGGTATGCACCGTGCCGAACAGCCGGGTAGCGTTGGCTTCGCTCTGGGCAATGATGCCGTCAGCCCCATACAGTTCATCCGCACCCTTTATTTCGGTAATGTCCCACGGCTCAAAGCCCAAAAGGCTCTGGCCCTTGTGGCCGGGCATATGCAGCCGCGAGGTGCCGGACTGTGCGTAACGGCGCACAAAATCCACAATAGGCGTGGTCGTGCTCATTCGCAGGCTTCGCCATCAGCACAGGCGTTACAGGTAGAACCAAGCTCAATAGGCACCTCGATGCCCTTGGCGGCAAGTTCCTGATTCTCAGCGACCTTGATCATGATAGCGCATTCCATTCGCTTTTTGAACAGCTCGCAGCCGTACTCATACACACCGGTAATGTTGCCGGTAGCGTGGTAGGAGTTTGCTGCACAGCCGCCGGAGCAGTACAGCTTTGCCCAGCAGTTCTGGCACTCCTTGCGGGCATAGGCGTTGCAGTGCTTGAACTCATCGCGCACGGCAGTGTTCGTAACGCCCTTCCAGATATCGCCCATCAGGTACTTGGGGTCGCCCACAAACTGGTGGCAGGGGTACAGATCGCCCCAAGGAGTAACAGCCATGTACTCCGTGCCGGAGCCACAGCCGGAAATGCGCTTGTAGATGCAGGGGCCGCCGGTGAGGTCGATCATGTAGTGGTAGAAGGTAAAGCCGCGGCCCTCGCGGTTGCGCTTGATCATTTCCTTGGCAAGGATCTCGTACTGTTCCTTCAGGATGGGCAGATCTTCCTCGGTCAGGGCACTGGGGTCGCCAGGCTTAGACACCACAGGCTCCATGCTCAGCTCAGTAAAGCCGAGGTCGGCCATGTGGAAGATATCGTTGGTGAAGTCGGTGTTGTAGTGGGTGTAGGTGCCGCGCATGTAGTAGTTCTTGTCGCCGCGCTTCTTCACGAACTCCTGGAACTTGGGCACGATGGTATCGTAGCTGCCATGGCCTGCATAGTCCTTGCGGAAGCGGTCGTTGACCTCTTTGCGGCCATCCAGACTCAGAACGACGTTGTGGCACTCCTTGTTGCAGAAATCGATCACATCGTCATCGATCAGCATACCGTTGGTGGTCATGGTAAAGCGGAAGTTCTTGTTGTGGATCTTCTCCTGCTCACGGCAGTAAGCCACCAGCTTTTTGACCATGTCAAAATTCATCAGCGGTTCGCCGCCAAAAAAGTCCACCTCAAGGTTGCGGCGGGTGCCGGAGTTTTCGATCAGGAAGTCCATGGCACGCTTGCCCACTTCAAAGCTCATCAGCGCACGGTCGCCCTGATAGCGGCCCTGCGAAGCAAAGCAGTAGGAGCAGTTCAGGTTGCAGGTGTGTGCAACATGCAGGCACAAGGCCTTGACCACGGTGTTGCGGTTTTTAAAGTCGAAAGCCATATTCTCATAGGTATCCGGGGTCCACAGCTTGCCTGCTTCCTTCAGGCTGGTCACATCATCGATGCACTGACGCAGATCTTCCTCCGTGACATCCTCGCGGTCTCCATACTTTGCCATCATAGCCGAAACGATCTCGTCAGCAGTATGCTCCGGGTACATGGCAATGATATCGTATGCAACATCGTCCACCACATGCACCGAGCCGCTGCAGGTGTCCAGCACGATGTTATAGCCGTTCAATTGATACTGGTGTACCATTTTACTCTCCATTCCAATTATACAAAAAAATGCCGCCCGGCAAAGGCGGCAGGGGGTTGCAAAAATTACTTGTTGCTGTTCTCGCACTGCTGGTTAGCCACGCCGCAGGAGGTCTTGCAAGCGGACTGGCAGGAAGTCTGGCACTCGCCGCAGCCGCCGGTCTTAACGCTCTTGGTCAGGTCACGAGTAGCAATGGTCTTAATACGTTCCATAATAGAAAACCTCTCTAACTCTCAAAATTTCATCGCGCCGGACAAAGCCCGGTACGCATTTATCTTTGCTTATGATAACACGCAAGGGGCTTTCTGTCAAGATTTTTATGCTGCCAACCTGTTCAAACCTGTCCAGCAGGCTGATACTTCGTCAGGACGGTGTGCAGCCCCAGCTCCCGCGCCCTGGCCAGTAAGTACCGGTAGCGGCACAAAAGCGCCTGCCGCTCGTAAATGCGCTGCTCGATCAGGTCTGTATCCACCTCCAGATCAAACATCATCTCATTGCGCCGCAGGCAGAACAGACATTCCTTCAGCTCTTCTTCCAGTTCTGGGTGATAGCGTTCGTGCTCGGTATCCCGCGGGATGCGGCTCGAAAGCAAAGTTTGGGTGTTCTGGGCATGGGTTCGTTCCAGCATAGGCCGTCCTCCTCTTCTTTGTGTATCTTGAAGGTTTGTACATTTTAGTATATGAAGAGACCGGTGCAGAATATGCCAGTTTATGGTAAAGCAGAAACTTCTCCGCTGGTGCGCGCATTTTAAAAAAGTTTGCAATTTTTTCAAAATCACGCTTGACAAGTATCACTTTTCCGCGTATAATAGCACACGTTGAGCGGCTCACACCGCGAAACGCAATCGAATATTGGGGATTTGCATAGTGGTAGTGCGGTAGACTCTGACTCTACTTGTGGGAGTTCGATTCTCTCATCCCCAACCAAAAAGCCATCCGGTTTACACCGGATGGCTTTTTTCGTTCTATATTGTTATACAAAAACAGCGTACCGTCTTTGCGACGGTACGCCCATTTTTATGCAGTTATTACAGGATGCTGATGCGGCCTGCGCCGTAGGGATTCTCGTAATCCAGCAGATAGCCCGGGTAATCGGCCAGCGGGCTGTTTGCGGTGGTCAAATGCGGCAGACCCTCTGCATCTACACCGCCAAAGGTCATGGCATAGGTAGACATCACAAGGTAATCCTCAGACACATAGTCCTTGATCAGCTCTGCGCCATCAAACATGGCAAAGCCATCGCCCAGATTGCGCAGAGTGTAATTCATGCCAGCCAGAGCGTAGGTCTTGCTCTCGTCCAGCGGTTCATAAGTACCGGAAGCCTTGTTGTAGATCTTCACGTTCTGCACGCGCGGAGTGCCGGTGGCACTGCCAATCCAGACATTCTTCTCGTCGGTCTGCACGGTGTTGGGGATATCGGCGTGGATTTCGTAGGAAGCGCCTGCCACATGCAGGAAGCCGCCGTTCTCCTTTTCCGTTCCGGCAAAGCGAGCTGCAAACTCCAGTGCATCCTGGATCTGCTTGCCGGTGACAGACATCAGACAGGCCACATTGCCAAACGGGCTGACCTGCTTGCAGGTCTTGAAGGTCCAGTAGCCGGCTTTCTCATCGGCGCGGATGCCGCCGCCGTTCATGATAGCGATGTCACAATGCAGCTGTTCCACCTCATTGAAGTAGGAGTAAATGCCGTCGGCCACGAAGTCGCCGAGATTCGTCTCTGCCATGCGGATGCGGCGCTTGCCAGTCTCGGGGTCGGAGATGTAGAAGTTCGTATCGGCAACAGCGATCTTCTCACCCAGCATGTCGTCCACAGAAGCGACCCATGCGTTCTGGATATCGGCAACAGCACTGTCGGAGCCTTCGTAAGAGGAGATCAGACGGGTGGCAATGGAGCCGTCGGCCTTGATGGTCATTTCGCCAACATTTGCAAAATAAGAGCCGGTCTGGGTCAGGGCGACAGCCTTGCCGGACAGATCCTTCACCCACTCACACTCCATCTTGGTGTGAGAATGGCCGTCGATGAATGCATCGAAGCCGGAGGTGTGCTCGATGACTTCCTTGCTGGTCCAGGGCGAAGAGGAAGGATCAACGCCCAGATGGCCCAGACCGATCACGTAGTCAGCCAGAACCTTGGCCTTATCAATGGACTTCTGCACAGCCTTGTACAGCTTCTGGCCGTCGTCACCGCCCAGAATATCATAGATATAGCGGCTCTGGCTCTTGTCCATGAAGTAAGCCGGAGTAGACTTGGTGAAGGTCTCGGGCGTGGTGATGCCCACAAATGCGATCACGCGGCCGCCGATGGTGAAGTATTTGACATCCGGCAGAACGCGGTTGCCCAGCGGCAGATTGACCCAGTTGCTGGAGAGGTACGGGAAATCTGCCTCAGCCATTACCTCTTTTGCACGGGCCATGCCGTAGTCGAATTCATGGTTGCCGGGCGTAGCAACATCGTAGCCAGCGGTGTTCATCAGCTGGATGATGGATGCACCTTCGTCCATGGAACCATATGCGGTACCCTGAATATGGTCGCCCGCATCTACCAGCAGGACATTTTTGCCTGCATCCTGATAGCTCTTTTTCAAAGCTGCGATGGCAGCATAGGTCAGTTCCGGCGATTTTTTGTCGATGTAAGTATGAACATCGTTGGTGTACAGGATCGTAATGTCCTTAAAGCTGCCGGGGTAACATGCAGACGCAGCGGGTGCGCCCAGACTTACGGCAGCAACGGCCGTAGTGACACCTGCGGCTTTCAGGAAGCTGCGGCGGGAGATAAGCTGTTTCATGGAAAAACGACCTCCTCTTAAAACTCTCTTTTGTTTTTATCGGGCGCACAGAACCAGCCCGACGCTTGTTATGTTAAGCATAACACACAAAACACCCAAGAACAACCCGGAATCGCACAATTCGTTCATAATTCACGGTACCAAGTCACACTTTTTGTGCAACATTATTCCTTTTCGGGGCAAAAAACAGCCCGCATCTGCAGCCAGTCGTTGACTGCAAAAGCGGGCTGTTTTCAAAGGGGATTCAAAAATGGATCAGAGCAACGAGCTCAAATCGCATTGTATTCCTTGAGGAATTTCTCAAGGTCGGTACCCTCGATCTTTTTCAAAGCTTCCTTCATGGCAAGGCGCGGGATGAGCGGCAGATCCATGTCGGTGATCTTCTTGCCGTCGCGCAGCTTGACCGTTGCATCGATCAGGGCACGTACATCATAGGTGCTGCCCCAGACCTCAGGCACACCACGGTCGATGTCCAGCAGGGTGTACACAGCTTCCATACCGGTGCGCATGGAGTATTCGGTGGTGAAGATGGTGTCACGGCCGGTCTCGGCGAACTGACCCAGGAAGGCAAAGTTGACAGCACCCTCCGGCACGATATCAGGACGGTCGCCCATCGCACGCGGCATAAAGAATGCATCGATATACGGCATCATGACCGGGATGGTGTTGGCACTGTGCTCGGCCAACTCTTCGATCTGATCCTCGGGCACACCAATGTGGTACAGCCATTCCATGCACAGTTCCTTGCCGGTGCAGTCGCGCATGGCCTTTTTGACGTAGTTGCCGGGCTTATCACTGAACAGGCCGTAGACCCAGACGCACAGCTGGTTCTTGGGCTGGTCTCGGAACTGCTGCTGACGGTTCAGCGTCCAGCTGAGCAGCCAGTTGGAGTCCTTAACGGTGACGATGCCGCCGGTGACGGTGTGGCCACTGAACGGGTCACGCTTGCAGATCTTCTGGATATACTGTGGGATTTTGTCGTCCAGCGTAGTGATGGTGGCACTTTCCCAGTTGGAATGTTCGGGGTCGGAGCAGAACTTTTCAGGATTGCCGAATGCAGGGTCCTGTGCAGCGATCTTCTTCCACAGATCCCAGCCGTTGCCCGGCTTGATGGTGGGATCAAAGCCTGCTGCCTTGTCCTGTGCGCCCATCGTGCAGCTTTCCACGCAGCCGCCGTTGGTGATGAACAGCAGATCATTTTCGGTCAGGTCAATGGTGCTGATCTCACCTGCGTGCTCCACAACCACGCTGCTTGCCTGCTTGCGCTTGCCATTGATCTCAAATTTCACGTCCACGACCTTGGTCTCATAGTGGAACTGCACGCCGTGGTCCTTCAGGTAAGTGACCATGGGCAGGATGATAGATTCATACTGGTTGTAGCGGGTAAAGCGCAGGGCAGTGAAGTCCGGCAGACCGCCGATGTGGTGGATATAACGCTTGAGGTAGAGCTTCATTTCCAGAGCACTGTGCCAGTTCTCAAAAGCAAACATGGTGCGCCAGTACAGCCAGAAGTTGGAGTTCAGCACTTCATCATCAAAGAAATCGGTGATCTTCTTATCCTGCAGCTGCTCGTTGGGGGTGAAGAAGAGCTTCATGATCTCCATAGCACCCTTATCAGACAGGCCAAACTTGCCATCGGTGTGGGCATCCTCGCCGCGGTTGACGGTAGCACGGCACAGTGAATAGTTGGGGTCTTCCTTGTTCAGCCAGTAGTACTCATCCAGCACACTGGCACCCTCGGTCTCCAGAGACGGAATGGAGCGCAGCAGATCCCACATGACCTCGAAGTGGTTATCCATCTCGCGGCCACCGCGCATCACGTAACCGATATCGTATTTGTAGCCGTCGCAGGCACCGCCGGGGATGGGGTCTTTCTCAAACACATGCACATGCTCGCCCTTCATCTGGCCGTCACGCACCAGATAACATGCAGCTGTCAGTGCGGCCAGACCGGAACCAATGATATATGCAGATTTATGATCGACACCCTCCGGCTTTTTAGGAGTTGCAAATGCTTCATAGTTGCCACTGGAATAGTACATAGAAAAGCCTCCCTGCTTTTTATTGCTTTTTTCGGCATCCTTGCGCCGTCCTTATGGCAACAGTATACCCCGCGCCGCCGCAGCAGACAACAAACAAACTTTAGCGGGTGTATAAATTTTATACAATCATTCTGTTTTGCTGGAAATACGTACAAATTGTGACAAAAGCCGCCCTAATAGCGAATCGTTCTGTGATATAGAGTGCTTTATAAACCAGTTTCAGCAAAAAGAAAAGCACCTAGATTTTAACGAATCTAGGTGCTTTTTGTTGGTGGAGCGAAACAACCCAAATCCGAACCATTGCCCTCTGGGGCATCTTTGGCGGCGATTTCATCGAAAGTGATGGTTTTTGTGCCGTCTTTGTAGTTGAATGTAATCAAAACTTTTTCATCATAGAGATAAACCGCGTTCACGAACGTATTGATAAGCGTTTCCCGGTGGCTTTTCACGTTCGGGTCGAGCTTGCGGAACCGGGTCAGCCAGAAACGAACCTGATTTTCGCTCAACCGTGGCCGAGCGATTTTTTCTTCGGCAATCCGAACTTCAAGCTCTTTCTGCTGGGCTTCCAGCTTTTCCAGACGCAATTTGGTGGAGTTGGTCAGCACACCTGCTTGAATAGCGTTCAGCATATTCTCGATGCCGTTCTCCACCTCGCGCATCTGCTTTTCCAGCAAAGGAAGCGTGGTGTTTTCCTGATCCTGCAACTCCATAACTTCTGCAACAATGGCATCAATCACAGCATCGTCCTGAATCAGCTTCATGGTTTCAGCCACGACCAAATCTTCCAGCCATTCCTTACGGACGGTCTTTTTCTTGCAGGTTTTGAAACGCTTAGCAGTAGAGCACTTATAATAATGATGAACGACCTTGTTCCGGCCTGTGCCACACTCACCGAACATCATGGCACCGCACATTCCGCAGAACAGCTTGGTGGTAAGCAGGTAATCGTCCTCGGCTTTGTGGCGGGCAGGAGCGCGACTGTTCTTTTTGATTTTCAGCTGCACTTCCTCAAACAAGTCCTTGTCCACGATGGCCGGGATGCTGTCGGGCATCACAATGTCCTTAAAACGGTTCTCGCCGATATAACGGCGGTTTGTCAGCAAGGTCTGAATACTGTTATAGGTGAACTTCTGATTGCGGTTGGTAGTCACGCCGCTGTCGTTCAGCCAGTTCATCAGTTCTTTCATAGTTGCGCCATCGTTGTACCGCTGAAAGGCTTCTACCACAAAGGGAGCTTTCAGCGGGTCGACTTGAAAGAACTTCTCCTCATCCACCTTAAAACCAATGGGAATCGTGCCGCCGTTGTACTTCCCCTTCAGAACATTCTCAGTCATGCCGCGCACGACCTTTTCAGAAAGTTCTGCCGAGTAGTATTCAGCCATGCCGGTGAGCATACTCTTGACCATGATACCCGCAGGGCTGTCAGAGATAGGCTCCGTGGCAGATACCAGCTTGACATGATTTCGTTCCAACTGATACTCATAGTGCGCTGAATCGTAGCGGTTCCGGGCAAAGCGGTCGAGCTTCCAGACCAGCACAATATCAAACAACCGCTTCTCGCTGTCCTTGATCATCTGCTGGAAATCCGGGCGGTTGTCGGTTTTGGCGGAAAGGGCGCGGTCAATGTAGTGCTTGACCACGGTAATGCCGTTCTTTTCGGCGTAGGCCGTACACTCGCGAATCTGACCTTCGATGGATTCTTCACGCTGGTTATCGCTGGAATAGCGAGCATAGATCACGGCGGTCATGCAAACACCTCTTTCACTTCATTCTCCGTAGGCGGCGCACAAGGTCGGATGCGCTGTACAGCACACGAGCCACTGACACCGCATCCTCGCCCACGATGTAGAACACCGAGTAGTTGTCCACCAGCATCTGCCGCAGCCCTTGGGTGCGATCGGGTTCACTTTCCACCAGCGCGCAGCGTTCCGGCAGGATGTTCAGGGATTGGATGGCTTCTGCAATACGATTATACTGCCCCATAGCCGTGTCAGGCTCCAACAGACGGTCAGCAATGTAACTGTAAATCTGCTCCATGTCGCTAAGGGCTATATGGGAAATTTTCACGTCATACTGTTTCATCTGTGCTGTTCCCTGAACTGTGCGAATGCGCTTGCAGCATCCACGGTATCACCGTTCTGAATTTCCTTAATGCCTACCTGCAAGGCTGCATGAAGCTGATCATCGGTCATGGTGTCAGCGTTCAGTGCCACAGGAGCCTTCGGCAGGGACAGAGAGAAGGGAATGCCGCCAGTCAGGGTGATCTGGCGCAGGTACATATCAATAGCTGTTGCCATCGGGATGCCGAGCTGCTTCAGCACGTCTTCGGCTTGCTGCTTGACAGTAGGGTTGACACGAAGATTGAGCGTCATTGTTTTTTCCATGGTTATCACCTCGGATTTATTGTAACGTATTTTGCGTTGCATGTCAATCGAGTGCGAAGTCGCAATTGAAATTCTCTATATTGCACAATATATTCGTCGTTAAATTGTTCAAAGTGCGGGATATTCACCCTCTATAATAAATTCTTGGAGTGTGCCCAGCTTTTGCTGAGTAGTAAGCTTGAATATTATCTCTCTTGGCTGCGACCATGGCAGACTGGAAGTTTAACCTTCAATAAACTATTTACTGTACAATTCTTTTAGAATACACCAAAGATTCATTATCACACCAACGCCACCAACAAGTGCAATGAGAATCCCTGCAACTACTGTAAGGCGAACATTTTGATTAAAGGCATACCATAAAAAATTAGTGTCCGCACAAAGTATAAGCAAAATTCCAACAATAAATATGCTTACCGATACGATTGCTGTAAGAATTTTTTTCATGTTACACTCTCCTTTGTGTATCACTGTTATTCTCCGAGAAAGTTCGACTCACATCCCTATGATAGTGAACACATCATTCGTTTCAAAACACTTTGCTGCCCAAGGAACTACTTCTGCAATAATCTCTTTGCAAGTACATCCATCCGATTGACTTTTTGTTAAAATATTATCCCATTGTACTTTTGTAACGATTGTCATTCCATAAAAGTCAAACTCTGGAATCACTTCAAGAATCAGATCTGAAACATGGCGGCTATTCCATATTTCATCACTGATGCTAATAGATGTGTCAAGCCAGCACTTGTCGTGATACTGCCCTTGTTGAAATTCCAAATAGCAGCTGCTGTGTGAGGCTTTTCTTTGATCTTCGTCAATAAAATACTTCAAATTAGTTCACCCATATTAGCAGATAGCTGCGTTCGTTGCTATGTACTACAAGCGGAAAAGTTATATCAAATCCCATTAATCGTTAGCAATTCAACCCATCACAGTAACCATCTGAAAATACTGATACTGATATTCGTCTTCTAATACCGCCTGCATCTCTTCCATGTATAACGGGTCTTTCAACAATTTGGGATGAAATGCTCGCTCTCTCCAAAGTCGGACTCCAATTTCAGGGAAAAGATATTCCGTTCCAAGTTGCAAGTCCTTTTCGTTGCAAATAACGTTGTCCTTTTTCATTAAGCTATCAATAATACACTCGGCGGTTGTATTAAACATATCCATTCCGAATAGTTTTATTGACGCTACTTTAGACAAATCTCGCTGGATGCCGATTTCAGCAGCTTTTCCGTTCCGATACTGCACCAGAAAGAACGAATCATTATCCATATATCGTCCGGTTATCAAATTAGGGTCATCGGTTTCCGCACAACGCTCCATTTGCATTGCTTCATCAGAAGAATTCGACCACTGTTTCTTCATTTGTAGAAGAGCATTTTCTAGCTCATCTGATGTCATACCTAATTTTAATTGTCCAATTCCAATATGTGGTATAATAATTATCTCTTTCATAACAAAACCTTATACCAAAAAGGTAAACCACACAAATGCAGCAGTTGCACATATCATCAGAACCAGTAGTATCGTACTTGCAAGTTTCTTCTCAATGGAAACTTTCTGATTTTCGCATAGGACAATCTGCTGAAGATTGTGAAATTCGGCTTCGCTGACATTTCCATTTAATGCTTTCCATGCAGTGCAGCGATCTGTAACCAGCAAAAAATCGGACAGCATTTCCATAAAGATGACAGCGAAAAATGCCAGAGAAAAGAACCACATCCCATTCCATTGAAGTTCTGTCAACACCCTCTGAAGGCTTGAAGGCTTTAATGACACTAACGAAATAATGTAAATCAACGTGTTGCAGAATTCTCTTGCTAATGGCCCTTTTTGTTTAAGAAAATCCATTTTCAACCCTTTCCTTACAAACGGAGTGACTTAACCACCAATGGCCTGATAGTAATCCGTTTTAGAACGAATCAAAGAACCGTTTGACTTGTATTCTTTGACAGTTTGATGGTAGCAATATTTTCGAAATATGTGTTCTATTTTTTCTGCATTGGAATCACCACTTTTTTGATAAAATTAGGAGCCATCACTTTCCGACAGCCATTTGTCTAGGATTCTTGATGCTATTTCAGCATATTCTTCATCTGTAGAAATAGATTTCAAGTATTTGTAAAGAGTATCTTTTTCTTCTGCCGCCCCAATATAAGGAAGTTCTGCTCCAATTCCAGTTATGACAAGCGCTTCAAAATCCGTATCAGCCATCAGTTTGTTATGATTCAGTATACAAAGCGTATCTTCTGAAAATTCAACAAGCCGCTTAGACAATACCGAAAAACAATCTTCGGTATATCCGCCATCTGAAATTTTAAGTTCTTCTAATATTTGACTCGTTTCCATATCCTCAAGTTCTGATAAAAAATCTTGTGGATTTGATACCGATATGGAAACAGAGGATTCGGTGGAGGATGACGGTAGCGAATTTGTTGCGCAGGCGGATAAACTGGCCAGCATGATTGTGAGAATCACTATTTGAAATCGTTTCATCAGACATAACCTCCATTTTGTGTACTCCAACAGGAGCTTTTGCTTAGTCAACGTAGTTCACATTGTGTTTGTGACAGCTTTTTTGAAAAAAGTTCAAAATCTTGTCAGCTTTGGACGCTTCAACAAAAAAGGTGTCCACACATTTGTAAATAATTACAAGCGTGTGGGCAAAAATTCAGCCAGTTAGGAAATGCTCTCTGCAATTTTTAGAATCTCTTCACGCGGTATCTTTCCAATGATCGTATGTGATATGCCATCTTTCTCCCATACTAGCACATATCCTGTACGGCCTCCGCTATTGTTTGTTCCGAGTGTGGCATCGGCTGTTCCAACTTTAATGCGCTCATAAACCGTATTATCTCTCACTTGGCTGTGACCATGGCATATTAGAAGACTAACCTTTAATTAAAATATCCAAAGCAGACAAAACATCCCTCTACTTTGCAGTCGTTGCAAATAGAGGGATGTTTGTCATCATCACAAGATGAAAAGCTATAAATTTATTTCAATTTTCCTCCACTCTCATAATCGTGTAGAACAGATGTCCCCAGTACCAAGAGAATCACACATATAATGCAGATCCAAGGAGTATCAAACCACAGCGAAATCAGCACTGGAACACAAGAAATCGCTATTATCCAAAAACCAACAGCCAAGAATCTTGATGTCTTTTTCAAGTTGTAGTGTTTTTTCTTGCTATACGCTTCTGCGATTAAATTTTTAGGAATCACCCAAAAATAGATTCCAACAGCAACTAAAAGAATAATCACCCAAAAACTATTGACAAATTTTTCTTGATTGCTTAAAGACATTTGCACTTCCTCGGCATTACGCCCATCCTACAACATTCCATGCATTATAAGTGAACATTTCATTGTGAAAGTTCACAGCAAGAGATGTGTGTGATTCTTTCAGAACAATCAAACCTTTTGAGCTTCACCGTCTGAATGTACATGCGCAAAATGGTTAATACTTTAAGTTCTGCATTGGAATCACCTCATATCAAGTTTGAATTCATATTCTATGCGTCAAATTGTGACTGATTTCAATGATTTTTTTGGTGATGACTAAGATGTTTTATTTAGCTCATTTCGTCCGATGCGGTAAATCTTCTTGTCTTGTTCTCCTACTTCAACAATAAGTTCATTTTTATTGTGATGAACTATTACTGGAATATAGCTATCGGAATTTTCCACCATCAAACATGTGACTCCATTCGTCCATTCACTGTTCAATTCCTTTGATAGCATGGAAATAATTTCTTCTTTCGTCATTTTGATTAATGAATAACCTCCATTTTGTACACTCCCACAGGAGCTTTTGCTTAGTCAACGTTGCTCACACTGCGTTTGTGACAGCTTTTTTGAAAAATTTTCGAGATTTTATCAACTTTGTATATTTGTACAAAAAATGCAGACACATTTGTAAACAATCACAAGTGTGTCGGCAAGGTCTTGACAAATCAGGAAATGCTTTCCGCAATTCTTAGAAGCTCATCATGCGATATCTTTCCAATAATCGTATGTGAAATGCCATCTTTCTCCCATACTAGTACATATCCTGTATGTCCTCCATTATTACTCGTTCCGAGTGTGGCATCAGCTGTTCCAGCTTTAATGCGCTCATAAACCGTATGCTCATTGTCGAAAGTTTCGACTTGTCCATAGTCTTGAATTATGGAACAGTCCACATAATAAAAGATGTTCTTATCATTGACATCAACATAGGCATGAAGAAAGGCTATTTCGTTATCATATCCTTGTTCATAATCTCGTTCAAAGCCGTCCGGTACATAATGGTCGCTATATCCATTCGGAAGCTGTTCCAACGGCTCACCATCCACCTGATACGTCAGCTGCATCTCAACAGGCAGGAACTTCTGAATCATCGTATAAACTGCCTTGCGGAAGTCTGCGCTTACTGCAAGCGCACCGAGGGTCAGAATTACCAGCGTCAGGGCCGCAACAAGCACTCGTTTCAGCACAGGGCGGCGTTTATGCAACGCCGCTTGCAGGCGAGCATCCCATCGGAAAGTATCCGGGTAGCGTTCTTTAAGCTGTGCCGGAGTTGGCAGCTCGTCCAGTTCTTTCTGTGCATCTGCACGGAGTGCCATCATCAAAGCTGCATCAAAAGAAACTTCTGCCCTCTCACTCATGGCTGTTCAACTCCTTCCACAATAGTTTTCTTCCACGGAAAAGCC
>NZ_WKZG01000004.1:0-173940 GCF_009679665.1 Faecalibacterium sp. BIOML-A4 | reverse complement strand
TGAATGCTGTTTGTCAGGGGCAGCGGTCGGCAGACGGATTTTTTCATTTTGGGGCTTGACTTTTAATAGTTAGTCTCCAAAGTCTGGCTCAGTAGCCCATTTCATCGTCGGCGTTGATGGAAGAGAAGATGCTTTGGCAGTAAAGCCATTTGCCGTTCGTATCCATCCAGCCGTAGTAAAAGCCGCGTTTTGCAACGAACACGTGTTCTGGCAGCTGGTTCAGGCTGTTGTCGTAGTAGCTGTAGCAGCTGCCAAGGCCATAGAACACAATGTTGCCGTTTTCATCCAGCACGTCACACATTGAGCCGTTGCTGCTGGGCGCATTGGCGTTGCCACAGTACAGCGGCCTGCCCTCCGGTGTGGTGATGAGATAGTTCAGGGCATAATACTTGTCCTGCAGATGGGTCAGGTCGGAGACAAGGCCCTCGGGGCCGTACACGCGGGTGGCGGTGGTCTCAAAGTTATCGTTATCCCGCAACTCCAGCCAGACGTAGCCGTCACCCTTGTTATCCATCATCACGCTTTGCTGGCCCTCCACTGGCTCCACGGTGGTATCAGTGATCAAATCGCCGGTTTCGGTGTTGAACACCTTCAACCGTCCGTCCTCATAGTAAAGGGCGATGGTGTCGCTCATGACGCTGGAAGCGTACAGCGGTGTCACCTCACCGGTAACAAGGTCGTGCAGATCATAGCCGAAGTCGCCGCTCGTGCGCCATGTGACCACATAGCCCGGGAAATAGCTGCTGGGCTGGTCGTCGAAGGTGCCAATGAGGGTGCGGTCCACGGTGGCGAGATCCCGCAGCTCGTAGCGGCCATCGCTGGTCTCGAAGCAGGCGGTGCCGCTGCCGCATACCTGTCGGAAGCCGGTGAAGCCTTCGCCGGTGGCGGGGTTATAGAGCGTTTCGTCCGTTGGCTCGCCGCTGGCGTGGCAGGTGTCCAGCTCCACCCAGTCGGTCAGGTTGTCCGGTGCATAGGAAAGGCTCAGGGCAGTAGTGGCATCTGCGCCGTAAGTCTGTGTACCGTCCTTCGTCTGTATAATGATCCAGCTGTGCAGGGCGGGTTCATCGTCCCATGCGTCCTCGGCAAGGTCTGCTGGGCGGGCATAGCAGGTGAACACCAGCCTGTCCCCGCACACGATGCAGCGGTATGCGCCATCCGGCACGGGCAGACGTTCGCCGGTGGAAAGGTCGATCACCTGACAGGTGCCATAATCGTCGTAGCCGTTTTCGTAGCTGCCGTTCACGGCGTGGGCTTCCTGCAGCACCAGCAGACCGTTCTGCATGGAGGCGTTCTGCTCCCCCTCAAAGGTCATGACTTCATTGCCGTCTTTGTCAAACAGGCCGCTGCGCCGTCCGCAATAAGCGTCCGGGTCGGCCCAGGTGCGGAACCAGTAGTTGGTCTCACCGGTCACGGTGTCCTGCAGAAGGTTCACGTTCTCGCTGCGGAAGGACTGGTACAGCACCTTGCTGCCGCACAGAACGGTGCAGGCACCGCCGGAATTGTCGTAACCGTAAAGTATCCGCAGCTTTCCGTCGTCCAGCCGGGAGCTGTCGTAAAGCGGATCCCCATGTGCATCGGTGGGCACTGAGAAAGCAGGAGCAGCAGGCTTGCCGGAAGCGGGCGGCAGCACGCTGCAGCTGCAGCCAAGGGCAAGGCACAGGGCAGCGCATACAGCAGCGCTGCCTATGCGGCAAACGTTACGCTTCATAAAGATCACTCCTTACAGTATGGAAAGGAACAAAGTTTAAAAGAAAGCCGGAAAGGTTTTCCAGTTCAATTATAATACGAAACAGCCGCGCATTCCATTGCAGGAAAACGCGGCTGTTGATTACAGTTTTATGACAGACTTTCAGGACTGTGCTTTGGCTTTTTCAGCATCGTCCATCCGGTCCAGCTGCTTGAGGAAGGCCAGCAGGAACGGCAGGGAAACAATAAAGGTGAGCGCATCCGCAATGGGCTGGCAGGTCTCCACGCCCACGAGTCCCAGTGTGCGGGGCAGGATGAGGATGAGCGGAATGAAGAACACGCCCTGACGGCAACAGGCCAGAAAGGTGGCGCGTCCGGCTTTGCCCACGCTCTGGAAGGTCATGTTTGCCACCACAATGACCGGCTGCAGCAGAATGGCAAGGCACTGATAGTGGAAGGCGGGCAGCGCCACGGCGGTAACTTCCGGGTCGTCGCGGAACAGGCGGATGAGGGCATCGCTGTTGACCCAGCACAGGCTCACCAGCACCACCAGCATACAGAAGGCGGCACCCATGGTGAAGATGGCCGCCTGCCGCACCCGGCGGAACTTGCGTGCACCATAGTTGAAGGCAGCTACCGGCTGCAGACCCTGCCCAACGCCAATGGCTACCGAGATGATGAACATGAAAATGCGGGAAACGATGCTCATGCCGGCCACAGCGGCATCGCCGTAGCTGCGGGCGGCAATGTTCAGCAGCATGCCGCCGATGCTCTGCAGGCCCTGACGGCCAAAGCTGGGCGCGCCGCCCACCAGAATCATGCCGAACTCCCGCGCTTCACGGGTGACGGCAGCAATACGGAACTGACTGACGGTTTTGCCCCGCAGGAACATGGACAGCAGGATGCAGAAGCTGATGCTTTGGCTGAGAGCCGTAGCAATGCCTGCACCGGCGGTGCCAAGGCCCAAGCCGAACATAAAGATGGGGTCCAGCACAATGTTCAGCACGCCGCCGGTCACAAGGCCGATCATGGCAAAGTTCGCCTTGCCCTCATAGCGCAGGATGTTGTTCATCACAAGGCTGGAGATCATAAGCGGGGCTGCAATGAGGATGGGCCGTGCATAAGCGCAGGCGTGGGGCAGAATGGTCTCGGTGCTGCCCAGCAGCATCATGAAGCTGGGCAGAGTGGCAAGGCCCACAACGGCCAGCACCACGCCAACGGCCAGAGCAGTAAAAAAGCTGGTGGAAGCAAAGCGGGTGGCGGCATCGGTGTTCCGGCTGCCAAGGCTGCGGCTGATGATGGTGCCGGAGCCGTGGCCCAGTGTAAAGCCAAGCGCCTGAATAATGGCCATCAGGCTGGAAACAATGCCCACCGCACCGGAAGCGCTGGTGGAGATCTGGCCCACAAAAAAGGTATCGGCCAAGTTGTAGATGCTGGTGATGAGCATACTTAAAATGGTAGGGGCGGCAAGACCGAGGATCAGCTTTGGAATGGGTGTCTCGGTCATTTTTTTGTATTGCTGAATGTTGAGCTCGTCTGCTGACATGAAAGAACCTCCTTTTATCATAAGGAATAGGTCAAGAAAAGCCGCCCAGCAGCAGAGCGGCGGATAATTTGAATGTGTGCACAGGATGCACGTTCCATAGTATAACGCAGCTGCGGCAAAAAGTCGAGAGCCGAACCGGTACAGAATGGTGCCTGAAATGCCCATGGAGCGGGAGAAAAACGGACGGAAAGCTTGACTGTTTTTGTCTGTTTTGCTAAAGGCTGGTCGAATTGCTTGTAGAAAATCACGATATGTGGTATCATTTACCATAAGGGAAACAAAAGAGCCTGTGCATCTGTACAGGCTGCATACAAAATATAAGCGGCAGCCGCAGGCAGAGCCGGGCGGCTGCGATCCATAGGAGGAACAAACCATGAAAACTGTTGCACAGACCGTGATCGAAGCCGATCACTTTTACACCATTGCCGCGCACACCGGTAACGTCATTCAGGCCGTGGAGGGCACCAAGGAAGCCGGTACCGTCCGTCTGGGCAAGTACGAGCATAAGCCTGAGCAGGAGTGGAGCTTTATCCGCGTGGGTGACGGCGTTTACCGCATCCGCAACCGCGCATCCGGCAAGCTGCTGGACCTGACCATGACCGGCACCGCCAACGGCACCTGGCTGCACCTGTGGGAGGATGTGGGCGGCACCTCTCAGATGTGGACCGTTCAGCCCACCCCGGAAGGAACTGTGCGCCTGCGCTCTTCCTGGGCCGGCGGCAAGTGCGTGGACACCGTTGGCATGGGCGCTGCGGTTGGCACTGTGCTGCAGATCTGGCAGGAGGTGTCCGGCGCAGATGACCAGCTGTGGACCATTGCCGAGGTGAAGGAGCGCGCAAAGCGTGCCGCCAAGAAGGCCGAGGCGCCTGCTGTGGAGGCTGCCGCTGAAGCTGCACCCGCTGCAGAAAAGGCACCGGCCAAGAAGACTGCGGCCCGCAAGCCCCGCACCACCAAAAAGGCGGCTGCCGCCAAGGCAGAAGCTGCAGAAGAGGGGAAGGCAGAGACCGCAGCACCGGCAGAAAAGCCCGCAAAGCCTGCCCGTAAGACTGCCGCAAAAAAGACCGCCGCCAAGGCTGCCGAAAAAGCAGAGCCTGTAAAGGCAGAAGCACCTGCAGAGGAGAAGCCCGCTGCGGAGAAGCCCAAGCACAAGTGCGCACCCCGCAAGAAGAAGGAGACGGTCTGATCTCGTTCTGTTGATTTGTTAAAATGAAAGCGCCCGCCGGAGGTCCAACCCTGCCCGGCGGGCGCTTTTGGTTATTCTGGAAGCTGCTTTAAAACAAAGCGGTTTTTATCAAATTCCAGCAAACCTTCGTCCCGCATTTTGCACAGCTCTTTGGAGAGGGCGCTGCGGTCCAGATTGAGGTAGTCGGCCATCTGCTGGCGGTTGAAGGGCACCTCGAACTCCATCCTGCCGCAGCGTGCTGCCTGTGCGGAAAAATAGGTCAGCAGCCGTCCGCGCACAGTCTTGGGCGTTGTGCAGAAGATGCGCTGCGAAAGGCTGAGGTTCTTGCGCATGGACACCGCCAGCAGGCGGCGCAGCAGCTTGTCCTGCAGCGCTGGCTCGATCCGCGCATCGGTAAAGGCGGCAGTGTGCAGGAACAGTATTTCGCAATGTTCGGCCGCAACAGCATCCACCATTAAGGCCTCGCCGCAAAAGGCGTAGGTCTCGGCAAAGGCCTGCCCGGCACCTACGCTGCTCAGGATGCTTTTGGTGCCCCAGAGATCCAGATTTTCAATGTGCACGGAACCACGCAGCACAATGCCGATCTCCCGCACGCAGCTTCCGGCGCGGAAGATGACCTCGTGCTTTGCAAACTGCCGGGTGCGCAGGTGCCCGGCAGCGGCAAGGGTATCCAGCTCGGCTTCTGAAAGATCCTGAAACAGGGGCGACGCGATCTTTTTCATAAAAATCCTCTTTCTGTGGTTATAACAACCGAAAGCACGGTCTGATTATAGTATACTCAGAACATCAAAGCAAGGAGGATTTTTCCATGATCCGCAAAATCATTCATATAGACGAAGAAAAATGCAACGGCTGCGGTGCCTGCGTCACCGCCTGCCACGAGGGTGCCATCGGCCTTGTGAACGGCAAGGCCAAGCTGATGCGGGATGACTACTGCGACGGCTTTGGCGACTGCCTGCCCGGATGCCCCACCGGTGCCATCACCTTTACCGAGCGCGAAGCCGCCGCTTATGACGAGCAGGCTGTGCTGGAAAACAAGCAGAAAAAGGCCGCTGCCGCCCAGCAGCAGGCACAGCCCGCCGCACCGGCGTTCCATGGCTGCCCGGGCAGCATGATGAAACAGTTCCACCGTGAGCAGACCGCACCTGCCGCAGCCGCAGTGCCCATGCAGTCCCAGCTGGCACAGTGGCCTTGCCAGATCAAGCTGGTGCCGGTGAACGCGCCCTACTTTGACGGTGCCAAGCTGCTGATCGCCGCCGACTGCACCGCCTATGCCTACGCCAATATCCACGAGGAGTTCATGAGGGGCCATGTGACCATCATCGGCTGCCCGAAGCTGGATGCTGTGGATTACAGCGAAAAGTTGACCGAGATCATCCGCAGCAATGATATCAAGAGTGTGACCGTGCTGCGCATGGAGGTGCCCTGCTGCGGCGGGTTAGAGCTCGCTGCCATCACTGCTCTGAAGAACAGCGGCAAGTTCATCCCGTGGAATGTAGTCACCTTCTCCACCGATGGCCGCATCCTCGACCGGTAAAATGACAGAACAAAAGCCAGAAACGACTGCTGCCGTTTCTGGCTTTTGATGTTTGCGGAAAGATCAGCCCGCGTTCTGTACGCTGTTGGCAGCGGTCTGCACGAACTGCAGCACGCTCTGGATGGTATCGCGGATCTGCACCAGCGTCTGGATGTCTTCGTCCTTCATGCGGGATGTGGGCGCAGTGAGCACCACGGTCTGGGCACTCACGGTGCCAGTGAGCTGGATGCTGACCCCGTGTTCCGGGATGGTGAGCAGGATGTGCACCGGGATGGCATCCGCAAAGAACCTGCTCTTTTCCAGCCCGATAACAAGTACCGGTGCATTGGCGCTGCCATCACCGGTATCCAGCTGAAAATAAAGGTAGCCGTCCTTTGCGTTTTCCGGCTGTACGCGCTGCAGCTTTTTCTGCGGCAGCTCAAACTCGGTCATGTCCTGCAGGCTGGTGGCTGTGGTGTCCACACCCAGCAGGCTTGCCAGCTGGGCCTGCGAGATATAACTGCCAAGGCTCCAGTCCGGCAGCAGAAGGCTCGCCAGCGGGTAGCTGCCGGTGATGGAAGAGCGGATATTTTTGTACAGCTGCCCGACATCGTATAAGGTCTCGCTGCTGCTGATATACACCCGGGTGAGCGGGCCTGCCGGGATAACGGCATCCGGGGCCGAGATGCTCAGCTGCAGTGCGTCCGGCGCATACAGGCCGTTGACGGTGCCCTTGGTGGAGCCTGTCTTTTGCAGGATGGTGTAAAGGGCAGGGGAATCGACTGTGGATGTGATCTCATAATCAAAGGTAAAGGCCGCGCCTGCCTGCAGCGCTTTCACCCGGCGGGCTACCAGACTGTACCCGGTTACAGCGGCCACGACTGCAAGCAGTACAAGAATGAGCACTGCGATCAGGACCACATAGCCCGCGCCGTGCTTTTTCCGTTT
The DNA here is from genome assembly GCF_009679665.1 of Faecalibacterium sp. BIOML-A4. NCBI lineage: Bacteria > Bacillati > Bacillota > Clostridia > Eubacteriales > Oscillospiraceae > Faecalibacterium > Faecalibacterium sp. BIOML-A4. Next base: position 167,061 of record NZ_WKZG01000004.1, on the reverse strand, counting down.
GGAAGATGCCATAAAAAATCCTCCCTCAGATGTTTTATTCAGCATAGCGGAACAGCGGACAAAAGTCAAGGCAGAACAGAGAAGCGCTGAAAAAACAAAAAATCCGAAACCGTAAGGTTTCGGATTTCTGGCGGAAAGATGGGGATTCGAACCCCAGAACGCTTTTGACACGTTACACGATTTCCAGTCGTGCGCCTTAGACCAACTCAGCCATCTTTCCATATTCGGTTCTGCGTTTTGGGCCGTGGCCCTCAGCGCTCCACTATAATACCTGAAAGAAGCACTTTTGTCAAGGATTTTTTTGAAAAAAATTGTATTTTTTCAAAAAGCACGTGCCTGCGTTTCTGGCCTCCGAACTTTGCACTGAAAACTGTGCAAAACCCTTGACGACGGCTGAAAACCGGGCTATGATGGGGGCAGAGAGTGCTGCGGAGAGAGTTTGCCCTGCAGAAAAGGAATAAAAGGAGGATATTTTATTATGACTTATCCTGAAGTGCTGGCTAATGCGCGCGAGTGCATCGGAAAATACTGCAAGGCCTGCCCGGTGTGCAACGGCGTGGCCTGCAAAAACCAGATCCCCGGCCCCGGTGCCAAGGGCGTGGGCGATACGGCCATCCGCAATTATAATAAGTGGGCCGAGATCCGCGTGAACATGGACACCCTGTGCGAGGGAGGCACCCCGGACACCCATATTGAGCTGTTTGGCAAGAGCTTCAAGTACCCGTTCTTTGCAGGCCCGGTGGGTGCTGTGAACCTGCACTACTCCGAAGCCTATACCGATATGACCTATAATGATGTGCTGGTGCGCGCCTGTGCAGAGAACGGCATCGCTGCCTTTACCGGCGACGGCACCAACCCCACCGTTATGGAGATGGCCACCAAGGCCATTGGCGCAGCAAACGGCTGCGGCGTGCCCACCATCAAGCCCTGGAACATTGATACCATTAAGGAAAAGATGGCCGAGGCCAAGGCCAGCGGCTGCTTTGCCGTGGCCATGGATGTGGATGCAGCCGGTCTGCCCTTCCTGAAGAACATGACTCCGCCCGCAGGCAGCAAGAGCGTGGCAGAGCTTGCCGAGATCGTCAAGCTGGCCGAGCGCCCCTTCATCGTCAAGGGCGTTATGACCGTTAAGGGCGCACTGAAGGCAAAGGAAGCCGGCGCGGCTGCTATCGTGGTGTCCAACCACGGCGGCCGCGTGCTGGATCAGTGCCCGGCCACTGCCGAGGTGCTGCCGGAGATCGCAGCGGCCCTCAAGGGCACCGGCGTGAAGATCCTGGTGGACGGCGGCATCCGCACCGGTGTGGATGTGTTCAAAGCACTGGCACTGGGTGCAGACGGCGTGCTGATCTGCCGCCCGTTCGTCACGGCTGTGTATGGCGGCGGCGAGGAAGGCGTGAAGTGCTACATTGATAAGCTGGCCGGTGAGCTGGCTGACACCATGCAGATGTGCGGTGCGCATTCTCTGGCCGAGATCACCCCGGATATGGTGCGGGTATAAGAAAAAGAGTGAATAGAAAAGCGGTCTGTGCCTTTGCGGTGCGGGCCGCTTTTTCATCCTTGCAGCTGCGTGCCGGGGTAGTAGTGCGCCAGAATATCGGCATAGCTTTTGCCCTGCTCCGCCATGGCCTTTGTGCCCCACTGGCTCAGGCCCACGCCGTGGCCGTAACCCCGGGTGGTAAAGCTGAAATTCCCGCTCTGGTACTGTACCGTAAAGCATGTGCTGCGCAGGCCCAGCGCCCGGCGCAGGGTCGTGCCGGAAACGGTCTGCCCGCAGACCGTGACGGTTTTTGTGTATCCGGCGCTGGTCAGCGCTGCCGGGCCGAACCAGCCTTCCGGCGCGGCGAGGTCGGCAGAAATGCCAAGGCCTGCAAGGGCCTGCTGCACCTGCTCTGCGGAAAAGGTGACGGTGTATTCGTAGTTGTCAGCGGAACGGTCGGTGCTGCTGTCCACTGAAATGAGGTAGGGCAGGGCGGAACCCCATACATTTTCGCTGGCCTCGGTCTGCCCATTGGAAATGGCAAAGTAGCTGGCGCAGGCAGGAGCATTCTCATAATAAAGTATCTCATCCAAGACCTCGTCCACAAGGGCGGAGAGGCGGGCGTAATTCTGCTCGTAGGCGGTGCCCCAGTAGCTGCGCAGCACCGGCTCGGTCAGGCAGCCCTGCCGCCGGGCTGGGTCGGCAGTGAGCCAAGCGCCGCTTTGCAGGGTGGTGTGGTTCCGGCAGTAGAGCGCATAGCTGTGGGCGGCAACGGCCTGTGCCTTGAGCGCTTCGTCCGGCCAGCTCACCGGCATCTCGGCGGCGACAGCACCCAGAACGTATTCCTGACGGGAAAGCTCCAGCACCTGTCCGGTGGCCTGATCCTCCACCAGAAAGGTCTCGGCATCCGCAGAAGGCACGGCACTTGGCGGCTGCGCAGATGCTGCAGGCGAAGATACGGCAGAAGATGCGGGCTCTGCCCCGCTGAGCACGGCGCGTGTGACCCGGTAGGCAGCCAGCGGCAGAATGCTACCCAGCACCAGCAGGACCGCAAAGATTGGCAGAAAAAACTTTTTCATAGTCCTAAACCCTCCGACAGCGGTGTTTTTTTAATCAGAATACCGGATATACCTTGAAAAAAGATGCGAAACAGGGAAAAAGCCTTTTGTGGTGCAAGCGCAAAAAAGCACCAAACCGGATTTTTGAGCGCTGAACGGTGCAGTTGATGCTTGAATTTACTCGTCAAAAGCGATAATATAGAATTATACCCATCATTGAGGGTGGGCGGGAAAGTATATAAATAGGATGAAAGGAGAATTCCCCTTATGAATTTTGCACATTCGGAGGTGGCAACGCTGGACCCGAACACGATGCGGACTTTGTGTGAGGAATATGTTGCCAACAACTACATCGATCCGGAGACGAGCGAGCGTCTGGGGGTCAAGCGCGGCCTGCGCAACCCGGATGGCACCGGTGTGCTGGCCGGCCTGACCAACGTCTGCGACGTTGTGGGCTATAAAAAGGATCAGGAAGGCCATGTGATCCCCACTCCCGGCAAGCTGATCTACCGCGGTGTGAACATCAACGAGATCGTGGACGAGGCCTACCGCAATGACCGCTTTGTGTTTGAAGAGGTGATTTGGCTGCTGCTGTTCGGCAGTCTGCCCAACCGGGAGCAGCTGGACGATTTCTGTGAGATCCTGGCAGAGCACCGCGCCCTGCCGGAAGGCTTCATGGACACCATGAACGCCCCCTCGCCCAATATCATGAATAAGCTGCAGCGCTGCGTGCTGGGCCTTTACTCTTATGATGAGCACGCCGAGGATCTGAGCCTGGAGAACATCCTGAGCCAGAGCATCAATCTAATCGCCAGCATGCCCACCATGATGGTGAACGCTTACCAGATGAAGCGCCGCTACTACGATAAGCAGAGCATGTTCTTCCACCTGCCCAAGCCCGGCCAGAGCACGGCGGAGCACATCCTCAGCACCTACCGTCCGGATCAGAAGTTCACCCACGAGGAAGCGAAGCTGCTGGATATGTGCCTGCTGGTGCACGCCGACCACGGCGGCGGCAACTGCTCCACCTTTACCACCCGTGTGCTGTCCTCCTCCGGCACCGATACCTACTCCGCAATCGCGGCGGCCATCGGTGCACTGAAGGGCCCCAAGCACGGCGGTGCCAACCTGATGGTGAACCGTCAGCTGAAGGATATCCTCAAGCATGTGGAAAACCCCGAGGACGACGATGAGGTGCGCGAGTATCTGCGCCGCATCCTGCGCAAGCAGGCGGGCGATGGCTCCGGCCTGATCTACGGCATGGGCCACGCGGTGTACACCATCAGCGACCCTCGTGAGGTGGTCCTGAAGCAGCGCGCCCGCCATCTGGCCTACGACAAAGGCTTTGAGGAAGAGTATAATATGCTGTGCAGCATCGAACGGCTGGCCCCCGGCATCTTTGCCGAGGAAAAGGGCAGCACCAAGCCGGTGTGCGCCAACGTGGACCTGTTCAGCGGCCTGATCTACAACATGCTGGGCATCTCTGAGGATATCTACACCCCGCTGTTCGCCATTGCCCGTGTGCCCGGCTGGTGTGCACACCGCGTGGAAGAGGTGGTATTCGCCAACCGTATCATTCGTCCCGCTTACAAGTATCTGGGTGTGCGCCAGAAATATAAGCCGATCGAGGAACGCTGATGAATCCTTCTGTTTTGTTCGTTTTTATCCTGAGCATTCTGCTGGGCGTGCTGCGCGCGGCAGACCTTGCCTTTGGCACCGATGCCGTCACCGGTCTGTGCGTGGTCGGCTCGGTGTGGTGGCGCTATCTGGCACTGGGTATCGTGGTGCTGGCTGCAGTGCTTGTGGGCCGTACACAGCCTTCCCGCTCGGAAGCGGTGCGTAGCCGCAGGCCGCTGGCCGGTATTCTGGCTTTTGTCGGTGCAGTATGTTTTCTGGCCGCAGCGGGTGCACAGATCGCGCTGGGCGCAGCTTCCGGTCTGGGCGGCTTTGTGCGGTGCATTCTGGAATGCCTGTGCTCCGCGTGGCTCAGCACCATGGGCCGCTGCTGGCTCAGCCCCAACGAGTGGAAAAAGCCCTTTGGCGGGCTGTATCTGGCCGTGGCGGGCAGTCTGCTGTTCTACTGGAACGTGCTGCTGCGCTTTATGGAGAACAGCTCCAGCTGGCACCGCGTGACCCCTACAGCGGCGGTGTGGCAGGCGCTTGCGGCACTGGTGTTTTTGGCAGCGCTGGCCCGGGCACTGCATGTCCCGCAGCCGGGCAATGGCAAAACACTGTGCGCAGCCGGGCTTGCCGCATTTGCACTTTGCCTGTGCTGGCAGCTGCCCTATGTACTGGTTTTGATGAGCGGCCTGAGCTGGGCCGCACCGGCTGTCTGGCCGGAGATCTTTGCCGGACTGGGCCTTTGCTGCGTGGGCGGCATTGGCGGAGCGTGCGTTACAGCCTGCTTGAACGGGGAGAGCTGACAAAAATATTGGCACTCTGTTGGCGCAATTGCCGAAAAGCAGGGAATGAAAGGAATTAAAATCGTACAAAAGCAAAAAATGCAGTGAATGTCTTGTTAATTTTTTGGCAGACACTTGAAACTTTCTGCGTTTTGGTCTAAAATAAAGATACCGTGATTTATCCGATTATGGGTAAAATAATTAGGAGGTACTATTAACATGGCTGTTAGAGTTGCTATCAATGGTTTCGGTCGTATTGGTCGTCTGGCTTTCCGTCAGATGTTTGATGCTGAGGGTTACGAGGTCGTCGCAATCAACGACCTGACCAGCCCCAAGATGCTGGCTCACCTGCTGAAGTACGATACTGCTCAGGGTTCTTTCTGCGGCAAGATCGGCGAGGGCAAGCACACCGTCGAGGCTACCGAGGACTCCATCATTGTTGACGGCAAGGAAATCAAGATCTACGCTGTTAAGGACGCAAAGGACGCTCCCTGGGGCGAACTGAACGTTGATGTCGTTCTGGAGTGCACCGGCTTCTACACCAGCAAGGAGAAGAGCATGGCTCACATTCAGGCTGGCGCAAAGAAGGTCGTTATCTCTGCTCCCGCAGGCAACGATCTGAAGACCATTGTCTTCTCCGTCAACGAGAAGACCCTGACCGCTGAGGATCAGGTCATTTCTGCTGCTTCCTGCACCACCAACTGCCTGGCTCCCATGGCTAACACCCTGAACAAGACCTACCCCATCGTCTCCGGCATCATGACCACTGTTCATGCTTACACCGGCGACCAGATGATCCTGGATGGTCCTCAGCGCAAGGGCGATCTGCGCCGTGCTCGTGCTGGCGCACAGAACATCGTTCCCAACACCACCGGCGCTGCTAAGGCTATCGGCCTGGTCATCCCCGAGCTGAACGGCAAGCTGATCGGTTCTGCTCAGCGTGTGCCTGTTCCCACCGGCTCTACCACCATTCTGGTTGCTGTCGTCAAGGGCAAGGACGTCACCAAGGAGTCCATCAATGCTGCTATGAAGGCTGCTACTTCTGAGTCCTTCGGCTACAACGAGGATCAGATCGTTTCTTCCGATGTCATCGGCATGCGTTACGGCTCTCTGTTCGATGCTACCCAGACCATGGTCGCTAAGATCGACGACGACACCTATCAGGTTCAGGTCGTGTCTTGGTACGACAACGAGAACTCCTACACCTCTCAGATGGTCCGTACCATTAAGTACTTCGCTGAGAACTGCTAATCACAGCTCTACGCTCAAAAGTGCTTGAGATGCCGTGCTGAATGACGGCTGGTACCGGCTTTGCTGGTACGAACATGCTGTGATTGGTACGACAACAGGATAACGAGTTCAACACCCTTCCTTTTGCGGGTTTCCGTGAGAGGAAGGGTGTTTTTTTGCTGCAAAAAAGCAATGGAACGAGTTCCTTTCTAAAATGAATAGGTTGCAACAAAAAGACGGAATAAAGTACGGAAATCTTAGCCATGATGCAGGCAATGATACAGCTGCAAAGTATTGTACCCCAGAGGAAAAAATGGTAAAATATTTTTAGTGTCAATAAATACATTTACGAAATTGATATTGATGATTCTGGAAATAAAATGTCAATGAATTGCGGCGTAAATCTGTCAAAAACCTGGGCGTAGATGCGTCCGGGCTTTTTCTGATGTAAAGGAAACCGGGCCGGAGTTTGGCACGGTATGGGGATGAGATCCCTAAATGGGGAAAGCGACAGGAAAGGGAAAATGAAAGAGAAATTGAGGCTTGCTGTTTTTGGCCACAAAAGGTGGTCGAGAGAGGGCGGCGTGGAGATCGTGGTAAAAGAGCTGTGCACACGGATGGCGCAGCAGGGCTGTCAGGTGACATGCTACAACAGATCGGGACATCATGTGAGCAGTGCGGAATATGACGATGCTGGTAAAACGGAGTACGAGGGAATCCGTCAGAAGTCTGTTCCGACTATTGAACGTATAATATGGGTAACCAGAAAAAATCCTGATTTCATGCGGGTTTGCGCGGCGTGACCTTTTTTTACCTCAACTTGTTTCTGTATGCCATGGTGCGTTGCGTTCCGGCGTGATTTCGGGGATTAATGGCTTCTGGCTGCGCTCTATACTTAACCCACCACAGCGAAAGCTGATTTCCAGAAACAGTATCCGCAGTGCAAGCTGGTACGCGCTATGCGCGGAACTGTGTTTGATGTCGCTGTTGATCTTAGAAGCAATTCCGAAACTTATACGCTGCAAGGGAACAGATGGAATACTTGGATGAAAAATATCCGGAATTTTCGCGACAAGAAATATGGGTGGGGCGAAAACGGGAGCATCGTAGGTGTTGATTTGCAGGGCACTGCAATGGAAAAGCAAATCGCTCCGGAAACAATATCGTATTATCATTATTTCTTTGATGGCGAGATCTCGCGAGACTGCTGCTACCAATGCCCTTACGCACAAAGACAGCGTGTGGGCGACATTACCGTTGGAGATTATTGGGGCGTTCAGAAATATGATCCGCAGCTTCTGGTGGAACAGAGAGGAACGATCAATAGCAAAGAAGGCGTTTCCTGCCTGCTGATAAACACGGAATGCGGACAACACCTTGTCGAGAAATACGGTGCGAAGATAGAAAGCTATCCGGTCGAATTTTCTAACATTGCTCAGGAGAATACGCAGCTGAACCGGCCAACGAAGCATACCAGACTGAGAAATAAAATTTTCAGGAAGTATAAGGGAGCGGCTATGCTGGTGTGGAAGCAATTTTTGAGCGGGATCAGCGGAACCAGAAGTTCATATGGGGAATGTATGACCGCATTTGCGGAATGTTCTGCCGGAAAACACGGTAAAGCTGCGGCTTTCGGTCAAAATACACACATTTCCGTGCATCAGCGGCAAATGTTTGTTAAACTATTATCTATCTTGCGACCTTGCAATGTGCACGGTTTTTGTTTATAATAGTAGAGTAACGGGGCAAGATCCCCCGAATGCGAGCGAAACTCTAGTTCAGAAATTAAAACTTGAGAGGAGTTTATTACCATGGGTTTAGGTAAGAAGACGATCGACGATCAGAACTACTGCGGCAAGAAGGTGCTTGTCCGTTGCGATTTCAACGTCCCGATGAAGGACGGTGTGATCACCAACGAGAACCGCATCAACGCAGCTCTGCCCACCATCCAGAAGCTGGTCAACGATGGCGCAAAGGTCATCCTGTGCAGCCATCTGGGCAAGCCCAAGAACGGCCCCGAGGCAAAGTTCAGCCTGGCACCCGTTGCTGTGGCTCTGAGCGCAAAGCTGGGCAAGACCGTTGTGTTTGCTGACGACGACAACGTTGTGGGCGAGAACGCAAAGGCTGCTGTTGCTGCCATGAACAACGGCGATGTCGTTCTGCTGCAGAACACCCGTTTCCGCAAGGAAGAGACCAAGAACATGCCTGAGTTCAGCGAAGAGCTGGCTTCTCTGGCTGATGCATATGTTGACGATGCATTCGGCAGCTGCCACCGTGCACACTGCTCCACTGCAGGTGTCACCGACTTCATCAAGGATACCGCTGTCGGCTACCTGATGGAGAAGGAGATCAAGTATCTGGGCAACGCTGTGAACGATCCCGTTCGTCCCTTCACCGCTATTCTGGGCGGCGCAAAGGTCGCAGACAAGCTGAATGTTATCTCCAACCTGCTGGAGAAGGTCGATACCCTGATCATCGGCGGCGGCATGGCTTACACCTTCGTCAAGGCTCAGGGCTACGAGGTCGGCAAGAGCCTGTGCGACGATTCCAAGCTGGATTACTGCAAGGAGATGATGGCCAAGGCTCAGGAGAAGGGCGTGAAGCTGCTGCTGCCCGTTGATGCTGTCTGCATCAAGGACTTCCCCGATCCCATCGACGCTCCTGTTGAGACCACGGTTGTTCCCGTCACCGCGATCCCGGCTGACATGGAAGGCTGCGACATCGGCCCCGAGACCATGAAGCTGTTTGCCGATGCTGTCAAGGCATCCAAGACCGTTGTGTGGAACGGCCCCATGGGCGTGTTCGAGAACCCCACTCTGGCAGCTGGCACTCTGGCAGTTGCCAAGGCTATGGCTGAGAGCGATGCTACCACCGTGATTGGCGGCGGCGACAGCGCAGCAGCTGTGCAGCAGATGGGTCTGGGCGACAAGATGACCCACATCTCCACCGGCGGCGGCGCTTCTCTGGAGTATCTGGAGGGCAAGGAGCTGCCCGGCATCGCAGTTATTCAGAACGCATAATCTGATCCCGGCATCATAATGGGTGCGGCGGCTTTAGCGCCGCCGCATCTTTTTGTTTGTGCAGAGCTTTCTGCACGATAGAAGGTAAATAAAGGAGATAGAGTATCATGGATAAGGCAAAGCGTAAGGCTATCATTGCAGGCAACTGGAAGATGAACAAGACTGCCTCCGAGGCTGCTGTTCTGGTGGACGAGCTGGTCCCCGCCGTGCAGGACGCAGGCTGCGAGGTGGTTATCTGCACCCCGTATACCGATCTGGTCACCGCTGTGGAAAAGACCAAGGGCACCAACATCCATGTGGGTGCTGAGAATGTTCACTTTGAGAAGTCCGGCGCTTTTACCGGCGAGATCAGCGCTGACATGCTGGTAGATCTGGGCGTGGAGTACGTCATTGTGGGCCACTCTGAGCGCCGCCAGTACTTCGCCGAGACCGACCAGACCGTGAACAAGCGCGCTCTGGCTGCTCTGAACGCCGGTCTGAAGGTCATCATCTGCGTGGGCGAGAGCCTGCAGCAGCGCGAAGAGGGCGTGACCGAAGAGCTGGTGCGTATGCAGACCAAGATCGCTCTGCGTGATGTGACCGCTGAGCAGATGGCAAATGTCGTGATCGCTTACGAGCCCATCTGGGCCATCGGCACCGGCAAGACCGCTACCGCCGATCAGGCTGAGGAAGTCTGCGGCCAGATCCGCAAGGTCATCGGCGAGGTGTACGGTGAGGCTGTGGCTGAGGCTACCACTGTCCAGTACGGCGGCAGCATGAACGCCAAGAACTGCGAAGAGCTGCTGAGCAAGAAGGACGTGGACGGCGGCCTGATCGGCGGCGCATCCCTGAAGGCTCCTGACTTTGCAGTGATCGTCAACGCAGCCACCAAGGGCTGATCGACGGTTTAAATCAGCTGTTTCAGCGCCCGGCTGCGCCGCATTTCCAGCGCTGTGCCGGGCGCTGATTTGTTAAATTCAAAGGAGATTCAATTTTATGGCAAAGAAACCTGTTCTTCTGTGCATCATGGATGGCTTCGGCTGGGTGCCGGAGGAGACCTTCGGCAACGCCGTGGTCGCTGCAAAGAAACCCCACCTCGATGCTCTGATGGCAAAATATCCCATGACCACCATCAACGCTTCCGGCATGGCCGTCGGTCTGCCCGAGGGCCAGATGGGCAACTCTGAGGTTGGCCACACCAACATGGGCGCTGGCCGCATCGTGTACCAGCAGCTCACCCTCATTACCAAGTCCATCAAGGACGGCGAGATGCTCCAGAACCCGGTTCTGGTTAAGAACATGAAGGCTGCCATCGATGCCGGCAAGGCCATCCATCTGATGGGTCTGGTGGGCACCGGCGGTGTGCACAGCCACGCAGACCACTGGTTCGGCGTGCTGGAAATGGCAAAACATCTGGGCGCAAAGAACGTTTACCTGCACTGCATCACCGATGGCCGCGATACCGACCCGCACTCCGGCAAGGGCTTCCTGGCCGACCTGCAGGCCAAGCTGGACGAGCTGGGCATCGGCAAGATCGCCAGCGTCTCCGGCCGTTACTACGCCATGGATCGCGATAACAACTGGGATCGTGAAGAGAAGGCATATGCTGCCTTTGTCTACGGCGAGGGCAATCATGCCGCCAACGCTGCCGAGGCCATCGAGGCATCCTATGCAGCAGACAAGACCGACGAGTTCGTTCTGCCCTGCGTCACCTGTGAGGGTGGCCGCGTGCAGGACGGCGACACTGTGATCTTCATGAACTTCCGTCCCGATCGTGCCCGCCAGATGACCCGCATCTTCTGCGACGATGCGTTCACCGGCTTTGAGCGCCGCGGCGGCCGCAAGCAGGTGAACTATGTCTGCATGGCCGAATACGATGCCACCATGCCCAACTGCGAGGTCGCCTATCCGCCTGTGGAGCTGAAGAACGTTCTGGGCCAGTACCTGTCCGAGAATGGCAAGACTCAGCTGCGCATTGCCGAGACCGAGAAGTACGCTCACGTCACCTTCTTCTTCAACGGCGGCGTGGAGGCTCCCTACGAGGGCGAGGACCGCTGCGTGATCCCCAGCCCGAAGGTCGCCACCTATGACCTGAAGCCCGAGATGAGCGCCCCCGAGGTTGCTGCCGAGTGCGTCAAGCGCATCGAGAGCGGCAAGTACGATGTGGTGATCCTGAACTTCGCAAACTGCGATATGGTCGGCCACACCGGCGTGTTCGATGCTGCGGTCAAGGCCGTTGAGGCTGTGGATACCGCTGTGGATCAGGTGGTGTCCGCTGTGCTGAAGGCCGGCGGTTGCGCCTTCATCACCGCCGACCACGGCAACGCCGAGAAGATGATGAACCCGGACGGCACCCCCTTCACCGCACACACCACCAACGTGGTGCCCTTTGTGGCTGTTGGCTGCGGCGATGTGAAGCTGCGCGAGGGCGGCTGCCTGGCAGATATCGCTCCCACCATGCTGCCGTATATCGGTCTGCCCGTGCCTGCTGAAATGACCGGCAAGAGCATCATTGTGGAGTAATTGACCGTTAAAATGGCCGACGCGTTCGCTTTGGCTATGAATAGCGGAATTGTTATTCTTATATTTACAGCTCTGGAAAATCTGCGGATTTTCCAGAGCTGTTTTTTCACGCGAAAAGCCGATAAGATAAATTGCGTTTTTGGGCTTCGACCCCATTCTAAATCAAAAACTTTTCTTTTTTCCCCATCCGTGCTACAATAAAAATGAATTTTTGATTGTAGGAGAAGCGGATGGAAACAACGCATAAACAAATCGTTCTGGGCATCCTTGCCCATGTGGACTCCGGCAAGACCACCCTTTCGGAAGCCATGCTCTACCGCTCCGGCGCGATCCGCAAGCTGGGCCGCGTGGATCACAAGGATGCCTTTCTGGATACCGACACGCTTGAAAAAGCGCGCGGCATCACCATCTTTTCCAAGCAGGCCCTGTTGACGGCGGGCAATACGGATATCACATTGCTGGACACCCCCGGCCATGTGGATTTTTCCACCGAGACAGAGCGCACCCTACAGGTGCTGGACTATGCTGTGCTGGTGGTAAGCGGCACCGACGGTGTGCAGAGCCACACCGAGACGCTCTGGCGGCTGCTGCGGCGCTACCATGTGCCCACCTTTGTGTTCGTGAACAAGATGGATCTGCCCGGCAAGAGCAGGGAAGAGCTGCTCGCCCAGCTGAACCACCGTCTGGGCGAGGGCTTTGTGGCCTTTGATGTGCCGCAGGCCGACCGGGACGAAGCACTGGCCCTGTGTGACGAAAACCTGATGGACCGGATGTTGGATGCCGGGCAGTTGACCGATGCGGACATCATCCCGGCCGTTGCACGCCGGCATGTGTTCCCGTGCTGGTTCGGTTCGGCGCTGCGGCGTACCGAAGACGATGCACTGGAAAGCGTGGACGCTCTGCTGGACGGGATTGACCGCTATACCCGTCCGGCTCCCGCGCTGGATGCCTTTGGTGCCAAGGTGTTTAAGGTGTCGCAGGATGAGCAGGGCACGCGCCTGACATGGCTGCGCGTGACTGGCGGCGAACTGAAGGTAAAGGCCCAGCTCTCCGGCGAAGCAGATGGTGAGCCGTGGGAGGAAAAGGCAAACCAGCTGCGACTGTACTCCGGCGTAAAGTATACGCTGGCGGAAGCCATCGGTCCGGGGCAGGTGTGCGCCGTCACCGGCCTGACCAAGGCGCGCCCGGGCGAGGGCCTTGGCGCGGAACGCGACAGCGATGTGCCGGTGCTAGAACCGGTGCTGAGCTATCAGGTGCTGCTGCCGGAGGGGGCTGATGTGCACGCGGCACTGGGCAAGCTGCACCGGCTGGAAGAAGAGGAGCCGCAGCTCCATGTGGTATGGAACGAGACTTTGGGCGAGATCCATGTGCAGCTCATGGGCGAGGTGCAGCTGGAAGTGCTGCGCAGTTTGCTGGCAGAGCGCTTTGGCCTGAACGTGGAGTTCGGCCCCGGCGGCATTCTGTACAAGGAGACCATCACGGAGCCTATGGAGGGCGTGGGCCACTACGAGCCGCTGCGCCATTATGCGGAGGTGCATGTCAAGCTGGAGCCCCTGCCCCGCGGCAGCGGGATGCAGTTTGCCGCCGACTGCCGGGAAGAAGTGCTGGACAAGAACTGGCAGCGCCTTGTGCTGACCCATCTGGAAGAAAAGCAGCACCTTGGCGTGCTGACCGGTGCGCCGCTGACGGACGTGAAGATCACCCTCATTGCGGGCCGCGCCCATCTTAAACACACGGAGGGCGGAGATTTCCGGCAGGCCACCTATCGCGCGGTGCGGCAGGGCCTGATGCTGGCCAAAAGCCAGCTGCTGGAGCCATGGTATGCCTTTCGGCTGGAAGTGCCGGTGGAAAACCTTGGCCGTGCCATGACCGATATCCAGCGCATGGAGGGCAGCTTTGACCCGCCAGAGAGCGGAGAAGAGGCTGCTGTGCTCACCGGTTTTGCACCGGTGGCCACCATGCGCAGCTACCCCATGGAGGTGGTGGGCTATACCCGGGGCCGGGGACACCTGACCCTGACGCTGGACGGCTACCGGCCCTGCCACAATGCGGCGGAGATCATTAAAGCCGTGGGCTACGAGCCGGAGCACGACCTTGACAACCCGGCAGATTCGGTGTTCTGCGCCCATGGCGCGGGCTTTGTGGTGCCTTGGGATCAGGTGCGCAGCCACATGCATGTGGACAGCGGCTGGGGAAAAAGCAAAAGCCCGGAGCAGGAGACGCAGGCCGTGCCCCAGCGCCGGACAGCGGCTTACCGCGCAACACTGGAAGAGGATGCCGAGCTGCTCAAAATCTTCGAGCGCACCTATGGCCCCATCAAACGGGACCCGCTGGCGGCATTCCGCCCGGTGCAAAAGCGGGAACGCCCGGATTTTGATGCCCAGCAGTGGGAAATCCTGCCCGAATATCTGCTGGTGGACGGCTACAATATCATCTTTGCGTGGGATGAGCTGAACGCCCTTGCAAAGGACAGTCTGGAAGCGGCCCGCCACAAGCTGATGGATATTCTGTGCAACTATCAGGGCTACCAGAAGTGCAATCTTATTCTTGTATTCGATGCCTATCGTGTGCCGGGCAGCCCCGGCAGCATTGAGCAGTACCACAATATCCATGTGGTCTACACCAAGGAAGCCGAAACCGCCGATATGTTCATCGAGCACGTTACTCATGAGATCGGCAAGGGGCGGCGGGTCCGTGTGGCTACTTCCGACGGCATGGAGCAGATCATCATTCTGGGCCACGGCGCGCTGCGTGTCTCCGCTCGCATGTTCCATGAGGAAGTGCAGAATGTGGAAAAGCAGATCCGCAAACTGGTGCAGGGGGAAGCATAAAATGTCAACCGAGATCACATCCGAATTTGTCTGGCACAACATCCCGCCGCGCCCGCGCGATAGCCACAAGGGCAGCTTTGGCACCGTGTTGGCTGTGGCAGGCAGCGCATATTACCGAGGTGCGGCCCTGCTGGCTGCCGAGGGTGCGCTGCGCACCGGTGCGGGCATTGTAACGCTGGCCAGCGTGGAGCCGGTATTGGCAGCTGCGGTGGCCCGCCTGCCGGAATGCTGCCTGTGTCCCTGCGTGGCGGGGGCCGAAGGCGGCATCTCGCCGGAGAGCATTCCACAGCTCCAGCGCCAGAAGGCGACGGTGCTGCTGCTGGGCCCGGGACTTGGCGGTACAGCCCAGAGCACAGGCCGCGCGGCCGAAACACGCACGCTGGTGCAGAAGCTGCTGCCCGGCTTTGCAGGCAGCGCGGTGCTGGATGCGGACGGCCTGAACGCCGCCGCGCAGCTACTGGCCGAGGGCAAAACGCTGCCACACCCGGCGGGAGAGCTGATCGTGACCCCGCACCCCGGCGAGATGGCCCGGCTCACCGGGCTTTCGGTGGCGCAGATCAATGCGGACCGTGAAAATACTGCCTGCCAGTATGCAGAAAAATGGAACGCTGTGGTGGTACTCAAGGGCTGCCGTACCGTGGTGGCTGCACCAGATGGCCGCGTGTGCACAAACCCTACCGGAAACCCCGGTCTTGCCCGGGGCGGCAGCGGAGATGTGCTGGCCGGTATGACGGCGGCCCTGCTGGCCTGCGGCCTGCCTGCATACGAAGCTGCGGCCTGCGCGGTGTATCTGCACGGTGCCGCTGCCGACCGTGCCGCTGCTGCGCTTGGCGAGTACGGAATGCTGCCGCATGATATCTTGTCCCAGCTGGGCCGGATATTTGCGGAAAACCACAGATAAAAAGAAAAGGGGTGTCTCTCTGTCTGCCGGAGAGATACCCCTTTTAACATTGCATCACATCGCCAGCACTTCGGCCCACTTTTCCTCGGCTACCGGGATGCCAAGCTCCATGTTCTCCTTGCGGCTGCGGTGCTCGCCCATGCCGGGGCAGCGCACCTCACGGCCCGGCTCTGCAGGCTCACTGGATGCCACATCGGCGGCAATGCGCAATCGGCATCAGGGCAGTGCAGGCGGTGAAAGGAGTACACGAGCACACACCGACAGCTATGTGAAAAAACAAATGAATATACGAACTTCATAATTTTTTAAGATTTATTTTGTGAAAAAGTCATATTGAAAAACGAAAAGAGGATTGATATACTAATACCACAATATCCAGTTGGACATGTTACTGGTAATGCAGGCAGGATCTGATGGAATGACGAATACCTTTTCTTTTGGGTGAATTGTAGCCAGATACTATGATTCCGGGAGAAATTGTACACGGGGTCATTCTGTTGGGTCTTTTTTCTTTTGTCCGCTTCGGCCGGGCGGCAGGGAAATGCCACCACACACAAGATAAAGGAGAACAAAATGAAGAACTACAAGCAGACTGCCTCCGACGTGCTGCGTCTGGTTGGCGGCGAGAAAAACGTTGTGCAGGTCGAGCACTGCTCCACCCGCCTGCGCTTCACTCTGGCAGACACCTCCAAGGTGGATGCTGCAGCCCTGAAAAAGACTGCCGGTGTTATGGGCGTTATTTCCAGCGGCCCGCAGTGTCAGGTGGTCATCGGCAACGATGTCATCGAAGTGTACGATGAGCTGCTCAAGCTGGGCACCTTCAACGCAGGTCAGGCTGCAGCTCCCGCTGCCCCCAAGGGCAAAAAAGAGATTGGCGGCATTATTCTGGACTATATGGTCGGCATCTTCCAGCCGCTGGTCCCCGCCATTGCAGGTGCAGGCGTTCTGAAGGCTCTGATGGTGCTGCTGAGCACTCTGGGCCTGATGAGCAGCGGAGATATCGCCTATAAGGTGTTTGTCGGCGTGGCAGATGCAGCTCTGTACTACCTGCCCGTCATGGTCGCCTTCACCACTGCAACCAAGTTCAACTGCAACAAGCTGGTGTCTGTGGCTCTGGCTGCTGCCATGATCCACCCCAGCGTTTCCGCTCTGCTGGCTACCGAGGGCGGTGCTTACTTCCTCGGCATCAAGCTGCAGAATATCGCTTACGGCGGACAGGTATTCCCGGCTATCCTGACCGTCATTTTCATGTCCTTTATTGAAAAGTGGGCCAACAAGTGGTGCCCCAAGGCCATCCGCGTGTTCTTTGTGCCCATGCTGTGCTTCGGCATTGGCTTCCCTGTGGCATTGGTCGTCCTCGGACCTCTGGGCTACAACATCGGCACCCTGCTGACCACCGTGATCCTTGCTCTGTACAACACGCTGGGCTGGCTGGCCGTTGCTCTGCTGGCTGCCGTGCTGCCCTTCATGATCTCCATGGGCATGCACAAGGCTCTGGTCCCCTATGGAGTTGCTGCTATTTCTGACCCCGGTTTTGAAATGCTGTACCTGCCCGCTTCTCTGGCACACAACATTTCCGAGGGTGGTGCCTGCCTGGGTGTTGCTCTGAAGACTAAGGACGAAAACCTGCGCGCTACCGCAATTTCCGCTGGTATCTCCGGCCTGTTCGGTATCACCGAGCCTGCCCTGTACGGCGTTACCCTGCAGCACAAGAAGGTTATGATGTCCGTTGTGATCTCCAGCTTCATCGGCGGTCTGTTCGTTGGCCTGATGAAGGTCAAGGCATTCGTTGCCATGGGCCCCGGTCTGGCTGGCATGGCCATGTTCGTTGACCCGGATAACTCCAAGAACATCCTGTGGGCTGCAGTTGGTCTGGTGATCTCTGTTGTGGCCTCCTTCGCACTGTCCTTCTTCCTGTATAAGGACGAGACCCCCGCAGAGGATGAGACCGCTGCTCCCGCTCCCGAGACTGCTGCAGACGCAGCAGCTGCGGATTTCACCATCAGCAGCCCCCTGCAGGGCAAGGCCATTGCTCTGGAAGAGGTCAAGGATGAAGTTTTCTCCCAGAAGATCCTGGGCGACGGCATTGCCGTGGTGCCCGAGAAGGGTGAGCTGTACGCTCCCGCTGACGGCGTGATCGAGTCCGTGTTCGGCACCAAGCACGCTATTTCCATGAAGACCGCTGCCGGTGCTGAACTGCTCATGCACATCGGCATGGACACCGTTAAGCGCGATGGCAAGGGCTTTGACCCGCAGGTCAAGGACGGCGAGACTGTCAAGAAGGGCCAGCTGCTGATGAAGTTTGACCTTGACGGAATCAAAGCAGACGGTTATGATGTAACTACCCCCATCGTCGTGACCAACGCCGATGAGTTCACCATCAAGACTGTGGCCGAGGGCGCTGTGGTGCCCGGTGCCGCACTGCTGAAACTGGAGGCAAATAAATGAGTTTCCCCAAAGGCTTTTTCTGGGGCGGCGCTGTTGCCGCAAACCAGGTAGAGGGCGCATGGAACGTGGATGGCAAAGGCCCCAGCGTGGCCGATGTTGCCACCTACAAGCCCAACACCGACGTGAAGGATTACAAGTCCCATGTTGCCATGGACGACGCACACATTGCTGCCGCCATGGCCGACCCGGATGATACCTATTATCCCAAGCGCCGCGGCATCGACTTCTACCATCATTACAAAGAAGACCTGAAGCTGTTTGCCGAGATGGGCTTTACCATGCTGCGCGTTTCCATTGCATGGACCCGCATCTTCCCCACCGGCGAGGAAGCTCAGCCGAACGAAAAGGGCCTGCAGTTCTACAGCGACCTGTTCGCTGAGATGCACAAGAACGGCATCGAGCCGCTGGTCACGCTGAGCCACTACGAAATGCCGCTGGCACTGGCCACCAAGTACAATGGCTGGGTGGATCGCCGCGTGATCGACTGCTTTGCAAAGTTCTGCCATGCGTGCTTTGAGCGCTACAAGGATCAGGTCAAGTACTGGCTCACTTTCAACGAGGTGGACAGCGTGATCCGTCACCCGTTCACCACCGCCGGCATCATCCCCAGCCGCGTGCCCGAGGATAAGATGCTGGAGACCTGCTATCAGGCCCTGCACCACCAGCTGGTGGCCAGCGCTATGGTAGTAAAGGACTGCCACGAGATCATCCCCGGCAGCAAGGTGGGCTGCATGCTGACCAAGCTCACCACCTATGCCCGCACCTGCGCACCCGATGATGAGCTGGCTACTCAGGCAAAGAATCTGGAAAACCTGTTCTATGCCGATGTGCATGTCTGGGGCGAGTACCCCCGCCTGATCCTCAAGATGTTCGAGCGCAAGGGCATCCACGTGGAAATGCTGCCCGAGGATGCCGCTACCCTGAAGGCAGGCTGTGTGGACTTTGTTTCCTGCAGCTACTATATGACCATGACCGAGTCTGTGGACCCGAACGCAGAGCGTACCCCCGGCAACACCGTGCTGGGTGTCAAGAACCCGTATCTGCCCTCCACCGACTGGGGCTGGCAGATCGACCCCAAGGGCCTGCGCTACAGCCTGATCGAGCTGTACGACCGTTACCGCAAGCCGCTGATGGTGGTGGAGAACGGCATGGGTGCCAAGGACGTGGTGGAGGCCGACGGCTCCATCCACGACCCCTACCGTGTAGAGTACTTCCGCCAGCACATCAGCGAAATGGGCAAGGCCATCGATGAGGGTGTTGAGATGTGGGGCTACACCACATGGGCACCCATCGACCTGATCTCTGCATCCACCAACCAGATGTCCAAACGCTATGGCTTTATCTATGTGGATCAGGATGATCTGGGCAACGGTACTCTGGCCCGCAGCCGTAAGGACAGCTTCTACTGGTACAAGAAGGTCATTGCTTCCAACGGCGAAGATCTGGACTAAGCGGCAGTCTTAAGGTTTCAACGGAAGGAGGAGGGACCGATGCACATTCAGAAGGTGCTGAACAGCAGTGTTGTGCTGGTGCAGGATGACAGCGGCGAGGAATCCATCCTGCTGGGCAAGGGCATCGGCTATGGCCGCAAGGCGGGCGAGCCCATTGAACGGCAGCCCTCAGACCGCGTGTTCCTTCCATTGTCCAACCCGGACGCACAGCCTATGCTGGAGCTGTTTTCCAGCATTCCGGCATCCTATCTGGAACTGACGCAGGACATTGTGGACGACGCAGAGCAGTCGCTGGGAGTCAAACTTTCGGCGCACATCTATCTGCTGCTGACCGATCACCTGCATTTTGCAGTGGAGCGCCAGCAAAAGGGTCTTGTGGTGACCAACCGCATCTTCTGGGAAATCAAGCATTTTTATCCCAAGGAGTACGCGGTGGGCCAGCGCGGCCTGCAGAAGGTAAAGGCAAAGCTTGGCATCGAGCTGCCGGACGAAGAGGCAGGCAACATCGCCTTCCATATCGTCAACGCCCGGCAGGACCCGCAGGCCGGCTACGATGCCATGCGGGCAGCGCAGCTGATCAGTGAGCTGTCCAACATTGTCACCTACAGTATGCACTGCCCGGTGAGCACCGAGAGCATCCACTATGCGCGGTTCGTGAGCCACCTGCAGTATTTTGCCGAGCGGTTCTTCTCCGGCAAACTGATGGACAGCGAAGACGACTTTTTGTTCCAGCAGATGCAGCAGAATTATCCGGCAGCGGTGACCTGCGCGGAAAAAATACGCACCTTTGTGCTGCGCAAGTACGGCGTGTTTTTGCCCAACGAGGAAACCGCCTATCTGGCGTTGCATGTGGCGCGGCTGACGAGCGGCAAATAAAATCAGAAAAAGGGGAGAGCTGCCTTGCGGAAGGCAGCTCTCCCTTTGGGTTTTGAAAAAGGGAAGGGGAAAGGAAAAAACAATGGAGATAAGTCTGTTATTGATGCAGCAGATCGCACAGCTGTTCCTCATTCTGATCATGGGCTATGCTGTGGTCAAGGTAGGGCTGCTGAAGGCCAGCGACAGCCGGGTGCTCTCGGTGGTCATGGTGTATCTGGTCACGCCCTGCGTGATCATCAACGCATTCCAGATCGACGATACGCCGGAGATCCGCAAGGGACTTTTGTACTCCATGGCTATTGCGGCGGCTATCCATGTAGTGCTGCTGGTGCTCAGCGCCCTGCTGAGCCGCCCGCTCAAGCTGGATGCCGTGGAACAGGTGAATGTGATCTACAGCAACGCCGCTGCACTGGTGATCCCGTTGGTCAAGGCTCTGATGGGCGATGCGTATGTCATTTACTCCTGCGCATTCATCATTGTGCAGCTGGTGCTGCTGTGGACCCACGCCAGTTCCCTTTTGCAGGGCAGCAGTGCGCTGGACTGGAAAAAGGTGCTCACCAATATCAACATGATCGCCATTGCAGCCGGTGCACTGCTGTACTGGTTCCGTGTGGTGCTGCCTGCACCGCTGCAGAATACCATGAGCACAGTGGGCAACATGATGGGACCGATGGGCATGCTGCTGGCCGGTATGGCCATTGCAGAAAAGCCGCTGCGGGAGGTGTTCTGCACCCGCCGCAACTATCTGCCCACAGTGCTGCGTCTGGTGGTATGCCCGCTGGTGGTTCTGGTGCTGCTGTGGGTCTGCCATGCATCCAGCTGGGTGGCCGACGGCAAGAACATCCTGATGACGGTCTACCTTGCCGCCATCACCCCTGCCTGTGCTACTGTTACCTCCATGGCTCAGCTCTATGACCGCGATGCGGCGCATTCCAGCGCGCTGTATGTGCTGACCACTCTGCTTTCCATTGTGTCTATGCCGGTAATGATCGGCCTGTTCGATCTGCTGCTGTGATGAGCTGCGCTTATTCCCTCTGCCAAAATACAATAGAAAGGAACCAACCTCAATGAATCAACCCAGAGACAAGGGCCTGAACGGCAACGAAAAGATCGAGCAGGCGGTAGCCGCCCTGCAGCAGGAGCCCACACAGGAACAGCTGGCCCACACCCTTACCGTGATCCGGCGGCGCATAAAGGAGCATGGCCAGCTTGTCGTGGCGGTGGAGCCCAATTTGGGCAGTGAACAGATGCAGCTGCGGGCCATCCGGACGGCCGATGGCGCAAGCTGGTGGTATGCATTCACCAGCTTTGACGAGGAAATGAAGGGAGCCGAGCCGGTGCAGTCCACCTTTCTTGTGGATATGGACAAGCTGTTTGATGCAGCGCTTGCCGTGCCGGAGATCAGCGGCATCATCCTGAACCCGTGGAACCGCACCATCCAGCTGGATAAGACCCTCATCCGCATTATCAAGGGTGCATGAGTGCGCACCGCAAACCTGCGATACATGGAGGAAACAAAAATGTTCAGACCCATGAGAAGAGCCAGCCGCGCCATCCCGGAAGAAGCTGCAAAGCACCTGCTGCAGCAGTCCCGGCGGGGCGTGCTGGCAGTGAACGGCGACAACGGCTATCCCTTTGCGATCCCGGTAAATTATTACTACGATCAGGAGCACGACAAAATCTACTTCCACGGTGCAAAGTCCGGCCAGAAGGTGGACGCGCTGAAACAGAATGATAAGGTATGCTTTACCGTTTACGGTAACGAACACTTTGAGCCGGGCGACTGGGCACCTTATGTGCAGAGCACCGTGGTGTTTGGCCGCTGCCATCTGATCGACGATGCCGCTGCTACCGAGGCCCGCGTGCGGGAGCTTGGCATGAAGTATTACCCCGGCAAGGAAGAGGTGGAAAAGGAAATTGCGCTGGACATCAAGGCCGTGCAGCTTTACGAGATTACCATTGAACACCTCACCGGCAAACAGATCCAGGAAAAGTAAAAATAAAACAGGGGACTGTTGCAAAATAAAAATGCGATAGCAACTTGCACAAAGAAATAGCACAAAATCAAAAACCCGGAGCCTTTTTTAAGCCGATTTGGCTGTGAAAAGGTTCCGGGTTTTGTGCATTGTTTTTTCAGAGAGCTATTTTGCAACAGTCCCGTATAGATCAGTTTGCAGGGAAAGGCCCGGCGGTTATCTGTGTTACGGGCGCTTGGGGGCCGCCTTGGTCAGCATCTGCTGGAACTTGCGGGCTGCCGTGTTCAGCGGGCGGTGATGGTCGTACACAAGGCAGATAGAGCGCTGAGGGATGATCTCCTGCAGATGCAGCTGCACGATCTCACCGCGGGCCAGTGCATCCTGTGCCATGGTCTGGGGCAGGAATGCAATGCCCAGCTCACTTTTAACAAGGGTCAGCATCTGGTCGGTGGTGGCAGCCTCGGTATCCGGCTTCAGCACCGCACCGTGATCCAGAAAGAACTGCCGGTAAAAGGCGCGGGTCATGCTTTCGTCGCTCAGGGAGATCAGCGGATAATTGTTCAGCTCCTTCAGCGAAAGGTTCTGGCTGGCAAGGGCAGTAAAGGTCCTGCCGCCCACAAGCACCTCATAAAAGGGCTTCAGCTCCACCATTTTCAGGCCGCTTTCCACCTCGGCAGGGGTGGTGATGATGGCAAAATCCACCTCGCCGTTTTTCACGGCCTGCAAAGCCTGCGGCGTGGAGTGGTTGGAGATGCGCAGGCGGATGCCGGGATAGTCCGTGTGGAAGGCGCGCAGCTTTTCTGCAAGGTAGATGTTCAGCGCAGTTTCGGTAGCGCTGATGCTGATCGCACCGTGTTCCAGCGTGGCGCTGGCGCTCAGCTCTTCTTCTGCATCCTGGATCTGCACCGCCGCAGATGCAATGCGGGAGTAAAGCAGTTCACCCTCCGGGGTAAGGGTAACGCCGCGGTTGGAGCGGATGAACAGCACGCAATTCAGCTGGCTTTCCAGCCGGTTCATCGAGTGGGTGATGTTGGGCTGGTTGTTGCCCAGCACCCGCGCGGCTTTGGTGAAATTCTGATATTTCGCGACATAATAAAAGATTTTGTAATATTCCCAGTCCACATACATGGCGGCGTGCCCTCTTTCATGTCAATTTTGTATCGTGATCATGTGCAGGATACTTTTTACACATTCTCTGCTTGCTAGTATAATAACACCGCAATCAAAAATTGCAAGAGGGAATTCAAAAGTATAAAGTGGTTTGAACGGAGGCGGTTCTTATGTCTGAGATCAAAAAGGTCGTGCTGGCCTATTCCGGCGGTCTGGATACTTCCATTATCATCCCATGGCTGAAAGAGCATTACAACAACTGCGAGGTCATTGCAGTGTGCGGCAATGTGGGCCAGAAGGGCGAGCTGGAAGGTCTGGAAGAGCGCGCCAAGGCAAGCGGTGCTTCCAAGCTGTACGTAGAAGATCTGACCGATGAATTTGTGGAGGATTACGTCATCCCCACCATGCAGGCCGGGGCCGATTACGAGGGCTATCTGCTGGGCACCAGCTTTGCACGACCCATTCTGGCAAAGCGTGTGGTGGAGATCGCCCATGCCGAGGGTGCAGATGCCGTGTGCCACGGCAGCACCGGCAAGGGCAACGATCAGGTGCGCTTTGAACTGGCCATCATGCACTTTGCACCGGACCTGAAGATCATCACTCCGTGGCGTGAGTGGGATATCCAGAGCCGTGACGAAGAGATCGACTATGCCGAGGCACATCACATCCCGCTGAAGATCAACCGCGAGACCAACTACTCCAAGGATAAGAACCTGTGGCACCTGAGCCATGAGGGCCTTGACCTTGAGGACCCGGGCAACGAGCCGCAGTACGATAAGCCGGGCTTTTTGGAGCTGGGTGTCAGCCCCAAGACCGCACCGGACAAGTCCGAGTTCGTGGAGCTGGCATTTGAAAAGGGCGTGCCGGTGAGCCTGAACGGCGAAAAGATGAAGCCTGCCGTCCTCATTGCCAAGCTGAATGAGATCGGCGGCCGCAATGGCATCGGCCTGTACGATGTGGTGGAGAACCGTCTGGTGGGCATGAAGAGCCGCGGTGTGTACGAGACGCCCGGCGGTACCATCCTCTATAAGGCTCATGAGGTGCTGGAAACTCTGACGCTGGATAAGCTCACTGCCCACAAAAAGCGCGAGCTGGCCATCACATTTGGTGAACTGGTCTATGACGGCCAGTGGTTCAGCCCCCTGCGCAAAGCTCTGAGTGCCTTCGTCACCTCCACGCAGGAAAACGTTACCGGTAAGGTGCGTCTGGAGTTGTACAAGGGTAACATGATCAATGCCGGTGTTTGGTCTCCGTATTCCCTCTACCGTGAGGACATTGCAACTTTTGCTGCCGGCGGCGACTACAAGCAGAGTGATGCTACCGGTTTTATCAGCATCTATGGTCTGCCCACCAAGGTACAGGCTATTGTAAATAACGAAAAAGAAGGTAAATAAGAAGTTATGCTTACCGCAGTTACTGGTATCAATTGGGGCGATGAGGGCAAGGGCCGCGTCATCGATCTGTTAGCCGAACATGCCGATGTTGTTGCCCGCTATCAGGGCGGCAACAATGCCGGCCACACCGTTGTAACGGAGCAGGGCAAGTTCATCCTGAACCTGCTGCCCTCCGGCATCCTGCACCCGGACGTTGTCTGTGTACTGGGTGCGGGCATGGTGATCGACCTCGACCATCTGGCCGGAGAAATGGATGCCATTGAGGAGCGCGGCGTAAAGGTAGGCTCAGAAAACCTGAAACTTTCAGATAAGGCCACCATCTCCATGCCGTGGCACAAGGTGCAGGACGGCTTGGAAGAGGACCGCCTTGCCCAGAAGGGTGCGGCCTTTGGTTCTACCCGCCGCGGCATTGCCTACGCCTACAGCGACAAATACCGCAAAAAGACCCTGCGTCTGGGCGATCTGCTGCATCTGGACGAAAAGCGCGTGCAGGACCGCCTGCACATGATCCTGGAATCCAAGAATCTGGAGCTGGGTGGCTGCTATCATCAGGAACCCATGAGCTACGATGCTCTGCTGGAATGGTGCCGGATGCAGGCCGGACAGTTTGCACCGTATATCTGTGATGTGGGTGCATTTTTGAAGCAGGCTCACGACAGCGGCAAGCGCATCGTGCTGGAAGCCCAGCTGGGTGCCATGCGCGATATCGATTACGGTATCTTCCCGTTCACTTCCAGCTCCAACACGCTGGCAGCCTATGCGCCGCTGGGCGCAGGCATTCCGAACTGCCGTCTTGACCATGTGGTGGGCGTGCTGAAAGCCTACTCCACCTGCGTGGGTGCAGGCCCCTTTGCCGCCGAGAACGCCATGAGCGAGGACTGGAATGAACAGCTGCGCAAGGCAGGCGGCGAGTATGGTGCGGCCACCGGCCGTCCGCGCCGTGTCGGCCCCTTCGACTGTGTGGCCAGCCGCTACGGCCTTACCTGTCAGGGCGCAGACAAGATCGCCCTGACGAAGCTGGATGTGCTCAGCAGCATGAAAGAGATCCCGGTGATCACCGGTTACACATTGGATGGCGTGCAAGTCCCCAGCTTCGACCCGCTGTCCGACCTTGACCGTGTAGAGCCGGTGGTCACTATGCTGCCAGGCTGGAACAAGGATATCTCCGGCTGCAAGAGCTGGGATGAGCTGCCCAAAGAGGCCAAGGCTTACGTGGAATTTCTGGAAAAGCAGCTGGGCCATGAGATCCAGTTCGTCTCCACCGGAGCCGAGCGCGAGAAGTTCGTGCTGAAAGGAGCATGGCTGTGAGACACTTTATTGAGCCCAACAGCTTTTCTCTGGAAGAGCAGCTGGCCCTTCTGGATCTTGCCGACCGGATGGAGGCCGACCCGGCACCCTATGCCCACCTGTGCGATGGGCGCATTCTGGCCACCCTGTTCTACGAGCCTTCCACCCGCACCCGCCTTTCGTTTGAATCGGCCATGCTGCGGCTGGGCGGCAAGACACTGGGCTTTGCAGGGGCACAGCTTTCTTCCGCCAGCAAGGGCGAGACGGTGGAGGACACCGCCCGCGTGGTGAGCAACTACGCCGATGTGATCGCCATGCGCCACCCCAAAGAGGGCGCACCGCTGCGGGCATCCCTTTCTGCACGTGTGCCGGTGATCAATGCAGGCGACGGTGGGCACGCGCATCCCAGCCAGACGATGATCGACCTCATGACGATCCGCCAGCGCAAGGGGCGGCTGGATCATTTGACTATCGGCTTCTGCGGCGACCTCAAGTTTGGCCGCACGGTCCACTCCCTGACCGCTGCGCTGAGCCAGTTTGAGGGCAACCGGTTCGTGTTCATCTCGCCGGAAGATCTGCGCCTGCCGCAGTATGTGAAGAATGAATCGCTGGAGCCGACCCATCAGATCTATAAGGAAACGGCTGACCTTGAAGCCGAGCTGCCGCATCTGGATGTGCTGTACATGACTCGTATCCAGCAGGAGCGCTTTTTCAACGAGGAAGAATACCTGCGTCTGAAAGGCTGCTACCAGCTGGACGAAGCGCTGCTGCAGAAGGCACCGCAGGATATGCCGGTGCTGCATCCGCTGCCCCGCATCGACGAGATCAAAAAGGATGTGGATGACGACCCGCGTGCCGCCTACTTTGATCAAG
The DNA here is from genome assembly GCF_009679665.1 of Faecalibacterium sp. BIOML-A4. Classification (NCBI taxonomy): domain Bacteria; kingdom Bacillati; phylum Bacillota; class Clostridia; order Eubacteriales; family Oscillospiraceae; genus Faecalibacterium; species Faecalibacterium sp. BIOML-A4. The sequence goes on along the minus strand of NZ_WKZG01000004.1, from coordinate 140,225 downwards.
TGCACAATGGTGTGTATATCCGCATGGCCATCATTCTGGCGTTGCTTGATATCCCTGATCCAGTTACTGGCAAAAAGGTGCTGGAAGCATGATATAAACCTCTTCCCCGAATCCTAAAAAGAAAGCCGGGCAGACCGCAGTCTGCCCGGCTTTCTGATATTACTTTAATCCACCACCGGAATGTTCAGCCCGAATTCCAGCGGGCGGAAGCGGGGGCAGACGTTCTCGGTGATGCAGATGACCGAGGCGGCCAGTCGGCTGCCGATCTCGCAGGACTCGGCCAGCGTTTTGCCGTAGGTCAGGCCGATGGTGGTGCCGGCAAAGAAGGCATCGCCTGCGCCGGTGGTGTCGATCACATCCACCTTCTTGGCAGGCACCACGCCGCACTCGCCGTTGGCGCGGGCATATACGGCACCCTGACCGCCCATGGTGATCACCATACTGGGAATGTTGGCGCTGTGCACATTGGCGGCCAGAACCCTGCACATCTCGTCCGGAGTCAGATGGCCGTAATCATCGGAGAACAGCAGCCCGGCTTCCTGCTGGTTGCACACAAAGCAATCGATCTGCTGCAGGAAATCCCGGCGCTCCATGGCAATACTCATGTTGGAAATGGCCGCAAAAACCTTTTTGTTGTACTTTTTGGCGTAGTGCAGCACCTGTTTTACAGTATCTTTTTCCAGATCCAGCTCCAGCGCAATGGCATCGCAGTCGGCAAAGATCTCGTCGCCCTTTTCCTTTAAAAGGCCGGTGAGGGGAGTGGTGTCCGGCCGCTTGGAAATGGCTGCATGCACATCGCCGTCGTTGTCAAAGATGGCCAGCCAGGTGCCCATGCCGTCCGGCACGCGCTGGATGTACTTGGTGTTCACCTTGTGGTTCTCCAGCTTGTTGATCACATCCTGTCCCATGCCGGTGTCGTCCACCAGACTGACAAAGGTAGGGCGCAGCTCTACATTGGCGATATCCTCCACCACATTGCGGCTCACCCCGCCGTGTACCTGCTCAATGCGGCCGGCATTGCGCCCGCCCGGAATATAGGCGGAAAGGGGATAGCCTTTGATATCCACAAAAACAGCACCGAGCACAACGATTCCCATAGCAAAAAACCTTTCTGAACAAGAAATATTTACGTCTATTATACCGTATTCTGACACAATGCGCCATCCCTTTTGCGCAAAAACTCCGCAAAGGTCAGGCAAGGGCTGTCTGCGCTGTGCGCACCAGATATTCCATGGCCTGCATCGGGTACTGTCCGGCAGCAGTCTCACCGGTCAGCATCACGCTGGCCGCGCCGTCCAGCACGGCGTTGTAAATGTCACTCACCTCGGCACGGGTGGGCACGGCGCGGGTGCACATGCTGTCCAGCATCTGGGTCACTACCATAAAGGGCACGCCTGCAGCCCGGCAGGCGGCGGAAAGCTGCTTCTGGCAGCGGGGCAGCTCCCACAGCGGCATGGCATTGCCAAGGTCTCCGCGGGCGATCACCACCTCATCCACAAGGTGGATGAATTCCGGCAGGGCACGCACACCGGTCATGTTTTCAATTTTGGCAAAGATACGGATATCCGCAGCCCCGGCTTCTTCCAGCGCATGGCGCAGGGCCAGAATATCTGCTTTGCCGCGCACAAAAGGCAGCATCACACCGGTAACACCGCACTGCTTTGCAATTTTCAGGTTCTGCAGGTCTTCCTCCGTCAGGGTAGGCGAGGGCACCGCAAGGCCCGGTGCAGCAATGCTTTTGCGGCTCTGCAGGGTGCCGCCGCGCACCACGGTGCACACAAGGGCTTCCGGCAATGCCTGTGTGACCTGCACCAGAAGCTTGCCGTCGTCCAGCAGAAGCTGCTGCCCGGGCGCAGCCGCCTGTACCAGAGCTGCCGGGCAAGGTACGCCGTCTGCGCCAAGGCGTACAGAGCTGCCCTCAACCAGAGCAACAGGCTCTGCCAGCGTGCCGATGCGCAGTTCCGGCCCCTGCAGGTCGATCAGCAGCTGGCGGATGCCGGCTGCTCGGATCATGGCCAGCCAGTCGGTGTGCGCCGCCAGCGGCCCGTGGGAAAGATTCATGCGGATGCCGGTCATGCCGGCTTCCACCATGTGCTGCAAGATCGCCGGCTGTGCGCAGGCCGGGCCGATGGTACCATAAAAATCCAAGGTTCATTCCCTCGATTCATTTTTTTTTCTAATATATATTGTAACATGAACTGTCCGGGTTGAAAAGAGCCGGACACGGGCAGAATAAGGGGATTGAAAAAATGCGGTAGCAGCCTGCGCAGGGAAATTGCGAAAAATCAAAGACCCGGAACCTTTTTGGAGCCGTTTTGGCCCTGAAAAAGTTCCGGGTTTCGTACAATGTTTTTGGAGAGCTGTCTTGCAACAGCTTTTTCGCATGTTCGGATGCTTTTATCGGCAAAGGCCGAGACGCTTTTTGAAGCCCTCCCACAGGCGCACCACCCGCTCACGCGGCAGGAAATACCCGCAAGGACGGCGATTGCTGGGTGCACTGTGTGGCGCGGGTACCGGTACACCTGCCCGAATAACAAAAGAGGCTGCTGCACATCGTTTTAGCCGAAAGTGCAGCAGCCTCTTTTTGTTGTGGGCAATCAGCCCTCCGATGCAAAAAATTCTTTGGTCAGCCTGACCACTGTGCCGGAAAGCAGCAGCAACGCGAGCAGGTTCGGAATGCTCATCAGGCCGTTGAAGGTATCGGCGATGCTCCACAGCAGGCCCAGATCCATCGTTGCGCCCAGAATGGACACAAAGGAGTAGACCAGAAAGAAGGGCTTTGCCACCTTATCGCTGCGGCACAGGAACACCAGGAACCGGGAACCATACAGGCCCCAGCCGATGATGGTGGAAAAAGCAAAGCAGCACAGGGCCACGGCGGTAAAGATGGAAGCCCAGCCGCCGTAGGTGGTGGTAAAGCCGCTGATGGTCAGCTCTGCACCGGCGGCGGTGCCGTAGTTCACGGTGGTGCCGCTGCACAGAATGACCATGGCAGTCAGGGTGCAGATGACGATGGTATCGGCAAACACTTCAAAGATGCCGAACATGCCCTGCTTGACCGGCTTTTTGGTGTCGGCGCAGGCGTGGGCAATGGAACCGGTGCCAAGGCCGGCCTCGTTGGAGAAAATGCCGCGGGACACACCCTTCTGCATACTGACGAACAGGCTGCCGATGGTGCCGCCGGTGAACGCTGCCGGGTTGAACGCACCCGCAATGATGGACTCGAACACGTAGGGCAGGCGCTCAAAGTTCAGCACCATAACGCCCACGGACAGCACGATGTAGAACAGAGCCATAAAGGGCACCAGCTTTTCGCTCACGCTGCCAATGCGCTTGATGCCGCCCAGCAGCACCATGGCCACCAGCATGGCCACTGCGATGCCAACCACGAGGTTCAGGGTAGAAAGCGCACCGCCGCCCACCACGCCGTACTCCAGCAGAGCGGTATCGATAGCGGCAACGATGGTATTTACCTGTGTGGCATTGCCGGTGCCAAACACGGTCAGCACGCCAAACAGGGAATACAGCACAGCAAGAAACTGCCAATGCTTGCTCAGGCCGTTTTTAATGTAGTACATGGGGCCGCCTACCCATTCGCCCGCCTCGCTGCGCTCACGGTAGTGCACCGCCAGCGTGACCTCGGCAAACTTGGTGCACATGCCCAGCAGGGCAGAACACCACATCCAGAACACGGCACCCGGTCCGCCAATGGCGATCGCGCCTGCCACACCGGCAATGTTGCCAGTGCCCACGGTACCGGCCAGCGCGGTGCACACCGCCTGAAAGGGGGTCATGGCGCCATCGGAAGCGTCCTTTTTGCGGAACATGCGTCCGATGGTGGTCTTGATGGCGTAGGGAAATTTGCGGATCTGCAAAAAGCCCGTGCGAACGCTCAGGAGCAGGCCTACGCCGATGATGCACACCATGGCGGGCACGCCCCAGATGAATTGGTTGACCGCCTGATTGACGGCCGTGATCGTCTCGATCATATTTTTCCCACATCCTCTGTTAAATTGCGCTTTTCCAGCCGAAATGCCGGAAAACAAACATCTTATTCTACCGCAGTTTTTGCGTACTGTCAAATAAAATGCACAAAAAAGAGGGAGGGTTTTTGGCAAACTCTCCCTCAACTGCTTGAAACTATTTTATTTTACTTGGCCTTCGCCGTCCAGCGCTTTCAAGAAGGCTCAGCACTTTCCAACTGCCTTGCGGTACACCGGGTAAGCCACGATGGCGGACAGCGCTTCGGTGATCCAGAATGCATGCCACACGCCGTTGGCACCAAGGAAATGGCACAGCACAGCGGCCAGCGGCATGATGAATACGATGTAGCGGCACAGCGAGATGACCAGCGATTCTGCGCCCTTGCCAAGGCCTTCCAGTGCACCGGAAGAGGTGGTGGATACGGCAGAAACCACAAAGCCCAGACAGATGATGCGCAGGGCAGTCTGGCCGATGGCGACGGTTTCGGGGTTGGAGGTGAACAGCTGCATCAGCGGGCGGGAAGCGAACAGACAGATGACCGTGCCCGCAGCCATGATGGCAGCACTCATGATGAGGGTGAGTTCGTAGAGCTTTTTCACGCGGGCGTGCTGTTTGGCACCGTAATTGTAGCCAATGAGCGGGCGCATACCCTGTACGATGCCGTTGGCGGGCAGATACAGGAAGGTCTGCAGCTTGTAGTAAATGCCCAGCACCACCACGTAGCTCTGGGAAAAGCCCGCCAGCAGGCCGTTCAGGAAGGTGACCAGCAGAGATGGCAGGGCCAGATTGAGGATGGCCGGCACGCCGATGGCATACAGTTTGCCGTCCAGTGCGGCATCCGGGCGCAGGCAGCTGCGGCGCAGTCGGATAGGCAGCTCAGTACGGACGTAAACGAAGAGGTAAACGCACAGGCTCAGCAGCTGGCCGATGCCGGTGGCAAGGGCCGCACCCGCAATGCCCATGGCAGGCACCGGGCCAAGGCCGAAGATCAGGATGGGGTCCAGAAGGATGTTGCACACACAGCCAAAGATCAGCGCCGCCATAGTCACCTTCATGCGGCCCACGGCCTGAAACATCTTTTCAAAGGCCAGTGCCGCCATGTTGATGGTGGCAAACAGGAATACGATGGTGGAGTAGGTGATGCCGGATGCGATCAGGCCTGCGTCGCTGGTGAACCGGCGCAAAAAGCCCGGCATGATGACAATGCTGACAATGGTGATGAGAATGCCGTGCATCAGGCTCAGCGCCATACCGTGGGTGGCGGCAGTCTCGGCCTTTTTGTGGTCGCCCGCGCCAAGGTACAGTGCGATCATGGCATTGATGCCGATACCGAAGCCGATGGCGATGGCGTTGGCAAAATTCTGGATCGGGAACACCAGCGACAACGCAGTCATGGCGTCTTCGCTGATGCGGGCCACAAACAGGCTGTCTACAATGTTGTACAGACTGTTCACCAGCATGGAAATAACATTGGGCAGCGCCATGGATACCAACAGCGGCAGCACCGGTTTTTCTTTCATAAAGGTCTCGTTCATAGTGTTTGCATTGCTCCTGTAGAGAAAAGGAATGAATTACTGCAGCCGCGGAATCGTCAGGGCGAGACTGCTCGAAGATAAAAGCAGACGCAAAAAAGCCACACAATGGCTCTTTTGAAGTCATTGTGTGGCGAAAAGTAGCATACTGCTGTAAAAATCCACACGAATTTTATTAACTGTAGGATAACACGGCTTCCGGCAGATGTCAAGAGGTCAAACGAATAAAGTATGACTTTTATAGACTTGACCATTTTTCACCGGGAGGCTAAAATAAAAATAGATACTTTATAAAATAAGGAGAATCCTGCCATGAAATGGATGATCGCATCCGACCTGCACGGGTCGGCGTTTTATTGCAAAAAAATGATCAAAGCGTTTGAGCGGGAGAGAGCAGATCGGCTGCTTTTGCTGGGGGATCTTTTGTATCACGGCCCCCGCAACGACCTGCCGGAGGGTTATGCCCCGAAGGAGGTCATCCCGCTCCTGAACGGGCTGAAGCCGGCGCTTTTGTGCGTGCGGGGCAACTGTGACGCTGAGGTGGATCAGATGGTGCTGGATTTTCCCATTCTGGCCGACTATGCGGTGCTGCCGGTGGGCAGGCGGCTCGTTTACGCTACCCACGGTCATGTGCACAACCTGAAGAACCTGCCACCGCTGGCTCCGGGGGATGTCCTGCTGCATGGCCACACCCACATTCCGGCGTGGACAGAGTTCGGCGAAGGCAATCTCTACCTGAACCCCGGTTCTGTGAGCATCCCGAAGGAGGGGAGTGCACATAGCTATATGACACTGGAAGGGGAGACCTTCCTTTGGAAAACGCTGGAAGGCGAAGTGTACCGGGAGCTGGAGCTGTGATGGGGGCAATGGAGCTGGAAGAGAAAACGGTTCAGATCCGGGATGATTTCGACCCGGACAAAATTCTGGAAAGCGGCCAGTGCTTTCGCCCCCGGAAGCAGGCGGAGGGCTGGTATCGGTTTGTTTCCGGGGGACAGCTGCTTTACCTCAGACCACTGCGCAGCGGAACCTACACGGTGCGGTGTGAGCCGGGCGCATGGGAAACCTTCTGGCACGGTTACTTCGACCTTGGCCGCAGCTATGCCGCCCTGCGCGGAAAGCTGGACAGCCGGGACGACTTTCTGCAGCGTGCCATGGAATATGGCCGGGGCATCCGGGTGCTGCGTCAGGATGAGTGGGAGATGCTGGTCAGCTTCATCATCTCGCAGCGAAAGAGCATCCCGGCTATCCGCAGGGCGGTAGAGCTGCTTTCGGAGCGGTTTGGCGAGCGGCTGGGCAGCGATAGCGAAGGGCCGGTGTATGCGTTCCCGACAGCAGAAGCGCTCTGCTGTGCCGGGGAGCAGGCGCTGCAGGAGTGCGGCCTTGGCTACCGCACCCGCTACGTGCTGCATGCGGCGCAGCAGGCGGCAGAGGGCACACTGGACCTGAAGAAGCTGGCTTCCCTGCCCGATGAAGCACTTTTTGCCCGTTTGATGGAACTGGACGGTGTGGGCAAAAAGGTGGCAAACTGCGTGTGTCTGTTCGGCTATGGCCGTGTGGGCCGTGTGCCGGTGGATGTCTGGATCGAACGGCTCATCCGGGACGAGTTTGCCGGGCAGGACCCGTTCCCGCAGTTCGGGCTGGAAGCAGGCATCGTGCAGCAGTACCTGTTCTTTTATAAAAGAAGCGTGGGATAAGAACCGCGGAGCCGCAGGCAGGAGCGTAGGACCATCCGCTAAGCAAAAAAGGCAACGGCTTCCTCTGTTTGAGGAAAACCGCTGCCTTTTGATCATTTTACTGCCTGCTTTAACCGTTCCAGATCTTCTGCATCCGGGTGAGAAAGGGCGTTGTCAAAATTCTCGATCAGTGCATCCAGATTGGGCAGATGGATCGGCTGCTTTTTCATGCCCTCATACCGCTGGCGTACCGAAAGCGGCATCTTGCCCTGACACATATAACGGCCGAAGACCGTGTTGCTCCTGTCCAGTGAACGCTCCACCTTTTTCAGGATCTTGTTGAAATACTCCTCACTGCCGCCAAAGCCGGCGGTGCCAAAAAGGAAGATATTTTTGCCGTGCAGCTGCTTCAAAAAGTCCAAAGTGCTTTCGTCAGCGTTTCCCTTGTCTGTCCAGAAGCCCACATAGAGGTCGTCTGCTTCCATGGCAGCAGGGTCCGGGGTGCCAAAATAGCAGCAGTTTTCCTGTGGCAGACAGGCGTGCAGCGTGTCTGCCAATAATTTTGTGTTGCCTGTTTTACTGCTGAATACGATCGCGTAGCTCATAGTTTCTCCTTTGGTCGGTAACAACAAAAAACACCACACGTTTCCGTGCGGTGCTTTTCCTTCTGGTGGAGAATACCGGGATCGAACCGGTGACCTCTTGCATGCCATGCAAGCGCTCTCCCAGCTGAGCTAATCCCCCAGATGTTTGTGCCGTGCCTGACGACAGGAGTAATTATACCAGCGCTTTGCCGGATTGTCAACAGCTTTTTTGGGATTTTCTGCAAAAAAATTCCCGCCGGGGAAATGCCCTTCCCGGCGGGAAAAATGACTGCGAAAAAACTTACGCTCTTGCGTTCTGCGGGTCGAAGATCTGCGGTGCGACACGGATCAGGATCACCACAAGGACCGTGGTCAGAATGGCTTCGGGCAGCATGTAGGTGGCGTTGTACACGGCACTGTACAGCCAGCACAGACCGTCCACGCTCATGTTGGAGATGCCGGGAAAGCCGATTTCGGTCATCCAGCTGAAAGCGTAGTCGTAGTCCTTCCAGACGATGTAACCGGACAGAAAGCTGCACAAAAAGCGCAGCAGGCACACCACAAAGGCGCTGACACCGACACCCACGGTGCGGCTGCGGAAAGGCTTTGCGATCAGGCAGGCAAAGCCCAGAACCGTGAAGGCCAGAAGGTAGTCCAGCAGCACGCAGCCCACCTGTGCCGTGAGGGTCTGGCAGTATGCCAGATTGCCAAGGCCCTGCACAAGCTGGATCAGGCTGTTGACGAAAGCGGTCATGATGCCCCACTTTGCGCCGTGGCGGTAGCTCATTACCAGAATGGGCACCATGCTGAACAGGGTGATGGAACCGCCGTGGGGCATGAGCGGGATCTGGATCATGCTCAAAACGGTGGACAGGGCGATCATCAGCGCACCCTCCACCAGAATGCGGGTTTTGGAATAGGTTTTGGTCATAGGGATTCCTCTTCTCAGAACAATAGTACACAAAAACAAAATGCGCCCGCTTTCCAGCAGGCGCACGGGGTTTGTGAAAGAACGGACAGTTCTGCAAACTCCCACGCCGGCATTGTCCGGTCAGGTAAAAGGGTACTCCGCAAAACGCGGATCTCAGCCTTTCGGCACCCCTGTTTTTATGTCCATGCAAAAGTATAGCGCGTCCGGCGCAAAAGTCAAGCCCCGGCGGAACATATCTGCCCCGGCCTGTGCATAGGCTGTACCATAAGTTCACAATGGGAGGAGTCTGGATATGAAGGGAGACCCCGAACAGAGGGCGGTACAGCTGGGCGAATATATCGCGGCCAACCGGGCCACAGTGCGTGCGGCGGCAGCGGTGTTCGGGTGCAGCAAGTCCACCGTGCACAAGGATGTTGCGGTGCGGCTGCGGACGCTGCAGCCGGAGCTGTTCCGGCAGGTGCGGGCGGTTCTGGCCTGCAATAAGGCAGAGCGGCATCTGCGCGGCGGTGCGGCCACCCGGCGCAAATACAGCCGCAGATAAAAGACGGCACACTTCCGAACAAAACGGAAGCTGTGCCGCCTTTTTTAGGTTCAGTCCCGGGTGCGGAACTGGCTCAGTGCGCCTTTTTCCAACCGGCTGACCTGTGCCTGACTGATGCCGATCTCCTGTGCCACCTCCATCTGGGTCTTGCCCTGCAGGTAGCGCAGCTCCATGATCCGCTTTTCCCGCGGGGTCAGCCCGGCCACGGTCTGCCGGAACTGCAGCCCGCTGATCCAGCTGTCCTCGCCGTCCGGGTCCCGCACCTGATCGATCACATACATCGCATCGCCGCCATCGGTGTACACCGGCTCTTCCAGACTGATCGGCTCCACCACCGATTCCAGCGCCGCCGTCACTTCCCGGCGGGTGAGCCCGGCGCTCTGGGCAATCTCGTCCATGGTCGGCTCGCGGCCAAGCTGCTTTTCCAGCGCTTCGCGGCTCTGCATGGCCCGGTAGGCGGTATCCCGCAGGCTGCGGCTCACCCGCAGGGCATTGTTGTCCCGCAGAAAACGCCGGATCTCGCCAATGATCATGGGCACGCCGTAGGTGGAGAAGCGCACCGGCTGGGCGGGGTCAAAATGATCGATGGCCTTGATCAGGCCGATGCACCCCACCTGAAACAGGTCGTCCAGATTTTCGCCGCGCTGGGCGAACCGCTGCACCACGCTGAGCACCAGCCGCAGGTTGCCTTCCACCATTTGTTCCCGGGCTGCTGCATCACCGGCGTGGGCGCGGGCCAGCAGCTCCCGTTTTTCGGCTTCGGTCAGCACAGGCAGCTTTGCAGTGTTCATGCCGCACAGCTCCACTTTGTTGTACATCCAAACGCCCCCGGTCTGTTTTGATCTTCACCGGGAGTATGGGATGCGCAGCGGCATTGTATGCGTGGAAAAAACTGTGCGCTTTCCCGTTTGGCAGGAAAGCGCGGCAAAATATTGTTTTTTGTGCGGATCTATGATATGCTGTATTTGCGGCGGCAACGCCGCCATCAGGCGCTGTGCCCACAAACGCAGGCGGCTAGTCCTTACCGGTACTTGGGTGCCGGCTAAAGACGATTTTTTCTTGAAGATCTCGTTCTCCCCGGATGTCCAAGGGCGGAAAGGGGGGATGCACCATGACGTTCGAACAGGTCGTGCTTCTGCTCACGCTTCTCGGCGGAGCAATCTACGTTACGTTTGAAATTACATGGACTGTTTCTCACAGTGATGACAAAAAGAAAAAATGACCGCCTCGAGTCCCAATCCGAGCGGTCATCTTTTCTTGACTAATCCGGTAAGGAACTAGCCGTTTGCAGGGCCAGCGCCTTTTGTAGCTTTATTATACGCGAATCAGCGTGGATTGTCAAGCCCAGCGGGCGGCAGTCCGCGTTTTTTCACCTCACTCGTTTTCCAATTGTACTTTTAAGGTGTGGATGATCCGTTTTTCCAGCCGGGAAATGTAGCTTTGGCTGATGCCCAGTGCGTCGGCGGCCTCCTTCTGGGTGCGCTCAATGCCGTCCGCCAGACCAAAGCGCAGCTCCATGATCTGCCGTTCCCGCGGGGACAGGCTGTCCACGGCCCGGCGCAGCACGGCACGCTCCGCATCCTGCTCCAGCCGCTGGCTGATCTGGTTCTCATCACTGCCCAGAATATCAGAAAGCAGCAGCTCGTTGCCGTCGCCATCCACGTTCAGCGGTTCGTCGATGCTGGCTTCCTGACGGCGGTTGGAGCTTTTGCGTAAGTACATCAGAATTTCATTGCCGATGCAGCGGCTGGCGTAGGTGGCCAGCTTGATGCTGCGCTCCGGCGTGAAGGTGTTCACCGCCTTGATCAGCCCGATGGTGCCAATGCTGATCATGTCCTCGGCAGGCACACCGCTGCTTTCGTACTTTTTGGCAAGATACACCACCAGCCGCAGGTTGTGGGTGATCAGGTCGTCCCGGGCAGCGGCATCGCCTGCAGCCATACGGGAGAGCAGGACCTTTTCCTGTTCCGGGGTCAGGGGCGGGGGCAGGCTGGGCGCGCCCGCCAGAAAATGTGCGCCGCCGCAATAGCCCAGCCGTGCAAGGAGCCAACGCCAGAACCGGTGCAGAACATGAAACATGAATACCCCTCCTGTACATCTATAGATATCGATCGCATCAAACGCTTCTCAGCGGATGCCCAGCTGTACGGCCAGTTCGCTGCCCAGCAGAGCTGTCCATGGCTGCTGTGTTTCCGGGCGGCAGAATGCGGCCAGAATGCCCGCTGCACTGCCTTTGCTGGTGCGCAGGGCCTTGGCCGGAACGGCAGGCAGCACGCAGTGCCCGGCAATGGTGGTGCAGGGCACCAGCCGCACCCGCAGCTCCGGCGGCGGTGCCGTGCCGCAGGCAAAATAACGGTCCAGAAATGTGCGCAGCTCCTGCGGCAGGGCGCTGCGCACGGCAGGATAATAGACCAGAACCACTGCCTGCCCGGTCAGCGGGTCCTGCACTGAGAAGCCGGTGTCGCAGAAAGCCTGTACGGAGAGGACTGCACCTTCCAGCTCCAGCACAGCGGCAAAGCAGCGGGTGCCTGCACGGCCAAAGCAGAACAGTACGCCGCGCAGCACGGCAAGCACTGCACCGCAGCACAGCAGCAGCCGGCCCGGAGACAGCGGCAGATAGACGCAGAGATTTGCGCTTTGCACTCCGGGCAGCAGCACGGCTCCGCACAGCAGCAGGTTCAGCAGCAGATACCACATACACAGCTGCACAAAATTGCGCAGGCCCGGCACACCGTAAGCCGCAGCTACAGCAGCACAGCAGGTGAACACCTTATAAAGGAAAGCTGCAGGGCCGGGCAGCTCCGGCAGCAGAATGCCCAGCGAAGCTGCTGCCGCTGCCGCACTGCCCGCCATCAGCCGCAGACCGCTGCACTGCCGCGCACACAAAAGCCCTGCGCCCAAAAGCAGTGCTGCTGCGGCCAGAAAGTTCGTCAGCAGCAGTTCGTCCAGATAGATCACGGTTTTCATACACGATCCCTTTCAAATTCCAGTATCTTCCAATTCTGCAAAAAACCATGTCGCTGTGTGCAAAAAAGCGGCTTCTGTAAGAATTTTGAGACCGGATTTTCACAGTCTATCACATTTTTCACATTTTTTTCAAAAAAGTACTTGAACATTTCTGGAAAGTGTGGTATATTATTGCCATCCTAGTAAGGGACGTAAGCCAAACAAATGGCTTGCAAATATCTTTCTAAATTTGAAGGGAGAAATTCATTATGATGATGCCTGCAAACTTCTCTGCTGTTGCAGAAAACGAGATGACCTACGTTGTTGGTGGTAGCCTGGTTGATGTCCTGGCTCCTGCTATGAAGACTGAGAACTGGCAGAACGTTTCCGCTAACGTGATCAAGATCGTTGGCAACTCTTTCCTGGATGCGTACACCAACTCCATTCTGAGCCAGCTGTTCGATGGCAACTACGTTCCCGGCGATGTGATCGGCTTCTCTGTTAAGAATCTGGATAAGGCTTACAACAAGGGCTACAACACCTTCGGCGGCAACTGGGGCTTTGCTGTTGGCGCTCTGAACGCTGGCATGCAGATCCTGGGCGGCCTGTCCGCTATCTACACCCTGGGCAGCGGCTCCGTCGGTCTGGAAACTAAGAAAGGCACTCTGCCCACTCTCTAATAACTAATCTTTCCTGAATAGGATAGATAGTTTGATTTGACATAGCGTTTGTTGTGTCAGGTAAAAGAGCTAGAGAGGCCCCGCACAAGACAAGCAATTGTTTTGTGCGGGGTTTTTGTTTGCATAAAAACGTAGCAGGCTGTGGGAAAACGGCGCAGGGATGGAATGAGAATAACCCATTCAAAAACAATTTCCCGATGGCAGACAAACTGCTGCAGAATTTTTCAAAAAATAGTTGACAACTCCCGGATGTGCTGATATAATAAATCACGTCGTCAGGCACGGCACGAACATCTGGGGGATTAGCTCAGCTGGGAGAGCGCTTGCATGGCATGCAAGAGGTCACCGGTTCGATCCCGGTATTCTCCACCAAATCAGAAAGGCATCACACATTGTGTGGTGCCTTTTTTGTTGTTGCCAAACGAGTGAGGGCTTAGCTCACCCAGGGGAGCGCCGTGCATGGACTGCAAGAGGGTCACCGTGATCAGAATCGGCCCGGTAATCTCCACCAAAAAGCACTGTACTTCGTAGGAAGTATGGCGCTTTTTTTATACAGACGCAGAAAAAGGCGGGAGCTTCCCACAAAAGGGAAAGCCACCGCCTTTGTTGATCATCGGATGAGCCAGCCGTAATCCTGTCTGCAATCTACCACATGATCTGCATAAACCGTATGATCTACGATCTGGAAGATAAGCATATAGCGTTTTTCAAACAAGATAAATCGGTAAGCATTTTTAGGAATGTATTCGCCTTTGAGCCATGGGCAGCGCTGCGGCATCTGCTCCAGAGATTTTGCAGCCTTTTCAAATTCCACTGTAAGCCGCTCTGCTGCTGCAGGGTTGACCTGTGCCAGAAATGCGGCGTGGGACACCAGCATCTGAGCAGCCCGTGCTGACACGATCACGCGGTATTTATTTTGCTGCTCCATGTCCGGCGGCCTCCTTGATCGCACTGCGCATCATGGAAGTGACCTCGTCGATCGAATAGCCCTCGCTTCCACGCATCCGGTCCTCTTCCACGGAAAGCAGCTCTTCGCGGAGCTTCAGCATTTTTTCACGGCGGTTGTAGGTTTCGATGTCCATGACGACCAAGTCACCCTCGCCGTTTTTGGTGAGAAAAATCGGCTCAGCGGTTTCTCTGCACAGATCGGCGATCTCGTTGTAGTTCTGACGAATCGCTGCAGATGGACGGATATTCATAAAAGCACCTCCTGCTCCTGAACGATCTATAATAGTAAAATTCTAATTATATTATATCCATATTGTGCAACGAAGTCAATGCGAACAGCTGTCACTTCGTTCTCCGGTTCGATCCCGGTATTCTCCACCAGATCAGAAAGGCATCACACATTGTGTGGTGCCTTTTTTGTTTTGCATTGCAGCAGGAAAACACAAAAAAATTTCTGCCCACTGCCGCAACCTGCGCGAAACGGGCTGTTTTGTGCGCGAATGGCAGACCACGGAAGGCGGAACTTGTGCTATAATATAAAAAACAGGGAAGCAGAAGGAACAGGGGGTGCAGCAATGAACCTGCAGACGGCGATCGTGGAAGACAGCAAGCCGGATGCCGAACGGTTGAAACAGCTGCTGAAAAAGGCATTTGAAAATGAGAACATATCCTGCAGCTGTTTTGCCAGCGGAGATGAATTTTTGCGGGCCGGCTGGCGCGAAGGGTATCAGGTGGTGTTTCTGGACATCTGCATGGAGGGCACCAATGGCATTGAGACGGCGCAGCGGCTGCGTGCGGCCGACCCGGACCTGCTGATCGTGTTTGTGACATCCTCGCCAGAGTACGTGTGGGATGCCTTTCCGGTACATCCATTCGATTATCTGCTCAAGCCTTATAAGGAAGAAAAGTTTGAGCAGCTGGCAGGGGAGCTGCGGCGGGTGCTGTGCCGCCAGCAGCCGGAGCTGGAGGTGCGCATTGCCCGGCAGATCGTGCGGCTGCCGCTGACCAAGATCTACTATGCTACGGCACAGAACCATTATGTGCGTGTGGTCACGGATGACGGCGAGTGCCGGGCCACGGCAAATTTTGCACAGGTGCAGGAACAGCTTCAGACCCAGCCGGAATTTCTGGTGTGCAACCGCGGCGTGATCATCAACATGTCCAAGGTGCTGCGGTTTGAGGGTGACTGCATTGAAATGCTGGATGGGACCCATCTGCCGGTGCGGCAGAAGGACAAAAACAGCCTGCTTGCCCAATTTACGCAGTACCAGTTCCGTGGTATGCAGCGGGAATTCTGACCCGGAAAGGAGAGCGCTTGTGAATTTTGCATTGTTTGGACGTTTTTTTCTGGAATTTGCAATGATGTATCCGGCAGAATACCTCTGCCTTGCCTCGCTGCAGGAGCACTTGCGTGCACCGCGTAAAACCTATGCCATCGGTGCGTCGGCGATCACACTGATGGGTCTGGCTGGCGCAGCGGTGTGCTGCATGCTGGACATGGAAACGAATTTCCTGCTCATCCCGCTGCTCATCATCAGCTTCTGGCTGCTGCGCTGGCGCACCGACCGGGAAGTATCGATCAGCCAGACCATGTTTCTGTTCTCCGTGTCGGCAGTGATGATGTCTGTGTGCACCCTGCTTGCCATTGTGCTGAACGCGGAAGCTGAGCTGGACAATGCACAGCCGGTGTTTCTGCCCAGCACCTCGGTCATCTGCCTGACCCTCTCGGTGATACTCAGCGCCATCTTCCGTTTTACGGCAGTGCGCTGGAGCCGGTGGCTGCTGCAGGAGTACCACGGCGAAGCCTTCTGGGAGTCGGCATGGCCGCTGCCGGCACTATACGCGGCGTTTCTGGTGTTCTGTATGCCGAAGGAGATCGGCGTCATCCTGATGAACCGCATCCGCATCATCGCGGTGCTGGCAGTGAGCATCTCGCTGCTGGGCATCTTTCTGCTGCTGTACGAGATGTACCGCGTGGCAAAGGAGTATGCCCGCAGCTCCCAGCTGGACCGCGAAAACCAGCTGCTGGCCGTGGAGTCCCGCCGCTATATGGAGCTGCGCAGCTATCTGGAACAGACCCGCCACCTGCGGCACGATTTCCGCCAGCACCTGCATGTGATCTCCGGCCTGACCGAGGCCGGGCGGCTGGATGAACTGAAAAGCTACCTGAGCCAGTACGAGAGCGAACTCAGCGATGCCAGACCCACCTTGTGCGTCAACGCTGCGGTGGATGCGCTTGCCGGCCACTACGACTACGAGGCCCGGAAACAGGGCATCCAGATCGAATGGAAGCTGGAACTGCCCAAGCTCCTGCCCCTGCCGGAGGCCGACCTGTGCACCATTCTTGGCAACCTGCTGGAAAATGCGCTCCATGCCAGCCAGAAGCTGCCGCCGGAAGAACGGCAGATCAAGGTGCTGGCCCGGATGCTCAGCCCGGCCATGATGGGCCTGATGGTGGAGAACCGCTATGACGGCGTGCTGAAAAAGCAGGGCGGCGTTCTGCACTCTACCAAGCATGACGGACAGGGCATCGGCCTTGTTTCCGTCGAAACTGCCGTGCACAGGTATCACGGCAATCTGACGGTGGAAACGGGCGGCAACGTTTTCCGGGCCAATGTGCTGCTGAACCTGTAAAATATTCCTGCCCCAAGGCACCGGCTTTTTTGCACAAGCCGGTGCCTTTTGGCTGCACTTTTCCCGGGAAATCATGATACTTATTTATAAAAGAAAAGGCAGGAGGGGAGCATATGGCAGCAGAAAGCAAAACCGGCTGTTTCTTAAACTTTCCTAAAAAATCTTTATCCGGCCCTCCCCCGACGGGAGGGCTTTTTGCTGTCCGCACGACGCATACGGTCAAGTTGAAAAATGAATAAAATTTACATATAGAATGATATGATTTTAGGCTGAATGAGCAAAGAATCGAAAGAAGTCCCATAATCATATTGACATAATGGGTAATAGGGTGTAAACTACGTGCATCGGGTCGAGCAAATCCGAAAATTGAGATCATTCAGGGAGGAAACGGCTATGATGTGTTGTTGCGCAATGTGTTGTTGTACCGCAAACGTTTCCCGGACCGGCCGCCCTGCAGTATGGTATGCCGTGTGAGCATATCTGCATATTCTGTGTGGGAACACGCAGAAGGATCTGTCGCTGACCGCCTGGGAGCTTACTTGAAGAGGGAGCTTCCGGGCGTTTTGTTTTGACCCGCAAATCAGGATACAAGGGAGGAATCCGGCAATGGACTGGAATGCGATCCAGCAATATTTGCCGCTCTACCAGAAGGCCGCTGTACTTACCGTGCGGCTGGGCGTTGCAGGCATCATTTTTGCCATCATCATTGGCCTTGCCTGCGCAGTGATCCAGTATGACAAGGTGCCCGTTCTGCGGCAGATCGTGGGTGTTTACATCCAGCTGTCCCGCAACACACCGCTGCTGGTGCAGCTGTTCTTCATTTATTATGGCCTGCCCAAGGTGGGCATCCGCACCAATGCCGAGATCTGCGGCATTGCCGGTCTGGCGTTTCTGGGCGGAAGCTACATGGCCGAAGCGTTCCGCAGCGGTCTGGAAGCCATTGAGCCCATCCAGACCGAGAGTGCCTACAGCCTTGGCATGAACCGCTGGCAGACCATGCGCTACATCATTCTGCCGCAGGCCATGTCCACCAGTATGCCGGCTTTCATGGCAAATGTGATCTTCCTGCTCAAGGAGACCAGCGTGTTCAGCGCCATCAGCCTGATGGACCTGATGTTCACGGCAAAGGATCTCATCGGCATGTACTCCAAAACCATCGAATGTCTGTTCCTGCTGGTGGTGTTCTACCTTATCATTCTGCTGCCGGTGTCCATTGTGGGCAGCCTGATCGAAAGGAGGCTGCGCTATGCTGGATTTGGGTCTTGATGTCCTGTTCAAGGGCAAAAACATGGCCCGCCTGCTGGGCGGCCTTGGCGTTGCACTCAAGATCAGCGCCGTCTCGGTGATCATCAGCCTGCCGCTGGGCATCCTGCTGGGCGTGCTCATGACCTCCCGCAACCCCGTTATCAAGGCGGTTCTGCGGCTTTATCTGGAGTTCGTCCGCATCATGCCGCAGATGGTGCTGCTGTTCCTCGTTTACTTCGGCACCACCCGTGCCTTTGGGTGGAACCTTTCCGGCGAGACGGCATCCATCATCGTGTTTGTGCTGTGGGGCACCGCAGAAATGAGCGACCTTGTGCGCGGTGCGCTGATCGCCATTCCGAAGCACCAGTATGAGAGCGCCGAGGCCCTTGGCATGAGCCGTGCGCAGACCTACTGGTACATCATCATTCCGCAGACGGTGCGCCGCCTGATCCCGCTGTCCATCAACCTGATTACCCGCATGATCAAGACCACCAGCCTTGTGCTGATGATCGGTGTGGTGGAAGTGATCAAGGTAGCACAACAGATCATCGAGGCCAACCGCACCGCCAGCCCCAACGCAGCGTTTGGCATTTATCTCACGGTTTTCGTGTTATATTTCTTCGTATGCTGGCCCATCAGTCTGCTGGCATCCTATCTCGAAAAGAAATGGAAGTGACCGTACATGGCAGAACCTATTTTGACTGTTGAACATCTGATCAAGGCCTATGGCGAGACCCCCGTGCTGGATGATATCAGCTTTGCTGTCAAGCCCGGCGAGGTCATCGTGGTGGTCGGCCCTTCGGGCTGCGGCAAAAGCACCCTGCTGCGCTGTCTGAATGGTCTGGAGCCCACCCAGAGCGGCCGGGTGCGGCTGGGCAATGAGACCGTTGCCTACGGCGGTAAAAATCTGACTCAGCTGCGCCAGCGCATCGGCATGGTGTTCCAGAGCTACGAGCTGTTCCCGCACATGACGGTGCTGGACAATGTGCTTCTGGCACCCACCAAGGTGCAGAAGCGCCCCAAAGCGGAAGTGCAGCAGGAGGCCGAAGCTCTGCTGGACCGTGTGGGCCTGCTTGTCAAGAAAAACAGCTACCCGCGGGAGCTTTCCGGCGGCCAGAAGCAGCGCGTTGCCATCGTACGCGCACTGTGTATGCACCCGGAGATCCTTCTGTTTGACGAAGTGACCGCTGCCCTTGATCCGGAAATGGTGCGCGAGGTGCTGGACGTTATGCTGGACCTTGCCAAGCAGGGCAAGACCATGATCATCGTCACCCACGAAATGCAGTTTGCCCGTGCCATTGCCAACCGTGTCATCTTTCTGGATGGCGGCAAGATCGTGGAAGAAGCTGCACCGGCCGAGTTCTTTGACCGGCCCAAGACCGAGCGCGCGCAACGCTTCCTGCGCACCTTCACGTTTGATGCTGTGAAATGAGTCACAGATCAAGATAAAGGCTGCGGGTGTTCCGCAGCCAAATGGGAAAGATTTTGTAAAGGAGTAATCATTATGAAACAGTCTAAGATTTCTCGTCGTTCCTTCCTGCTGGGTCTGGGCGCAGTTTCCGCTGCCGCTGTTCTGACCGCATGCGGCGGCTCTTCTTCTGCTTCTACTGCAACTGCAGCATCCGGCAGCAGCGTGGTCTACCGCACTCTGGATCAGATCAAGGAGTCCGGCACCATCAACATCGGCGTGTTCTCCGATAAGAACCCGTTCGGCTATGTGGACGAGAACGGCGAATATCAGGGCTATGATGTCTACTTTGCACGCCGTCTGGGCGAGGATCTGGGCGTAGAGATCAACTTCGTTTCCACCGAGGCTGCCAACCGCATCGAGTACCTGCAGACCGGCAAGGCGGATGTGATCCTGGCAAACTTCACCGTGACCCCGGAGCGCGCAGAGGAAGTGGACTTTGCTCTGCCTTACATGAACGTGGCTCTGGGTGTCATTTCTCCGGACAGCAACGTTATCACCACTCTGGACAACTGGAACGCTGACGACCAGATGATCGTCATTTCCGGCACCACCGCCGAGACCTACCTGACCAAGGAGTACCCCGACATTCCGCTGCAGAAGTACGATTCCTATGCAACGGCCAAGAATGCACTGGAGAACGGCAACGGCGTGGCATGGGCCAACGATAACACCGAGGTCATTGCATTTGCAAAGCAGAACACCGGCTACACGGTCGGCATTCCCTCTCTGGGCAGTCAGGACACCATTGCTCCCGCAGTGAGCCAGGGCAACACCACCGTTCTGGATTGGCTGAACGAGGAGATCAAGGCTCTGGGCGAGGAGAACTTCTTCCACAAGGACTATGAGGAGACTCTGGTGGATACCTACGGCCTTGACTATGAGGATGAGCTGGTCGTTGAGGGCGGCGTGACCGGCGGCGCAGATGCCGCATCCAGCGAAGCTGCTTCTTCGGAAGCCGCATCTTCTGAGGCTGCTGCTTCCGAAGCAGCTTCCAGCGCAGCCGCACAGTAAATAAAAACACCGAGCGGGCAGGAGAGGGCTGAACCTTTCCTGCCCGTTTTTGCATTGCACCATCTGCCGGAACGTGCTATACTGGAATAAAACAACTCCTGTCCGAAAAATCTGAAAAAGAGAGGATGTTCCCAATGAAACGTGCCTATACGAACGGGATCCTGCTGGATGGCACCGAGCAGATGCAACCGGAAGCGCACAAGATCCTGCTGACCGAGGATGATAAGATCACTGCCATTGCCGACGAGGGCGTGGATCTGGACGGTTATGAGGTGATCGATCTGCACGGAGGCTATCTGTGCCCGGGCCTGATCAACCTGCATGTGCATCTGGCAGGCAACGGCAAACCCAGCGCAAAGCCGCGGGACAATGCTGCGCTGGTGCGCAAAATTCTGAGCAATGGCCTGACCCGTGCGGTGGCCTACAGGCTGGTATGCAGCTACGCGAAGATGGAACTGCTGGGTGGCGTGACTACCATCCGCACCGTGGGCGGCATTGCAGATTTTGACACCCGCTGCCGTGATGATGCTGCAGCTGGCAAGCTGCTGGCACCGCGCATCCTTGCTGCCAACGAAGGCATTTCGGTGCCGGGCGGACATATGGCAGGCTCGGTGGCGGTGGCAGCCCATAACAATGCCGAAGCACTTGCTCAGCTCAGAAAGGCCAGCGGCCAGAAGGTGGATCTTGTCAAGCTGATGATCACCGGCGGTGTGCTGGATGCTACGGAAAAGGGAACCCCCGGCGAGCTGAAGATGAAGCCGGAAATGGTCAAAGCCGTCTGCGACGAGGCCCACAAGCTGGGCTATACCGTGGCGGCACACACCGAGTCGCCAGAGGGCGTAAAGGTGGCGCTGGAAAACGGCGTGGATTCCATTGAGCACGGCGCAAAGATGGATGATGAGACCATCCGGCTATACAAGGAGCGGGGAGCCTTTGTGTGCACCACTATCTCCCCGGCGCTGCCCTACGCACTGTTTGATACGGCGGTTTCCGGTGCATCGGAAAAGGACCAGTATAACGGCAAGATCGTGTTTGACGGTGTGGTGGAAAGCGCAAAGACCGCCCTTGCCAACGGCATCCCGGTGGCCTTGGGCAATGACGTGGGCTGCCCCTACATCACCCAGTACGATTTCTGGCGGGAGCTGTGCTACTTCCACAAATACTGCGGTGTAAGCAACCAGTTCGCCCTGTACACGGCCACCCTGCGCAATGCTCAGCTGGCCGGAGTAGGAGACGTGACCGGTTCCATTGAGCCGGGCAAGAGCGCAGATTTTATTGTGACAAAGTACAACCCACTGGACGACCTGCGTGCGCTGCAGCATCTGGAACTGGTGGTCTGCCGCGGCCATGTGATCAAAAAGCCGAACCCCAAGCGGAACAAAACGGTGGATGCCCTGCTGGACCCGTACCTCGAATAATACCGAAAAAGCAAGGAGAGACGATCGGTCTTTCCTTGCTTTTTCGTTCACATGCCTGCCATCACGGCCATGATGCTTTGCCAGCTCTTGTTGCGGGCAGCGGGCACAGTGGTGCGGCGGCGTGCGGGCGCAGAGCCGGAAGAGACCGTATTCATGGCGGTCATCGGCACCGACGGATGGAAGAATACGGCTGTATCACCGGCCAGCCACTGGGCGGCAAGGCGGGCTGCCTGCGGGTCGGCCTGCAGGGTGCGGCGCTCGGCACCGGCCAGATGATCCGCCAGCCAGTAGAGGATGGCACCCAGCGGCAGGCTGGGCAGAACATCCTGACTCCAGTAGGTCCAGCGAGCACCGGCCCCTACAAAGCTCTCCACGGTAATAACGGCACCGGTGCGGGCGTTCTGCGGGATGCTGCCCCGATAATCGATACCGGCGCACTGGCGAAGCTCGGCGGTGATGCGCTGGGTGCGGGCCATCTCCAGCCTGTCCTCACGGCAGTAGGCGCGGAAATCGGTCTCGTCGATCAGGCCGTCGGCGCTGGAAGGGAAGCGGCCCACCAGCTGGCCATCGGCGTTGTGGCACAGCTGCCAGCCCTTGCGGAACAGCTGGAAGTTCAGGCAGCGGCGACCCATGGTGGAGTAGCACAGAATGGAGGTGCTCTCACCGGGCAGCTGCTTCAGCTCCAGGCAGGCATCGTTGCCGCAGGTGTCCTGCAGCTTTACCGTTAAAAGCAGCTGCGCACCGGGGTGCTGAGCTGACATAGCGTTGTGCATGGCATCAAAATAACGGTTGGCATCCATGATCGGTTCCCTCCTGAAACTATAACACAGCAGTTCGTTGTATAACGGATGGGCACTGCGCCAAACGACCCGGTGCACAACAGGCGGCTTACGCAGGAATGTTTTATTGACTGAACATAGTATAGCATACTTCACAACAAAAAACAACTATAAGTTTGCAGAAAAACAAAATATTTCCGCGCATCCTGCAACAGTGACCCGAAACATGGTTGTTGCAAGAGTGAATCAGTTGTGTTCTGTATCAAAAACAGCCCACAGACGGCAAGGCCAAAGCCTCCCATCTGTGGGCTGTTCTGGTAAAATATGGTTCAATCGCCCAGTTCACGGATCTCGTTCTGGATCAGCCGCCCGGCCGCGCGGGCCAGTTGGTCCATGCCGCGGATACGGGCCATGTTTTTGCCGTAGATCTGTGCAGCGGCACCGGCAGAGCTGTCCTCACCCATGAACACAGCCGACACCCGGATGCCCATGCGCTGCAGCGCACGCACCTGCGCGGCAGTGTCAGCCACACCGGCAGCGTCCTCGTAACCGCAGCCCAGCGGGTTTTCTGCACTGGGCGGGATGCGGCGGCTGTCGTTGGGCGAAGCGTCCGTCAGCACGATGAGCAGATGCCGCGGCGCAGGACCGGGCGCATACTGCAAAAGGTCGCCTGCGGCCCGCAGGGCAAGGCCGTCACGGTTCCAGCCGGAAGCAAAATATCGGTTGATGTTTTGCAGGTTTTTGTCTGCAAAACCTTTGAGCACCCGCAGTACGGTGTAGCCCCGCAGGCTGCTGAAGCTGGACACCCGCACCGGGATACCGCAGGCCGCAAGGCTCTGGGCCAAAATGGATCCTTGAGCCGCGATCACTTCCTGACAGTGCAGGCGGGAAGCGGATGCGTCCAATAAAAGGTCTACCGTAAAAGAGGGCTGGTTCTCTTCCTCGGCACACAAAAACACCCGGTCATCGTTCAAAAGTGGTGCGCGCCAGATGCGCCCAGCGTTCAGGTTGCCGCTGCGGGCAACACGGGCGTTGGGCTGCTGGTGCACAAGGATGCAGTTGCGGATCTGCTCGGTAAGCCGCAGCACCACACTGCGGTGCAGTTCCCGATTTTTGGCGTAATAAGCGCGGTTGCGGTCGGCCTGCAGCTCAGCCTGTTCAGCCAGATGCTTTGCTTCCGGTGTGGGAGCCTGCTCCGGGCTTGGCACACCGGCGCTGAACCACAAATGGCACCCCAGATGGTCGCCCACGCAAAGCTCCTGCTCAGCCTTGCGCAGCCGTTCCGGCGGGTAGAGAGAGCGGCCGAAGCAGCTTTCGATGTAGGCTCTGTCCTGCGCGGCATTCTGCTTCAGGGTGATGTGGGCCCGGCGCTTGTCCACCGCCAGCCCGCCGCCCACAGCATCCACGGAGCTTGAGTGCTCCACGGTCACGCGGTCGGTCTTGATCATCTGGGTGGGCATGGCTTTGGTGGCAAGCTTTGCCAGCAGGCCGTCCAGATGCAGATGCAAAGCTGCTCTCTGGTGCACAGTGCCGTCGAACAGGTTGAATTTTGCGTAGATCGATAAAATTTCGGCTTTCAGCTGTTCCGGCTCCGGCACATGCTCCGGGGCCAGCGCGGCGGCAAGGCCGGACTCGTAAGGGGTCATCACCGGGTCGGTGCGGCCCAGCACACGCCGCCAGCGTGCGGCCTGCATGGTGTAGACCAGCTGATTTTTTGCCATCCACTCCTGACGGGAGAGCTTGTATTGAATCGCAAAAAAGTAATCTGCATGGGCATGGCGCAGCGCTTCCAGAACCGGGCGGCGGGGCAGCTCCAGCCGATAGGCGGCGTTTTCCAGATACAGCCATGTCATGTCGTCCAGCATCGTCTGCCGCAGATCACCGTCCCATGCGTCAAAGACGCTGCGGATCAGCGCGTCACCGTAATATTTGTGGATGAGGCCCACGACCGTGTTCATGTAAAAATCGGTGGTGCCGTCGGTATAGCGGGCCAGAAACAGCGGCTCAAAGCCATAGGCTCCTGCAGCAGCCCAGACCTGATTGGCCGCACGCCGCTCCTGCGCGGTGTAACTCTGGGCGTCCATCAGCCAAAGAGCTTGGCGGCATCCAGCTTGGCCGGAATGCGCGCTGCGATCACATCACGGATCAGGCCCTGCTCATAGGAGTCAAAGGCTTTGTTGGTGATGCCCATATCCAGTGCCGCGCCTGCCGGGATGCCGCGCCGGATCAGCCGCAGGGCATCCAGCATACCGCGCAGATCCAGCGCCTTGGTGGAAATTTCCGCACTGTCGCACTTTTTCTGCAGGTCAAGGAACAACAGTGCAAACTGGCGCACATACTTGGAAGCAAGATCGGGGAACTGCGTCCGCAGCAGCTTTTCCAGATCGTCCTGCGTAATGGTGGGCATCTGGATGACCACGAAACGGGAGGTGAGGGCCTCGTTCAGCTCACGAGTGCCGGCATAGCCGTAGTTCATGGTGGCAATAAAGCGGGTCTCCTCCGCCAGCGGGATGCGGTCGTAGCCGGGCACATCGATGGCGCGGCGGAAATCCAGCACCGCGTGCAGCACGGCCAGCGCTTCGTTTTTGGCCATGTTGATCTCATCCAGCACACCAAAGCCGCCGCACTGGGCGCAGCGGTATACCGGGCCGGGCCGGAACACCACCTGACCGTCCGCAAAAGTGTCCATGCCGATGAGGGACGCCGCATCCATGTTCACATGGAAGGAGATGTCCCACGCAGGACGGCCAAAGGCGGCGGCAAGGTTCTCGGCCAGCACGTTTTTGCCGGTGGCTTTTCCGCCTGCCAGCAGCAGGTTTTCGCCGCAGAGCAGCGCCGCCAGCGCCTGCTCCCACACCTGTTTGCCATAGTAGGTAAAGGCAGGGGAAGGGATGCGCGGGCGCAGTGCGTCCGGCAGGGCATGGGCAGTGCGGTACTGTTGGACTGCTTCCAGCAGAGCGGGGTCTACCCCTTCCTGCTGCAGAGTTTCAAGGAGATCAGACATTTGTACAAACACCTCGATTTTGCCGGTTGTCTGGCACAAACCGGCTGTTCAGCTTTATCATAGCACAATCGTGGGGATTTGTGTAGGGGGCACGTGGCGAAAAAATGGCAAAGAGAGGCGGCCCCAAACAGGGACCGCCTCTCTTTATGAAGAAAGAAGAAATGGAAAAACGCTTAAGTTGTGCCGGAAAACCGCGCTGGATCAGGCGTTATCCAGACCAGCCATCTGCTTGACGGCCTTCATGGCGAAGGTCAGGGTGCGGCCCATGGCTACACCGGCCATCAGGCAGGGGTAGTTGTTGGCAAAGAAGCTGCCGGACATATCACCGGTGATATACAGGCCCTCCATGGGCTGATTGTTGTTGTCCAGCGCCTGACCCTTTTCGTTGATGGCAATGCCCTGCTCGGTGGTCAGCAGAGAGGCACCCAGCCAGCAGCCATAGAAGGGCGCGGTGCGGATGGCACTCAGGCGGTAAGCGGGCTTGCCGAAATCCTCATCGTTCTGCTTGTCGTACAGCTCATTGTAGCGCTCCACGGTAGCAAGGAAGGTGTCCTTGGCAGCACCGGTAAAGCCCATCTTGTCAGCCAGCTCGTCCAGCGTATCGCACTTGAACAATGCCCCGGCCTCAATAGCCTCGTCCATCTTACCCTGAATGTACTTCTCGCCGCCGTTGCGGGTCTGGGCAGAGCAGCCGATGGTGTGGAAACGTTTTGCGTCCTCCAGAATGTTGGCATCGCAGATCTGTGCGTAGACGCGGCCCGGCTGGTGGGCGGCAGCGTAGACGATATCGTTGTAGGGGCAGCTCTCGTTGGCAAAGCGCTCGCCGTTGCGGTTCACCTTCAGGAAGGGCTGGGTACCGGGGTTGTACTGGCGGATCTTGCCGGGGAAGGCCTTGCCGCCAAAGGCAGTGTCGCTATCCACATAGCCGCCATCCACGCCGGGGGCAACAACGCCGCGGTCAAACAGCATGGGAGCGGCTTCCTTGTCCAGATTAGCACCGGCCCATACAGCAGCGCGGATGCCGTAGCCCTTGTCGGCGGGGGAGTAGGAGCAGGCGGTGGTCACGCTGGTGCCAAGCGGGTCCAGCTGCTCCATCATGTAGGGGTTGCCGGGGAAACCGCCGCAGGCCAGCAGCACGCCCTTGTTGGCGTTGTAGCGGATAAAGTGGTCATCCTCGGTGCTCTGGGCGATGATGCCGGTAATGCGGCCCTCGCTGTTCTTTTCCAGCTTGGCCAGACTGGTCTTGAAGTCCACATCGTAGCCCAGCTCCTGAATGTACTGCAGCAGCAGCTCATTACGGGGCAGGCCGGATGCGCTCTCGCTGGCCATGTAGTTGTGCTCCTGCACAGGGTAGAGGTAGTCGGTGTTGTGCTCGGCATTCTCTGCAGGCCATGCAGCCTCGCTGCCGGAGGTGAAATCGCATACCCAGCCGTACTTATCTTCCAGAATGCTGCGCATGAAGTCGTGCATGGCGGCAGACTCGTTGATCCAGGTCTTGACAACGCGCTGATCGCACTTGCCGGAGGCGTAGCGGGAGATCTCGCTCAGCAGCTTTGCCTTATCGGTGGCGGGTTCGCCAGCCTCCTTAGCGGCAGCAGAATCAACAGCGCCGTACCAGTGACGGGTGTCCTGCACGTTGGCGTTCTGCTCGATAACACGGAAGTTCAGGCCGTTGGCAGCAGCATAGGCGGCAGCGAACATACCGCCGTTGCCTGCACCCACAATGAGAATGTCGGTGTCCACGGTCTCAGTGATGGCAGTCTCGTCGATATCAGGCTCTTTGCCCAGCCAGTCGTTTGCGTCGCCTGTGGGCAGCTGCACGCTGGACACCACGGCCTCACCCTTTGCCTGTGCGTAGCAGCTCTTGGCAGCCTTCATCACGGCATCGGAGGTGATGGTAGAGCCGGAAACGCCGTCGATCTCGGCAGAACCGGCAGCCATCAGCTGCTCACGCAGCTCATCGGCAGCGGCAGCGCCGAAAGAAGCGGTCTCGCCGGAGGTGTCCACCACCACGTCGGTGACAGTGCTGTCAGAGAAGGTCATGGTGACCTTGACGGTGGAGGAGATGCCCTCGGCGGTGCCCTCGTAGGTGCCGGGGATGTACTGACCGGCAGCACCGGAGGCAGTGGAGCCGGAGGCGGAATTGCAGGCAGCCAGTGCGCCGGCAGTGACACCGCTCATGGCGGCGGCAGCGGCGATCTTCAGAAAGCCCTTGCGGGAAATCTTGTTCATAGGTACGCTCTCTTTCTCTTTTCTCTTCTTATCGTGCAGCAGGGTAAAAACCACTTTGCTGAATCTTTAACAATTGTAGCGTAGAGTGACGCACTTTACAATTCAATTATGTTATATTATAATTTATGAAATCCTAATGTAAGAAAGCGAGGATGCGCAGATGAACCAGAGTGCACTGGAAGGATTTGTGAAGATCGTAGAGATGGACAGTTTTTCGGCAGCAGCAGAGGCACTGTATCTTTCGCAGTCGGCGCTTTCGCAGCAGATCCGCACGCTGGAAGGGCAATTGCAGTTTGAACTGTTTCAGCATGTACCGCGCCGGGTGATCCTGACCCCGGCAGGCCGGGACTTTTACCCCAAGGCAAAGCAGTTGACGGCCTTGTATCAGGAGGCAGTGCGCCATGCCCGTGCGGTACAGCAGCAGGAAAATCCGCCGGAACGGCATCTGGTCATTGCATGGAGCCATGAGGCGATGCGGATGTTCGGGTACGACCTGTTTTCTCTGACGAACGAGCTGTGTCTGCAATACACGTCTATTATGATGCAGTGCGCCAGTCGCAGCGAGGTCTGGCGCAGCCTGAAAAAAGGGGACGCGGACCTTTCTTTCCAGTTGGAAAGTGCGGAATTTTACGCGCAGGGGTTCACTTTCATCCCGCTGCTTTATGTGCCGGAGCTGTGCATTCCCATCCACCCGCCCGCCGATATGCCGGTGGGCAGGCTGAGTCTGGAGCAGGCGCTGCAATACCGCTGGCTGCCCGTCAAAGAGATGTACCAGACCGTCTACGAGACCAGCCTGCTGCAGGAGGGGCTGGAGCGCGGAGTGAATTTTACGCCGGTGGGCGGCATCCGCAGCGCATCCTATGGGGATCCTGCGCTCAAGATGGTCCCGGCGGTCTATTACCGCAGGCCGGACCTCAGTTTTGTGCGGGTACTGGACTGGGGCAGGGGACACCGGTTCGGCGTCGTGCTGGGACAAAAGCGCGAGGACCCGTGGGTGATGGCCTATGTCCGCGCGGTGCAGCAGCTGCTGCCGTCCCTCTCGGAAAAGCTGTTCGGCCTGAAGCTGGAACCGGTGGAGGAATAAAGAAAAAAGAAAACCCTCTCAGGCGCATTCGCGCCAGCTCTCCCGAAGGGAGAGCTCTATTGCAGCTGACCGGTAACTGCTGAAAAGCTCCCCCTCTCGGGGGAGCTGGCATCGCGTAGCGATGACTGGGAGGGTAAACAAATAGCACCTGCTGCCTTCGGAAAGGAAGGCAGCAGGTGCTATTTTTGTGCTTATACTGCGATGACGGGCAGCTTACTCCACCACGTCCTCGAACTGGCTGTTGTACAGGTCGGCGTAGAAGCCGCCTGCTTCGATCAGCTGGTCGTGGGTGCCCTGCTCCACAATGTCGCCATCTCGCATCACAAGGATGAGGTCGGCGTCCCGGATGGTGGAAAGACGGTGTGCGATCACAAAGCTGGTGCGGCCCTCCATCAGGCGATCCATGGCGGTTTGGATGCGCTGCTCGGTGCGGGTATCCACACTGCTGGTGGCTTCGTCCAAAATCAGGATGCGGTTATCTGCCAGAATGGTGCGGGCGATGGTGAGCAGCTGTTTCTGGCCCTGACTCACGTTGGAAGCGTCTTCGTTCAGCTCCATCTGGTAGCCGCCGGGCAGGGTGCGGATGAAGTGGTCAGCGTTGGCAGCCTTGGCGGCGGCAATCACTTCTTCGTCGGTAGCATCCAGACGGCCATAGCGGATGTTCTCCATGATGGTGCCCTTGAACAGCCATGTGTCCTGCAGCACCATGCCGAAGCCCTCGCGCAGAGCGCTGCGGTCAAAGTCACGCACATCGTGGCCATTCAGGGTGATGGAACCGGAATCCACATCATAGAAGCGCATGAGCAGCTTGACCATGGTAGTTTTGCCCGCGCCGGTAGGGCCGACGATAGCCACCTTCTGGCCGGGCTTGACCTCACAGCTGAAATCGTGGATGACGGTCTTGTCCGGGGTGTAGCCGAAGCGGACATGACTGAATGTCACCTGACCGTTGATGCAGCCGGGGTCGGCCCGGCGGGCCGGGTCTGCCTGCTGATCCTCTTCCGGCTCGTTCAGAAACTCGAACACCCGCTCAGCGGCAGCGGCCATGCTCTGCAGCATGTTGGACACCTGAGAAAGCTGCTGGATGGGCTGGGTGAAGTTCTTGACGTACTGGATGAAGGCCTGAATGTCACCGATGGTAATGGTGCCGTTTGCCGCAAAAATGCTGCCCACGATGGCCACTGCCACGTAGCCCAGATTGCCCACAAAGTTCATAATGGGCATCATCAGGCCGGAGAGAAACTGGCTCTTCCATGCGGATTCGTACAGCTTATCGTTGGCGGCGTTGAAGTCGTTCAGCACCACGGCCTCACGGTTGAAGGCTTTGACCACGTTGTGGCCGGAGTAGACTTCTTCCACCTGACCGTTCACAACGCCCAGAATGGCCTGCTGTGCCTTGAAGTATTTTTGGCTGAACCGAACTACGATGAGCACCAGCACCAGCGAGACGGGCAGGATCAGCAGGGCGATCAGGGTCATCTTCGGGCTGATGGACAGCATCATGACCAGCACGCCGATCATGGTGGTCACACTGGTGATGAGCTGGGTGATGCTCTGGTTCAGGCTCTGGCCCAGCGTGTCCACATCGTTGGTGATGCGGGACAGCACCTCGCCCACGGTGCGCTTTTCAAAGTAGGCAAGGGGCAGGCGGTTGATCTTTTCGCTGATCTGCTTGCGGAAGTCGTAGCAGACTTTCTGGGAAAGGCCGGTCATGAGCCAGCCCTGAATAAAGCTGAAGGCGCTGCTCAGCAGGTACATGCCCAGCAAAAACAGCAGGATGCGGCCGATATACACAAAGTCGATGCTGCCGGTGCCGCGCAGCTTGGCGATCCAGCCGGTGGCAAGAGCCGTGGTGGCCTTTGCCAGCACCTTAGGGCCTGCAATATTGAAGATGGTAGAAAGAATGGCAAATACAATGGCGGTAACGAGCGAAAGGCGGTAGCGGCCAAGGTTGCGCACAAGCTGCAGCAGGGTGCCCTTGAAGTCCTTGGCGCGTTCGGTCGTCATGCGTCCGGGTCTTGGCATATCACTCACCCTCCTTTTCGGTATTCAGAGATTTGAGGTCCAGCTCCTTCTGGCTCAGCTGGCTGCGGGCGATCTCCTGATACTCCGGGCAGGAAGCCATCAGCTGGGCATGGGTGCCCTTGCCCACCAGGCGGCCTTCGTCCAGCACCAGGATCTGGTTTGCGTGCAGCACAGTGGAGATGCGCTGTGCCACAATGATAACGGTAGCGTTATCGGTCTGGGCTTTCAGTGCACGGCGCAGGGCAACATCGGTCTTAAAGTCGAGGGCAGAAAAGCTGTCGTCGAACAGATAAATTTTGGGGTCCTTGGCAATGGCGCGTGCAATGGAAAGGCGCTGCTTCTGGCCGCCGGACACATTGGAGCCGCCCTGTGCAATGGGGCTTTGGTAGCCCTGCGGTTTTGCGTCGATGAACTCGGTGGCCTGCGCAATGGCAGCGGCCTTTTTCACATCGGCATCGGTGATGTGCTCCCCGCCGAACTTCAGGTTCGAGTCGATGGTGCCGCTGAACAGCACGCCCTTCTGGGGTACATAGCCCAGCAGGTCGTGCAGCTGTGCCTGCGGCATATTGCGCACATCGATGCCGTCCACGGTCACGCTGCCGCCGGTGACATCATAAAAGCGGGGGATGAGGTTGAGCAGGGTGGATTTGCCGCAGCCGGTAGAGCCGATGATGGCGGTGGTCTCGCCGGGCTTTGCGGTAAAGCTGATGTGCTCCAGCGCATCGCTGTCCGCACCCGGGAAGCGGAAGCTCACATCGTGGAACTCTACCTCACCCTGCCAGTTTTCGTGCTCCTGCGCGGGCTTTGCAGCAGCTTCGTCCGGGTCGTTGATGGTGGCCCTGGTGCGGATCACCTCGTCGATGCGCTCCGCAGCCACACCGGCGCGGGGCAGCATGACGGCCACCATGGCCAGCATCAGGAAGGACATGACGATCTGCATGGTGTAGGTGATGAATGCAATCATCTCGCCCACCTGCATGGTGCCGTTGTCCATGGCCTTGCCGCCGAACCAGACGATCAGCAGGCTGGTGCCGTTCATGATGAGGGTCATAAAGGGCATCATGGCAACCATGGCATGGTTGGTGAACAGCTGGGTGCTCATCAGGTCTTTGTTGGCCTTGTCGAAGCGCTCCTCCTCAAACTTTTCACGGCTGAAGGCACGCACCGGCATGATGCCAGTCAGAATCTCGCGGCTGACGAGGTTCAACCGGTCCACCAGCTTCTGCATGATCTTGAACTTGGGCATGGCCACACTCATCAGGAAGAGGATGAGCAGCAGCAGAACGGCCACATCCAGCACGATGATCCAGGAAAGGCCGGTGCTGCTGTTCAGCACATGCAGCACGCCGCCAATGCCCAGAATGGGCGCATAGGCCACCATGCGCAGCAGCATGACGCAGACGAACTGCACCTGCTGGATGTCGTTGGTGGTGCGGGTGATGAGAGATGCGGTGGAAAAATTCTCGATCTCTGCATTGGAGAACCCGATGACGCTGGCAAAGGTCTCCCGGCGCAGGTCGCGGCCAATGGCGGCGGACACACGAGAGGCGAGGAAGCCCACCGCAATGGACACAGCCACCATCAGCAAAGTCAGGCCCAGCATCTGGCCGCCTACGCGGTAAAGATAGCGCATCTGCACATCGTGGGCAATGCCCTGAGCCTCGTATTCCAGCTGCACCAGAAGCATGGACTGGCTTTTGAGGTTCTCCATCAGGGTATCATCCAGACTGGCAAAAGCACCGGCCAGCTGCTGCTGGACAGCTTCGCGGGTGAAGCCGGGCATCTGGCTCATAGCGGCAAACTGGGCGCATACGGTGTCCAGATCTTCGGCAGTGGGGGTGACGGTCTCGCTATCCGTGGTGGTGCTCTCAGAGGATGCCGCCTGCATGTCAGCAAGACCGGTCATGCCCATGGTGTCCTGCCCGGCGGGGGCGTTCGCTGCCTGCGCGGCGGCCATATACAGCACGATGTCCGGCGTGGTGACGGCATCCTCCAGCGCGGTGCGCTCGTCATCGGTCAGGTCGGTGCGCAGCTTCAGCACGCCGTCGTCCTGAAGATAATACCCGTAGGCGTTCTGGAGCGCATCAGCGTCCTCTTCGCTCATCAAAAGCGTGAGGGCATCCAGCGTGCTCTGGCGTATCGTTTCCGGCAGGGGGCTTTCAATGCCGCCCTGCTGGATGCCGGTGTCCACGATCCTGCTGGTGTAGTCCGGCAGCGAAAGATCGCAGTACGCCTGCACGAACAGCAGCGCGAACACCACAAGACAGACGGCCCAGTGCCGGGCCAGCTGCTTGAAAATTTTCGTCATAGTTCGGTTCTCCCTTCGTTGTTTTTTGCTTCACGGGAAGCGTTTTCCGCAAGAATGGCATCCATCAGTGCGCCGCGCAAAGTATTCATCTGCTGCACCTGCTCCGGTGTCAGCCGGGCCATCACGCAGGCA
Organism: Faecalibacterium sp. BIOML-A4; assembly: GCF_009679665.1. Classification (NCBI taxonomy): domain Bacteria; kingdom Bacillati; phylum Bacillota; class Clostridia; order Eubacteriales; family Oscillospiraceae; genus Faecalibacterium; species Faecalibacterium sp. BIOML-A4. The sequence continues at coordinate 107,063 of NZ_WKZG01000004.1, read as the reverse complement.
AAATAATCGCTGAGTGCATCCTCACACCGGGCACAGGCGGCGTAGCCCTCCGGCGTGATGCGCACCAGCGTTTTGCGCCGGTCAGCCGGGTCCGCTTCGCGCAGAACAAGGCCGTCCTGTTCCAGCTGGCGCAGGCTGCGGCTGATGGCCGGCAGCGGCTGGTGTGCCTCCCGGGCAAAATCGGAAACATACACCGCTCCGTTCTGCCCATGGGTACTGATCGTGTGAGCCAGACCCTCCAGCATGGGAAAGTGGCACTTGGGACAGCCCCGCAGAGCCGCCTTCATGCCGGCCCGGGACGCCTTGCTCAGCCGTCCAAAAAAATGGCACAGACCGTGAAAGCTCGCGGCGGCTTCGGTCTCGTTCAACATTCTATCCCTCCTCATTGCAAAATGCTTAACAGCTGTTAACTATTAACGCCTGACAATAATATTCCTCCGGCACCCAGAATGCAAGGGCAGTTTAGGATAATTTTAAAAAAGTTCACAAAAAGGGGAGGGCGGCAGAAAGCCTGAACCGCCCGGCAGCTGCATAAATAGAATAAGAAACGTTTCTGCGGGAGGGGCGGCGGCAGTGGAACAGAACCTGACAAGAATTTTTACACTTTTTGGCGGCTTGGCACTGTTTTTATACGGCATGGATGCGCTCAGCCACAGTCTGGAAACAGCGGCAGGCAGCCGCCTGAAAAGCCTGCTGGCCGCTGTGACCGGCAGCCCGGTGCGGGGCGTGCTGGCGGGGGCTGCGGTCACGGCGGTACTGCAAAGCAGCTCGGCAGTCACGGTGATGGTGCTGGGCTTTGTAAGTGCGGGTCTGCTGACCCTGCGGCAGGCGGTCCCGGTGATCTTTGGCTGCAACATCGGAACCACCATTACCGCACAGCTGCTGGCCTTCCGGCTGGAAGATGTGCGCGGCCTTGTGCTGCTGGCCGGGCTGCTGCTCTGCTTTGCCTGTGCGGGGCGGAAGGGCCGGGCTATTGGCCGGGCGGTGTTCGCCTTTGGCCTGCTGTTCGAGGGCATTGCCGATATGGGCACTGCTATGGAACCGCTGGCGCAAAGCCCGGTGTTCGTGCACTGGCTGGGTCGGGTGCGGCAGCACCCATGGCTGGGGCTGCTGGCGGGGCTTGGCATGACCCTGACAGTGCAGAGCAGCTCGGCTACCATTGCCTTGCTGCAGAACTTTGCAGCCCGCCCCGGGCTGGACGGCAGCAGTCTGTTGGGTCTTGCGGGTGCGCTGCCGGTGCTGCTGGGCGATAACATCGGCACCACCATCACAGCAGTGCTGGCATCCTTGAGCGCAAGCCGGGACGCAAAGCGGGTGGCTGCGGCCCATGCAGTGTTCAATCTGACCGGCGCGGCGGTGTTCTGCGCCGGTCTGCCGTTGTATGTGCGGCTGACGGCTGCACTTTCGCCCAAAGGGCCGGAGCTTGCCGTGATCGCCCGGCAGATCGCGAATGCGCACACCTTGTTCAATGTGGCGTGCACGCTGGTGTGGCTGCCGCTGACCCCACTGATGGTGCGGTTTGTGTGCCGCCTTGTGCCGGACCGGGCAGTGCGGTAAGTTTTTACTGGACAAACATACCAATTGCGCATATACTGAAAGGGATGAAACCTACCGCGGAACAAAAAGGAAACATTGCTATGCGACAGAAAATCGGAAGAGTGTGTATGGTGCTGGGCGCGCTGCTGATCCTTGCGGCAGCAGCCCTGCTGGCCTATAACAAGTGGGATGCATCCCGTGCAGACAAGGCCTCGCAGGAGGTGCTGGGCGAGCTGGAGCAGACCCTGAACGCTGCCATTGAGGAAAAGGCAAAATCGGATACCGTGGCGCTGCAGCCGGAGCTGGACCCCACGCAGGAAATGACCGTGACCGAACTGAACGGCGGGGATTACATCGGCTATCTGTCCATTCCGTCCATCGGGCTGGAACTGCCGGTGATGAGCCAGTGGAGCTATGCGGGTCTGAAAATCGCACCGGGCCGTTACTCCGGTTCCACCTATGCGGATAACATGGTGGTCTGCGCCCACAACTATGCAAAGCATTTCAGCCCCATCAAGTGGCTGACCGAGGGCGCGCAGGTCTATTTTACGGATATGGACGGTATGCGCTGGACCTACGAGGTCTCCTATGTGGAAAACCTGCAGCCCACGCAAATTGAGGAAATGACCGAAAAGACGGAGGAGTCCGATGAATGGGATCTGACCCTCTTTACCTGCACCACCGGCGGCAGCGCCCGGTGCGCTGTGCGGTGCGTGCGGACGGGCTACCCGGCGCTCACAACGGAGACCGCAGAATAAGATGCAAAAAATCCCCTGTGCGCTGGCACAGGGGATTTTTCATATCCGGTATTCAGTGGGCGGTGCCCACCTTCACAGGGGATTACTTGCTCTGAATGTACTCGTCAATGGCCTTTGCAGCAGCCTTGCCTGCGCCCATGGCCTTGATGACGGTGGCTGCGCCGGTCACGGCATCGCCGCCGGCGTACACACCATCGCGGCTGGTCTTGCCGTCGTCGCCGTCGGTAACGATGCAGCCGTGCTTGTTGGTTTCCAGACCCGGGGTGGTGGAGCGGATCAGCGGGTTGGGGCTGGTGCCAAGACTCATAATGACCGTGTCCACATCCAGCTCGAACTCGCTGCCCTTCTTTTCGATGGGGCGGCGGCGGCCGGAAGCATCCGGCTCGCCCAGCTCCATCTCAATGCAGGTGATGGACTTGACAAAGCCCTCGTCGTTGGCGTGGATCTCCACAGGGTTGCACAGGGTCTTGAAGATGATGCCCTCTTCCTCGGCGTGCTCCACCTCTTCCTTACGGGCGGGCAGCTCAGCCATGCCGCGGCGGTAGACGATGTACACGGTCTCGGCACCCAGACGCAAGGCGCTGCGGGCAGCGTCCATAGCCACGTTGCCGCCGCCCACAACGGCGACCTTTTTGCCGGTGCGGATGGGGGTCTTGCTGGTGGGCAGATAAGCCTTCATCAGGTTGGAGCGGGTCAGGAACTCGTTGGCAGAGTAGACGCCCTTCAGGCTCTCGCCGGGGATGCCCATGAAGCGGGGCAGACCGGCACCGGAGCCTACGAACACGGCCTCGTAGCCGTACTCGTCCATCAGCTCGTCGATGGTGAGCACCTTGCCAATGACCATATTGCACTCAAAATCAACGCCCATCTTCTTCAGGCCGTCGATCTCCTGCTGCACGATGGCCTTGGGCAGACGGAACTCAGGGATGCCGTACATCAGCACGCCGCCGGCCACATGCAGGGCCTCGTAAACGGTGACCTTGTAGCCAAGCTTTGCCAGATCGCCTGCGGCGGTCAGGCCGGCAGGGCCTGCACCGATGATGGCCACCTTGTGGCCGTTCCATTCGGGCACGATGGGGGCGGTGTGCACATTCTCACGGTGCCAGTCGGCAACAAAGCGCTCCAGGCGGCCGATGCCCACCGGCTCGTTCTTGATGCCGCGGGTGCACTTGCCCTCGCACTGGCTCTCCTGCGGGCATACACGGCCGCAGACAGCGGGCAGGGAAGAGGAGCGGTTGATCACCTGATAAGCGGCTTCAAAGTCGCCCTCGGCCACATGGCCGATGAACTCGGGGATATCGATGCCCACAGGGCAGCCGGTCTGGCAGGGTTTGTTCTTGCAGTGCACGCAGCGCTTTGCTTCGTTCACGGCCATTTCTTCGGTGTAGCCAAGTGCAACTTCCTTAAAGTTCTTGTTGCGCACATTGGGGTCCTGCGTGGGCATGGGGCACTTCTTCGGGTCCATATTGAAAGCCATCTTATTTTACCTCCTGATTGAGCAGATTGCATGCCGCTTCACGGGCGTGTGCCTCAAACGGGCGGTACATGGTGCCGCGGGCCATTGCCTCATCAAAATCCACCAGATCGCCGTCAAAGTCGGGGCCGTCCACGCAGGCGAACTTGGTCTCGCCGCCAACGGTCAGGCGGCAGCCGCCGCACATGCCGGTGCCGTCGATCATGATGGGGTTCATGGAAACGATGCTCTTCAGGCCATGCTTCTGGCAGGTCTTGACCACGAACTTCATCATGATCAGCGGGCCAATGGTGATGACCAGATCGTACTGGTTGCCGGCGGCCACCAGCTCGTCCAGTGCAGCGGTAACAACACCCTTGGTGCCATAGCTGCCGTCGTCGGTCATAATGCGCAGTTCGTCGCTGCAGGCTTTGAACTCGTCCTCAAGGATCAGCAGGTCCTTATTGCGGAAGCCCACCACGCTGTGCACCACACAGCCCTGCTCGTGCAGTTCACGGGCAATGGGCAGAGCGATGGCGCAGCCTACGCCGCCGCCCACGACACATACCTTCTTCAGGCCTTCCACCTCGGTGGCGCGGCCCAGCGGGCCTACAAAGTCGTGGACACTCTGGCCCACCTGCAGGCTGTTCAGCTCCATCGTGGTACCGCCCACGATCTGGAAAATGATATCCACAGTGCCCTTTTCGCGGTCGTAACCGGCCACGGTCAGGGGGATGCGCTCGCTGTCCTCAAACGGGCGCACAATGATAAACTGGCCCGGCTTTGCCTTTTTGGCGATCAGCGGGGCTTCAATGACCATCTTCGTCACGGTGGGATTCAGCGCGACTTTTTCAGTGATCTTATACATTGTGTTTGCTCCTTTATGCTGGCTTTTCCTATTTCTGCGCACGAAAACGCGCCTGTATGCCCTCAGCGGCATAACAGACGCAGCTCTTACAGGCGACAAAATGACACTTTCCATTATAATGGTTTACAAAAGGGAAAGCAAATCAATTTTCTTCGTGTATGTAATGACAAACTTGAATGATGACACAGGTAAAGCCCGCAAAAGTGAAGCTTTTTGAATACAGACAGGCGGGTTTCCAACTTTTTTTGCGGAAAATGCAAATTTGTGGTTGACAATTGCCGGGCGGTACGGTATAATAATCAGCGTCGCCGGTAAACAGCCCGGCACAAGTACATGGAATGTGCGGCCGTAGCTCATCTGGTAGAGCGCCACCTTGCCAAGGTGGAGGTAGCGAGTTCGAGCCTCGTCGGCCGCTCCATTTTGTGGAAGTTTAGCTCAGCTGGGAGAGCATCTGCCTTACAAGCAGAGGGTCAGCGGTTCGAGCCCGTTAACTTCCACCATTTGGCCCGGTAGCTCAGTTGGTTAGAGCACCAGCCTGTCACGCTGGGGGTCGTCGGTTCGAGCCCGATCCGGGTCGCTTCGTCGAAAGTCCTGCAGTTCATCGGGCGGTCTTGCAAGCAAGACTGCCGTGATGAACGCCAGACTTTCTCCTCTTCCCCACAAAATCTTGCTTCGCAAGCTTTCGCGGGGGCCCCGAAATTCGCGAGAATCGCTCGGGAGGGTGCAGGGATAATTGCACCGCTTATGCCTCTGTAGCTCAGTCGGTAGAGCAGGGGACTGAAAATCCCCGTGTCATTGGTTCGATTCCGATCGGAGGCACCAGCTAAGGAAATCCAGCAGGGTTTCCAATATGCGGCCGTAGCTCATCTGGTAGAGCGCCACCTTGCCAAGGTGGAGGTAGCGAGTTCGAGCCTCGTCGGCCGCTCCAATACGAAGCCATCGTTGATGCAGAAATGCAAAAACGATGGCTTTTTTGTTGTTTCCCGTTACGGCTCCTTCCTGTGAAAAAAGAAAAGCCGGAAAATCCGCAGATTTTTCGGCTTTTGCAAATATGAAAATAATGATTCCGCTGATATTGTCGGAGTGCGATCCGTGCGCGGAGACAATTTAAATCGTTTCTTACAGGATCACATTTTTAATGAGCAGCGAAATGCTGCCGTCGTCGCTGTGCAGAAATTCCACCTCGTTGTCCGAGTTGAGCAGTTCGGTGGGAATCTTCACCTCAATGCCGTTGGCGGTGTGGATGCTGCGGCTCTCCATGCGGCGGATGCGCGCAGGGGTCACGGTCACGGGCTGCTCAGGCGCTTCCAGCACATCACTCTTTTCCACATAATCATCAAAGGGCACGGCGGCAAGGGGATATTCCTCTTCCAACTGCTGACGCACCTGCTGGATGGATACCTGATTGTCGTTGTCTGCGGCCTGATTGGCGATCAGCATCGCGACCTGAGCCTCTACGTGGGGCTGATCTGCGTAGTTTTCCTGCACGGCCTGCACGGCGGCTTCCTGAATGGCCTGCAGCTTTTTCTTTTCCGGCTGGGCGGTGGTGTACTGGAACACTACCGTGGAAAGGTAAAAATCCTTGTGGCCGTCGATGTCGAACTTTTTTTCCAGCAGCTTCATGGAGTAGTCGGTCAGATTGACAAGGGCACCTTCCTCCACCTTGCCGCTCTGGCTGGGCAGGCAGGCCCGCTGCTGGATGATGGAGTTCACCGGGGCACCCTCCACATTCTCGGTGTAGTGGGTGTAGCCGTTTTTGTAGTTCAACTTCAGGATGCCCAGCCACGGCTCACCATCGCGGGTAAAATCCACCACGGCAAGGTCTGCCCCCGGAATGGTGGTGTGCGCGTGCATGTAGTCGAACAGAACGCCCGCGATGCGGCAGGAAAGGTCCACAAAATCGTGGTTGTGCTCCAGCTCGTTTTTAAAGGCGGAATCCGGCAGCGGGCGGCACTGGCGGATATCGTCGCTGGCAAGCAGCTTTTCGATGTGGTACTGGAAATAGGCGGTCTTTTCGGCGGTCATTTCCATGCCGCTGCCGCTGAGTACAGGCGCATCCATGGTGGTGTCCAGCACGTGCAGAATGGCCTGATGAATGATGATCTCCATGGGAGTTACCTCGTTTTTATAAGAATCTCTTTGGCATACAGTATAGCACAGCCCGGCCCAAAAGGCGAGAGCACATCTTGTAAACCGCCTGCAGGAATGCTACAATAAGGGCAGAAAACCACGCAGGAAAGGGGACAAAAACCATGGAATTCCGTGATAAGCCAATGGAAAACCTCATCCGCCTTCAGGAAAAGGACATCTGCAAAAATGCCCGCGCGCTGCTGCTGGACGGTGAGAGCATCGTGGGTGCCTACAAGACGGTGCGCGATCAGGTGATCTTTACCACCCACCGCATCATCATGGTGGATATGCAGGGCGTTACCGGAACCCGGCAGCAGATCTTTGTGCTGCCGTACCGCAAGGTGCTGCACTTCGGGATCCAGACGGCAGGCTTTGGCGACCCGGTGCAGGCATCGCAGCTGACCGTCTGCTTTGCGGACGCACACGAGGCAAAGTTCGGCTTTATCGGCCAGCAGGAACTGTTTGCGGTCGCCAACGCCATCAGCCGGTGCATCCTGTAAATAACTCCTTTAAAACAGCAGGCTCCCCGCCCGAGACCGGACAGGGAGCCTTTTGCTGTATATGAAATAGGAGAATGGCAGAATTAGCAGCGGCTTGTTTTGCGCACCAGCTGTTCGTGCATGAATACCATGAGCACCAGCAGTGCCAGCAGGTAAAAAGGGAACAGTGCCGGAGTGATGTTGTTTGCCAGCAGGCCGAACAGCGGCGGCATGGCCAGATTGCCCAAATAGGCGCTTGCCATCTGGATGCCGATGACCGCCTGCGATCTGTCCGCGCCGAAGTGTTCCGGCGTGGAGTGGATGATACTGGGATAGATGGGCGCACAGCCCAGCCCTACCAGAACAAGACCGTTCAGGGCAAGGATCTGCGGCCCGGGCAACAGCAGAGCCAGCACCCCTGCGGCCAGAATGCACTGACCCATGCGGATCATCTGCGTATCGTTGAATTTCAGGGTCAAAAAGCCGCAGGCGGCGCGCCCGGCAGTGATGCCGATGTAGAACAGGCTGGCAAAGCTGGCGGCAGTGCCGGCGGCAACGCCTTTCGTCAGTGTGAGGTAGCTGCTGGCCCATAGACCGGCCGTGGTCTCCAATGCACAGTAGCAGAAGAAGCACAGCATCACCTCTCTGGCACCCGGCAGACGGAATACCTGTCCAAGGCTCAACGCATGCGTCGAAGCAGTTTCGGTGTCGGTGCCTGCAGTACGGCTCTGCCATAGCGGCAAACTGAAAAAGAGCACTGCGCTCAGCAGGATCTGGAACAGGGCAATGTACCGGTAGCCGGATGTCCACGGCCCGCCGCCTGCCAGCACCCGGCCCATGACCATGGGGCTGATCATGGTGCCGATGCCCCACATGCAGTGCAGCCAGCTCATGTGGCGGCTTTTATAATGTAAGGCAACATAGTTGTTCAGGGCCGCGTCCACGCTGCCTGCACCCAGCCCATAGGGCACGGCCCACAGGCAGAGCATCCAGAACTGTGTGGAGACCGAAAAGCCGAACAGCGCGGCAGCTGTCATGGCCACACTGAGGGCGGTCACTTTTCCGGTACCCAGCGCACGGGTGAGCCGGTCGCTGTTCAGGCTGGAAACAATGGTGCCAAAGGAGATGATCATGGAGATCAGCCCCGCATAGGACACCGGCACACCGAGCGCCGGATACATGGAGGGCCACGCCGACCCCAGCAGGGAATCCGGCAGGCCCAGACTGATGAACGAGATGTAAATGATCGGAAGCAGAAGCTGTACCATAAATCTTGAGTTCCTCCGGGAAGCGTGTTATACTTGCAATGCATCTTGTACTTTGCTGATGTAATAATATCACACATCGGAGCGGAATATTAGGATAAAAACGCCCGATTGATACAACAAAACCGGCGCGGATGCGGATGTGCACCTTGACGGAAAGGAGATGGCTGATCGTGGCATTTCACACCAGCTGTGCAGCAGCGGGCGGGCTCAACTGCCTGCCGGATGTTGTGGCGGATGACGAGGGCAGGGAACTGGTGCAGCACGGCAGCGCACTGTTTCCTATTGCCTGCTATGAAGAGGACCTCAAAAGCTACTCGGTAGCATGGCATTGGCATGAAGAGTTTGAATACATCCTTGCCGTAAAAGGCCCGCTGGCGGTGGACGTGAGCAAAGCCCGGCTGGTTTTGCAGACCGGGCAGGGCGTGTTTGTCAATTCCGGAGTGTTCCATGCGGTGGAGCAGGCTGAGACCGGGGATGCCCTGCTGCATTCCGGGGTATTCCATCCGCGCCTGATCGGCGGCATGGATACCATCTTCTGGCAAAAGCTCGTACACCCGCTGCTTCAGCCGGGAGCACCGGCGTTCTTTCTGCTGGACGAGGCAGACGACGGGCAGAAGGTCGTGCTCTGCCATTTGCGGGAAGTCTGGGACGCAGTGGCCCAAGAGGTCTTTGACTATGAGAATCAGGCGCGGTACCATCTTTCGGCGGCGGTGCATCTGCTGGGAATGCAGTGCGAGGGTGGAAAAACAAAGGTCTCTCAGCAGGAGCAGATCGCGGCCCAGCGCATGAAACAGATGCTGCGTTTTGTGGAAGAGCATTATGCTGAGGAACTGAACGTGGAGCGCATTTCCGACTGCGTGGCCCTGAGTGAGAGCGCCTGCCTGCGCAGCTTCCGGCAACTGCTGGGGATCACACCCATCCAGTATGTCAAGCAGTACCGCATTGAAAAGGCCGCCGAGCTGCTGCTTTCCACCAGCATGAAGATCGGCGAGATCGGTGCCGACTGCGGCTTTTCGGATACCAGCTACTTTACAAAGACCTTCCGGGAGATCAAGCACTGCACGCCCAGAGAGTACCGCCAGAAGTTTGCAGGAAGAGAGCAGTCTCTTTCAAGGCGGGACAGCGGCAGAGCCAGTGCACCGGCTGAAACAGCGTTATAAAAAGGAGAATCGGAAACAATGCAGCGTAGTTTGACCAAAGGCCCCATCACCGGCAGCATTTTGCTGTTTGCTCTGCCGCTGATGCTGGCCTATCTGCTTTCGGCCACGCCGCTGGGCGTTACCGGCATCTGGCTCAGCGTGCCCATCGGCTGGGCGCTGGCAGATATCATCGGCATTGGGTACTATTTAAAAAAGAAGCGGTGACGGCAGGGGGAAAAGAAGATGGTCGACCATATCAGGATCCGCGGCGCGCGGGTGCACAACCTGAAAAACGTGAATGTGGATGTGCCGCTGGGCAAAATCGTGGGTGTGGCGGGCGTGTCCGGTTCGGGCAAGTCCAGCCTTGCGCTGGGCGTGCTTTACGCCGAAGGCTCCCGCCGGTATCTGGACGCACTTTCCACCTATACGCGCCGCCGCATGACGCAGGCGGCAAAGGCATCGGTGGACGAAGTGCTGTATGTTCCGGCTGCACTGGCACTGCATCAGCGGCCCGCTGTGCCGGGCATCCGCAGCACCTTTGGTACCGGCACGGAACTGCTGAACAGTCTGCGCCTGATGTTCTCCCGTCTTTCCAGCTATCCCTGCCCGCAGTGCGGCCACTGGCTGGAACCCAGCCTTGCCGTGGCGGCAGAAAAGCCGCTGCTCTGCCCGCAGTGCGGTGCCAGCGTGCGCGCGCTTTCCGCTGAAGAATTTGCCTTCAACAGTCAGGGTGCCTGCCACACCTGCAGCGGTACCGGCATGGTGATGACCGTGGACGAGAGCACCCTTGTGCCGGACGATTCTCTTACGATCGACGAAGGTGCCGTGGCCCCGTGGAAGAGCCTGATGTGGTCGCTGATGGTGGATATCTGCCGGGAGATGGGCGTGCGCACCGATGTGCCCTTCCGCGACCTGACCGACCGGGAAAAGGATATCGTTTTCCATGGCCCGGCGGAGAAGAAGCACATTTTTTATCATAACAAAAATTCCAATCAGGCCGGGGAGCTGGATTTTACCTATTTCAATGCCACCTATACCGTGGAGAACGCCCTCTCCAAGGTCAAGGATGAAAAGGGCATGAAGCGGGTGGAAAAGTTCCTGCGGCAAGGCATTTGCCCGGACTGCGGCGGCACCCGGCTGTGTAATGCGGCTCGTACCCCAAAGCTGCGGGGCATCACACTGGACAAGGCTTGTCAGATGACTCTTGTGCAGCTTACCGATTGGGTGGCGGGTGTGCCGGACAGTCTGCCGGAAGAGATGCGGCCCATGGCCCGCAATATCTGCGAATCCTTCCAGACGGCAGCGGCACGGCTGCTCTCGCTGGGCCTTGGCTACCTGACGCTGGACCGCTCCGCTTCCACTCTTTCCACCGGTGAGCGCCAGCGGATGCAGCTGGCCCGCGCGGTGCGCAACCGTACCACCGGTGTGCTCTATGTGCTGGACGAGCCGTCCATCGGCCTGCATCCTTCTAACATTGAAGGCCTGACCGATGTGATGCACGACCTTGTGGCCGACGGCAACTCGGTGGTGCTGGTGGATCACGATACCCAAATTTTAAAGGAAGCTGACTGGCTGATCGAGATGGGGCCGGAAGCCGGTGCAAAGGGTGGACATGTGATCGCGCAGGGCAGCATTCCGGAAATTGAACAGAACGCGGCTTCTCAGATCGGCCCGTTTCTTGCAGGCAGGGCGGGGGTGAACGCCCGGCCTCATGTGCCGGAAAATGAACTGTTTGCACAGGGCAGCATCCATCTGGAAACCTCGGCCATCCATACTGTGAAGCCGCTGGAACTGGAACTGCCCAAGGGGCGGCTGACCGTGGTTACGGGTGTGTCCGGCAGCGGCAAGACCACCCTGATTTTGGAAAGCCTGGTTCCGGCCTTGCAGGCAAAGGTGAATGGCACAGCCCTGCCAGCGCATGTGAAAAGCGTGGAGGCCGAGGAAATCGCGCAGGTGAAGCTGATCGATGCAACGCCCATCGGCATCAATGTGCGCTCCACCGTGGCCACCTATGCCAATGTGCACGATGAGCTGCGCAAGCTGTTTGCCAAAACGCAGGATGCCAAAGACCACGGCTATAAGGCGGGCGATTTCTCCTACAACACCGGTAAGCTGCGGTGCCCCACCTGTGACGGCACCGGCGTCATCAGTTTGGATGTACAGTTTTTGCCGGACGTAGAAGTGCCCTGCCCGGACTGCGGCGGTTCGCGTTACAGCCGGGAAGCGGCGGCAGTGAAGCTGCCCACGGCGAACGGCGAACCAGCCTCCATGGCCGACCTGATGGACATGGATGTGTCCACTGCATTGGAAGCCTGTGCGGACTGCAAGCTTGTGCGCCAGCGCCTGCAGGTACTGAAAGAATTGGGCCTTGGCTACCTGACCCTTGGCGAGGAGACACCCAGCCTTTCCGGCGGCGAAGCCCAGCGGCTGAAGCTTGCCAGCGAGATGGGCAAGGGGCAGGCAGACAGTGTGTTCGTGTTCGATGAACCCACCATCGGCCTGCATCCGCTGGATGTACAGACCCTGCTGGGTGTGTTCCAGAAGCTGATCGGGAACGGTGCCACCGTGGTGGTCATTGAGCATGATCTGGATGTGATCCGCAATGCGGATTACCTTGTGGATATGGGGCCGGGCGGCGGCGATGCCGGCGGACGCATCGTGGCGGCAGGTACGCCGGAACAGATAAGACAGAACCCGGAGAGCATCACCGGGCGGTATATCTGATAGAAAAAGCAACGCCCGCCGGGGAGACCCGGCGGGCGTTCTCTGTACGGCGATAAAACTTACCGCTTGATATCGTAGTTCATGTTCATCAGGTTGCGGATAGTGCTCACATCATCGGTGATGTTGGCATCGCCGTGGATGGTGTGCTTGATGGCACTGCTTGCCACCGCAAAGTTGATCATATCCATGGCTCTGTAGTTGTGCAGCATGGCGTAGATCAGGCCGCTGGCAAAGGCATCGCCGCCGCCCACGCGGTCAAGGATATTAAAGGTGAACAGCTTGCTCTCGAAGGTGTGGCCATCGTACCACATGAAAGCCTTCAGGCTGTTCTCGCTGCCGCTGTGCGCATAACGCACATGGCGGGCAATGCACTTGAGGTTGGGATACCGCTCGATGAAGTGCTGAAAAATCTCGTCCTGCTGCTCATAGCTGGGCTGCAGAGGAACGCCGTCCTTCCAGTCGCCCTTGGAGTGGTCGCTCTCATCCTTCCACAGGTGGTACGGCTCAATGCCAAGCAGCACATCCACATAGGGCAGGCACTCGGTGCAGAAATCGCGGGCTTCTTCCCAGCTCCACAGGGTGGAGCGGAAATTGCCGTCGAAGCTGACGGTCAGGCCCTTGTTTTTGGCGACCTTGAGCATATCCAGAATGAGGGTGCGGCAGTTGGGTGCCAGTGCCGGGGTGATGCCGCTCAGGTGCAGCCAGTCGTAGCCGTCCAGCAAAGCATCCAGATCCACCTGCGAGAAATCGTACTCAGTAATAGCACTGTGCTTGCGGTCATAGATGACCTTGGACGGGCGGATGCCGTAGCCGGTCTCCAGATAATAAGTACCCAGACGGTTGGAAGGAGTCTCGTTCGGCTCGGTCAGGATCATAGGGGTGCAGTGCACGTCGTTGGAACGCAGCCAGCGCACGGCGCTCTTGCCCAGACTGTTGTTGGGCACCACGCTGAAGAAGGTACTGTCCACACCAAGGTTCGCCAGTGCCAGTGCAATGTTGGCCTCGCTGCCGCCGTAGCTGGCCTCAAAGCCGGATGCCATACGGATCTTCTCGTAGTTCGGCGGGGTCAGGCGCAGCATGATCTCACCACAGGTGATGAATTTCTGGCCGGTGGTATCGTTGCCAAGGATCGGGTTGAAATGTTCCATAACGCTCCTCCTGATATTTACAGCTCATCAGAGTTCTGTTAACACATCGTTGTATCCATTATAATCCAGCCCGGATGGGATTGCAAGCACTTCCGCGGGGATGCAAGAGAAAATAATCAGCCTTTTTTGGGAGATTTGACGAATTCATACCCCTGTCAAATCGAAAGAAGGCGTATACTCTTCCTTTGCGCTGCTCTTCTGCTGCATGTAGCCCTGCGCCAGTCCCTTGTCCATGGCATAGTTGACCACCCGGCGGTATTCATAGGTGGTAATGCGCCGTCCGATGCCGTGCTCTGCGGCTTTGTAAAACGGTGTGTACTGGCTCATAACGCTGGGGATGAAGCATCCGGGGTCTGCATCGTTCCACGCGGCCATCTGGTCAAGCACCGCAAAGCTGTCGTCAACATGGCCGGGCAGGGCAAGGTGCCGCAGAATGACCCCCTTTTGCAGGATGCCCTCTGCATTGAACACCGGGTGCCCGGCCTGTGCCATCATGGCTTCAATGGCGGGCTTTGCCTGCGCAAAATAGTCCGGTGCAGAGGAAAGCTCTGCCGAGAGGGCGGAGGAGACGTATTTCAGGTCGGCCAGCCAGATGTCGATGTATCCGCGCCATGCTTCCACGCTTTCCACCGTTTCGTAGCCGCCGGTGTTGCATACGATGGGCAGATGCAGCCCCTTAGCCCGGGCAATATCCAGCGCGGCAATGATCCAGGGCCGCCACTGGCCGGGTGTGACCAGATTGATGTTGTTGGCACCCTGCTCCTGCAGATTCAGGAAAATCTCTGCCAGATGTTCCACGCTGATCTCCTTGCCAAGGCCCTCGGCGCTGATGGGATAGTTCTGGCAGAAGCAGCATTTGAGGGTGCAGCCGGAAAAGAACACCGTGCCGCTGCCCTTTGTGCCGCTGATGCATGGCTCCTCCCAGTAGTGCAGGGCAGCGCGGGCTGCTTTTAAGGTGCCGCCCGCGCCGCAGAAACCGGTGCGCCCGGCAGCACGGTCGGCCCCGCACCGGCGCGGGCAGAGGGTGCAGGAAGAGGGAACGGAGACGAAATCGCTTTTCGGCATAATATCCAAAGTCCTTTGCTGAAAGTTTGTCAGCCCCAGTATACCACTTTTCGCCCCGGACGTGCTATACTATAAGATAAGGAAAAAATAATACATATGGAAAGCAACATCTTTGCAAGGTCCGTGTGGCGGACTGCGGCGGAGAGAACGTTGTGATGGAGGAGACCATGCGCACCGAAACCGAGGAGATCCGCGATAATCTCAAGTACCTGACCCTGCTCTCGCGGGATTATCCTTCGCAGGCGGCGGCAGCCAGCGAGATCATCAGCACGCAGGCACTGCTCAAGCTGCCCAAGGGTACCGAGCACTTCATGAGCGACCTGCACGGCGAGAATGAAGCTTTTGTGCATATTCTGAATTCCGCTTCCGGTGTCATTCGCGAAAAAGTAGATCAGGTGCTGGGCGATACCGTGCCGAAGCATACCCGCGCCGAGCTGGCAACGCTGATCTATTACCCCAACGAAAAGCTGCCCCAGCTCAAGGCACGCTGTACCAGCGAGGAAGCGCTGGATCAGTGGTACACCGAAACGCTGCTGAGTCTCATTGATATCTGCCGTCTGGTGTCCTCCAAGCATACCCGCGACCATGTGCGCAGATGCCTGCCTGCCAGCTGCGGCTACATTCTGGACGAGCTGCTCCACGCCCATTTTGAGGATCACGACAAGGATCTGTACTACGGCCAGATCGTGGGCAGCATCATTGAAAATGGCCGCGCCGACCGCTTTATCGTACGGCTGTGCGAGCTGATCAAGCATCTGGCAGTGGACAAGCTGCACATCGTGGGCGATCTGTTCGACCGCGGCCCACGCCCGGATATCATCCTCGATCTGCTCATGCGCCACCACAATGTGGATATCCAGTGGGGCAACCACGATGTAGTATGGATGGGTGCCGCTGCGGGCAGCCCCATCTGCATCTGCACGGTGCTCAAGACCACGCTGGCTTATCATAACCACGGAATGCTGGAGGACTGCTACGGCATCAACCTGCGCCATCTGCAACGCATGGCCGAGCAGTTCTACGGCAATGATGATCTTTCCATCTGGATGCCTCATACCGATGCGGCCCGCGGCCCCTACACCAGGGGAATGCTGCACCGCTGTGCCGTGATGCACAAGGCCATCAGCATTCTGATGTTCAAGCTGGAGTGCCATGTCATCGACCGCAACCCGGACTTCCAGATGCAGGAGCGAGATTATCTGCGCCGCATCGACTGGGAAAAGCACACGGTAAAGATCGGCGAAAAGGAGTATCCGCTGCGGGATACCTCGTTCCCCACGGTGGACCCCGCCGACCCGGCCGCACTGCACCCGGATGAACAGCTGGTGCTGCGCAAGCTGGTGCAGTCCTTCCGCCAGAGCGAAAAACTGCAGCAGCATGTGGAATTTCTCTATGCAAAGGGCAGCGTATACCACATTGAGAACGGCAACCTGCTCTACCATGGCGCTGTGCCCATGACCAGCCGCGGCACCTTTGCCATGGAGCGCTTTGAGGGCCGCTACTACTCCGGCCGCGCACTGATGGACTACTGCGATGCCCGCGCCCGCCGGGGCTACTATGCACCGGAAGGCAGCGCTGCCCGCCAGAGCGGACAGGATTTTTTGTGGTATCTGTGGTGCGGCAAGCTTTCGCCGCTGTTTGGCCGCAGTGCCATGACCACCTTCGAGCGGCTCTATGTAGAGGACGCTTCCACCCACACCGAGGTGAAGGACCCCTATTATACATGGTATAACGATGAGGCCGTCTGCCGCCGCATTCTGGCCGAGTTTGGCCTGCCCGGTGCCAGCCACATCGTCAACGGCCACGTGCCGGTGCGGGAAAAGAACGGCGAAAGCCCCATCAAGGGCGGCGGACGGCTGGTGGTGATCGACGGCGGTTTCTGCCGTGCCTACCACGAAAAGACCGGCATTGCGGGCTACACGCTGGTGTATTCCAGCCGCACCATGTCCCTGCGCACCCATCAGCCCTTTGAAAGTGCCGAGAAAGCGGTGAAGGATAATCTGGATATCATTTCCCAGAAAAACATTCTGGAGACCGAAAATCATCGCATTCTCGTGGAGGACACCGACGAGGGCGAGGTGCTGCGGGAGCGTGTGCACGACCTCAAGCAGCTGGTGGCTGCCTACCAGCTGGGCTGGATCACTGAGACTCGGTGCGAAGACCACATCTGGTAAAGAAAGCGCAACAGCAATGTATCTGGTTTTTGTAAAATACCTGAAAAAGAAATCAAAATTTTGGAATATCCTGCGCGAAAATGGGCAAAACAGAAAATAATAAAACAACACCAAGTGGGGCTTTGCTTTTTTGTGAAAGTTGTGTATAATAAGATAGCTGTACGTGTACGGCCTTATGGCCCATGCACATCAGGCAGCTTTTATGGAAAATGCTTTCAGGAACCTTAACAGGCCTGCGGCTGCGGGCCTCCGACAAGGAGATCATAAAATTGGAGAAATTTGTTATTACGGGCGGCAAGCCCCTGCACGGCGAAGTTACCATTTCGGGTGCCAAAAATGCGGCGGTGGGCGTCCTGCCTGCAACCATTCTGGCAGCGGATGTCTGTGTGATCGAGAATCTGCCGGATATCAGTGATGTGGCGGTGAGCCTGAAGATCCTCAGCGTTCTGGGCGCACAGATCAAAATGATCAACCGCAACACCTACGAGATCGACACCACCCATCTGACCGGCACCAACGTCCCGGACGACCTGTCCCGCCAGATGCGCGCCAGCTACTACTTTTTGGGCGCACTGCTGTCCCGTTTTGGCAAGGCTCAGGTGGCCATGCCCGGCGGCTGCAACCTCGGCCCCCGCCCCATTGACCAGCACCTGAAGGTGTTCAGTGCTCTGGGCGCAGAGGACAGCGTGGACTACGGCATGATCACCGTGCGTGCCAAGGAGATGAACGGTGCACACATCTTCTTTGATAAGGTCAGCGTGGGCGCTACCATGAACGGTATGCTCTCCGCTGTAATGGCCAAGGGCCAGACCATTCTGGAAAACTGTGCCAAGGAACCCCATGTGGTGGATCTGGCAAACTTCCTGAATATGTGCGGTGCGAACATCCGCGGCGCAGGCACCGATGTGATCAAGGTGCGCGGTGTGGAAAAGATGCACGGCTGCACCTACAGCATCATCCCGGATCAGATCGAGGCTGGCAGCTACATGGTGGCTGCTGCTGCCACCGGCGGCGATGTTCTGGTGAAGAACGTCACCCCCAAGCATCTGGAACCCATTACCGAAAAGCTGCGCCGTGCAGGCGTGGAGGTGGAAGAATTTGACGATGCTGTGCGTGTGCGCCGCACCGGCGATATTCTGCCGCTGAAGATCAACACTATGCCGCATCCCGGCTTTCCCACCGACATGCAGCCCTTGATGGGCGTGCTGCTGAGCGTGGCCAAGGGCACCAGCACCGTGACCGAGAGCGTGTGGGATAACCGCTTCCGCTATGTGGACGAGCTGCGCAAGATGGGTGCCAACGTGCAGGTGGACGGTCAGGTGGCTGTGTTTGAGGGCGTGGATAAGCTCACCCCTGCACCGCTGCGCGCACTGGATCTGCGTGCAGGCGCTGCCATGGTGGTGGCTGCGCTGATGGCAGACGGCACCAGTGAGATCGAGGAAATCGGCCACATCGAGCGCGGCTACGAGAATATCGTGGAAAAGCTGCGTGGTCTGGGTGCAGACATCAGCAAGGTGGAGCGTATGCCCGCTGCACTGGATCAGGCACTGTAACTTATAAAAAGCAAACAGCCTGCTGCATATGCGGCGGGCTGTTTTTGAGTGTATCAGAGGTTTTTCATGGCAGAATTCATCTCGTTATATTCGGGTTCCTCCGGCAACAGCAGTGTGGTGCGCTGCGGGCAGCGGTATCTCATTGTAGATATGGGCAAGGGCGTGCGCACTACCTCGGCGGCGCTCAAGGCGCTGGGCCTTGCCGTCAGTGACTGCGACGGCATCCTTGTCACCCACGAGCACAGCGACCATGTGAAGGGGCTTTCCACCTTCCTCAAAAAGAACACGCTGCCGGTGTACGGTGCAGCGGCAACGCTGGATTTTCTGGACAGCAACGGCATCGTACCGGCCAGCTGTGAGCTGCACGAGCTGGAAGGCAGGGAAGAGGACGTGGGCGCGTTTGGCGTGCAGAGCTTTCCCACCAGCCACGATGTGCCCTGTGTGGGCTACCGCATCCACACCCCGGACGGCAAGACCATGACCATTGCAACCGACCTTGGCGTGCTCACGCCGCCGGTGCACGAGGCGCTTTCCGGCTGCGACCTTGTGGCACTGGAGAGCAACTACGACCTGCACATGCTGCGCAGCGGGCCGTACCCCTATTACTTACGGGCACGCATTGAAAGCACCCGGGGCCACCTTTCCAACGACGAATGCTCGGCAAAGCTGCTGGAACTCATTCAGGAAGGGTGCAAAAAGTTTGCGCTGTGCCATCTTTCGCAGGAGAACAACACGCCTGCGCTTGCCCTGCAGACCGTGTTCAACACGCTGGGCGCGGCGGGCGTTGTGCCGGAGAAGGACTGCATCGTGCAGGCACAGCGCCGCAACGAAATGAGTCCGGTATTAGAGTTTTAAATAAAACAAACGGCAATGCATTTGCATTGCCGTTTGTTTTATTCAGCTGCTTTCTGTGTGCGGATGTCATCGCCTGCAAAAAGGCAGGGGACAAAGGCAGAAAGGCGGCTGGAAATTTTTTCGGTATACAGCTTTTCCAGCAGAGCACCGTCAGTGATGTTGGTGGTGACGATGGTGGGCAGCTTTGCACCCAGCCGGTTGTTGAGCAGACTGTACAGGCTGCTGATGAGGAAGGCGGAGTTGAACTCCGAGCCAAGATCATCCAGAATGAGCAGGTCGGCCCCGGCAGCGGTCTGCATCAGCGTTTCCTCCTCGCCTGCCGGGTCTGCACCAAAGTGCAGCCCTTCCAGCTTGGAGAAAAAGTCCGGGCTGGAAACATAGATCACATCGTAGCCCTTTTCCAGCACGATGCCCGCAATGGCAAGGGCCGCATGGGTCTTGCCAAGGCCCGCATTGCCAAACAGCATCAGGCTCTCGCTGTGGTGGTCAAACTCTTCCGCGTAGCTGCGCAGGTCTGCCAGCATATCGGCCATGTAAGGGCGGATGGAACCGCCCACCTTTTCATCGGCACGGTTCGGGTAATAGCGCAGCTCCATGGTGTCAAAGCTTGCAATGGACAGGCTGGACAGCGCCTCGATCTCCTTGCGGCGCAGCTGCTGCATCACCTTGTGCACGCACTCACAGGTGCGGCCATTCACGCTGCCGGTGTCCTGACATTTGGGGCAGATAAAGCGCGGCTCCAGTGCATCAGCGGGCCGTCCGCTTTGTGCCAGCAGGGCGGTCAGCTTCTGCTTTGCATCGGCAAGGGCGGCGGCAGCTTCGGTGCGGTCCTTGCCCGCAGCACCGGCCAGTGCGCAGCGGATGCCCCGCACCCGCACCTCTTCTTCTGCATGGCGCAGGGCGGGAATGGCGGCTTCGGCTTCGGCGCGGGCATCCTCGGCTCTGGCTCTGGCCATCTGCCGCCGGGCGGCCACGGTGCGCATGGCTTCCTGATACAGTTCGTTTTTGGTACGCATGGCTCCTCCTTATTCCGGCTTCTTTTTCAACGGACGGCGGCGGGCAGCGTTCTTGAGGAAATCGTTGCCGCTGGGGGCTTCGCGGTCTACCCGGAGGTTCCGGCTTGCGCCTGCAGCAGCCACCGGGCTGCGCACATCGTGCACGGTGCGCAGGCCCTTGGCGTTCCATGTTTTGAGGATACTGTTCCAGTACCACAGGTCGCGCTTGGCCCCGGCCTGCACAGCAGCTTCCTGCACCATGGCATCGTCGTAGCCGTAAACCTCGTACCAGCGTGCAATGGCCTTGCGCCCGCCAAGGGTCAGCTCGCTTTCCGGGATGTTCAGAAGGCCGCTGACATACTGCTCGCGGCTCTGGCGCAGTGCCAGCAGTTTGAGGTGGGCATCGGCCTGCTCACCGGTCTCCACGCCCTCGGTGCGCCACACCTTCAGCTCATGCGCTACGGCGGCCATGGTGCTGCGGCCGGTGCTGGCAACATAGGCGGTGCACAGCATCACGGTCTCCGGCGCAAAGCCCTCCTGCATATAAAGGTTGACCAGCTTTTCCATCTCCCTGTGGGTCAGCGGACGGGCAAAGCCGGTCTGTGCGCAGTCGATCAGGCTGGAGATCATGGGGTCGGTGCGGCTGGCCGCAGCAATCTCGGCCCAGGTCATGGGTGCGGGGGCGCTGGGTTCCTCGCCCGGTGCGGCGTTCTCTTCGTACCGCTCCAGCAGGCCAGCGCCTGCCCAGAAGGAGAGGGCGCTCTCGGCGCTGATGCGGCTGCGCAGCTTGAGGTCGGCACAGATCTTGTCCGGGTCGGTGATGCCGGTCGCCAGCACATACAGAGCCACGCGCACATTGTATTCTTCGGCGATGCCCAGTTTGGAAAACACCAGCTGCGGCACTGCAATGGTATCGCCCTTGAGTTCTTTTAAACGATAGATCATGTTTTATTCCTTCGGCTTGTCCGGCTCAGCTTCGGCAGCAGGCGGCTCCCACGGGTCGCTGTCCATCATGCTGGGGCAGTTTTTCCAGCGGTCAGGATCGGCATTGAACGCGTCCTGCAAAAAAGCGGCTGTGGCCTCCCGGCCCTCGTCGGTGAGCGGAAACACCTTCTGCACCCGCAGGGCAGGGTCGGTCTTTTCAATGGTCCAGGGATCCGGCCAGTAGTCCACAGTGAGGATGCTTTCCTCCTTTGCGGCACCCTCGCCGCCGTCCGGGTCCGGCACGGTGCGCTTGCCGGGGATCATCCGGTATCGCAGGCCGTATTCGTTGCCGCTGTAGGAATTTTTGCATTTGAAGTAATGCAGCAGGGGAACAAAGATCATGGCAGAGTCCTTTCGAATTTTGCAGGGAGCGGCTATAAGCAAAAACGGCAAACCGATATTCCACGGTTTGCCGTTTGTTTTTGGAGCAGGGTACGGGACCCGAACCCGCCGCCTGCTGCTTGGGAAGCAGCCGCTCTACCGGATGAGCTAACCCTGCAAGTTGCTCATTTATTGTAGCAAAGAGGGACGGGATTGTCAAGGGCCGGAGAATGTCAGTTTTTCTGGGCATCGGTCAGGTCCAGCACCGGCGTGAAGGGGTCGAACACAAGGCCGGTGATGCCGTCCGCCACCAGCAGACGCCTGTTCTGGCCCAGCAGCGGCACCACGGCGCAGCCTTCCAGCAGCTGGCGCTCACAATCGGCCAGCAGGGCACAGCGGGCGCTGCCGGTCTGCTGGGCGCTCTCGGCCAGACGCTGAGAGTAGATGGGGTCGGACCAGCCGGTCAGGCCGCCGCCCTCGGCCGTGAACTGCTGCAGCATCTGGTATACGCTGCCGCCTTCGGCGCGGATGGGAGCCAGCGCAATGGTGTAGCTGCCCGCTGCAAGGCGTTTGTCGAACTCCTCCTGCGGAACCTCTTCCACCGAGAAGAAAATGGAGCAGTCCTTCTGCCATGCGCCGTTGATCTGCTCGGCCAGTTCGGTCAGGCCGGCTTCCTTCGGCAGCAGGATGGTCACGCCGGAAAAATCCGAGCTGGCCATGCCCTGCCGTGCATTCAGGTACAATGTACGGGGGTCGGTGATGGTGGGCAGCGGGTTCCTGGCAGACTTGCGGTAATCGATGCCGTCCACGGAAAGGCCGGTGGGCACAAGACCCTCGGCAGCGGTGTACAGACCGGAAGAGGGCACATCCACATTCTCCCGGGCGATGCCGGCAAGCGCCTGCCGCAGTTCCTGATTGGCAAACATAGAATCTTCGGCGCTGTTGAACAGCAGTGCCCAGGTGGTGTCGGAGTAATCCACCGACTGCAGCGAGGTATCCTCGCCGGTGTCGTCCAGCGCGGCGGAACATTTTTCGTCTGCAATGAGCTGGGCGGCGCTCTTGCCGGTGCTGCCGGTGTTCTGCACCAGACGCAGGCTGCCGATCATGGGGGAGGAGACATCCCGGCGCAGGAACAGGCCGCTGGCCGTCCAGTTGTAAAGATAAAAGCTGCCGCTGGAAAGGGTGGTCTTGGCGGTCAGGCCGTAGGTGCCGCGGGTGCTCTCAAAAAATGCTTCATCGCAGGGCATGGCACCGGGCAGGGTGAGTTTGGCAAGGAAGTTGTCGTCCTTTTCACTCAGGCGGAACACCAGCGTCAGCGGGCCGGCGGCCGAAACGCCCAGCGTGCTGGCATCGGCTGTGCCAGCCAGCACGGCAGCACTGTTCTCAAGGGCGGCAAACTCCACGGCATAAGGGGAATTTGTCTGCGGCTGGAATATACGCCGGAATGCAAACACAAAGTCTTCGGCAGTGATGGTGTGATCCGTGGAAGCGCCCTTAACGGCCTTGTAGGTCAGGCCGTCCTTGATCTGGAAGGTGTAGGTCTTGCCATCGGAGGAGACCGTCCAGCTCTCGGACAGATCGGGCACGATCTCGCCATCCGCTTTTTTGCGGACAAGCCCGCTGTAAAGGTTCTCGCAGGCGATCACGTCCGGGGCAGCAGAAGCTACCTGCGGGTCAAGGTTTGCGGGAATGGTATCCACGAACCATGTAAAGCTTGGCGCACTGGAACTGCTGCCGCAGCCGGTGAGCGCAAGCAGGAACGCAGCAGCAAGCACTGCTGCGGTAATACGGAAGAACTGTTTCAAGGGGATGACCTCATTCTATGGTATTTGCGAAAAAGGCTTTTTGTATACAAAAAGCACTCTGCTTCGACAAGTGTAGCAGAAACAGCGGCAAAATACAATTGCAGAATTGTGAATTTACCTTGCTTTTTGGGGCAAAAAGGGCGTTTTTCCGTTGCCAATTGCGGCTAAATGGACTATAATGGTACAGCGAAACATCTCTGCACCCGTTTTGAGGTGCGTTCTGAATACGATATTATGGAGGAGGAACTGTTTTTATGCAGAAGGATCAGCAGAAACTGATTGAACTCATCAAAGGCAAAAAAGTGGCCTTCATTGGTGCCGGTGTCAGCCACAAGACCCTGATCAAGGAGTTTGTGGAGCTGGGTGCCCATGTGACCCTGTGCGACCAGAAAAAGAGCGTGGAGGACTTTGGCGATTACGCTGCAACCATCAAGGAGCTGGGCATCGACCTGAGCCTGGGCGAAAACTATCTGGATGGCTTCAAGGGTCAGGATATCATCATGCGCACCCCGGGCTTTGTGGGCTACTTTGAAAAGCCCCTGCAGGATGCCATGGCCGCAGGCACCATGGTCACCAGTGAGGTGGAGTTGTTCTTCGACTTCTGCCCCTGCGAGATCGTAGCCGTGACCGGCTCCGACGGCAAGACCACCACCACTACCCTGATCTCCAAGTTCTACGAGGCCGCAGGCCGTAAGGTGCATCTGGGCGGCAACATCGGCGCAGCTCTGCTGCCCATGCTGCCCGAGGTGGCTCCCGAGGATGTGGCTGTGGTGGAGCTTTCCAGCTTCCAGCTCATCAGCATGCATTCCAGCCCCAACATTGCCGTGGTGACCAATGTCACCCCCAACCATCTGGACCATCACAAGGACATGCAGGAGTACATTGATGCCAAGCGCAACATCCTGCTGTACCAGAAGCAGCCCTGCCGCGCTGTGCTGGGCTATGAGAATGAGATCAGCCGTTCCATGCAGTCCGACTGCAAGGGCAAGCAGGTGTGGTTCACCCGCCTGCACGATACCGACAACGGTGCCTTCCTGCGCAAGGAGGACAACATGCTCTGCATGGCCGAGGATGGCGTTGTGACCCCCTTCCTGGCCCAGAAGGACGTGAAGCTGCGCGGCCTGCACAACATTGAAAACCTGCTGGCTGCTGCCGCTGCCGTGTGGGGCGAGGTGCCCGTGGAAGCCATCCAGAAGGTGGGCAGCACCTTTACCGGTGTGGAGCACCGCATTGAGCCGGTGCGCACGCTGGACGGCGTGCTGTACTACAACGACTCCATCGGCACCAGCCCGACGCGCACCATTGCCGGTCTGCGCAGCTTTAACCAGAAGGTCATTCTGATCGCTGGCGGCTACGACAAGCACATTCCCTATGAGCCGCTGGCACCGGAAGTGGTGGCCCACGTGAAGAACCTTGTGCTGATGGGTGCCACCGGCCCCCGCATCGAAAAGGCTGTGCGCGAGGACCCGAACTTCAACGAAGCAGAGCTGCCCATCCAGCATGCCGACAACATGCAGCACGCTGTGGAGCTGGCCCGTGCCTGCGCAAAGCCCGGTGACATCATCATCCTGTCCCCGGCCAGCGCATCGTTTGACCTGTACCCCAACTTTGAGGTGCGCGGCCGCGAGTTCAAGAAGATCGTCAACGAGCTGAAGTGATCGCGCAGGTCAGCACAAAAGCCCACCGCGCCCGCTTTTTAAATGCCTGCCGGGGGAAATGGGTGCTGGGGGCGACCCTGCCGCTGGATCTTGCCCTTTTTAGCAAAAGCCAGCCGTGGCGATTCTACGCAGGACCTACACTGGCGCTGGAACTCAGCGGCAGCACCGCATGGGCAGCAGGGCACGCAAACCCGGAAGAGCTGGCCAGCTTTCTGGCTTTCTGCGGGTGTGAAAGCATCATTTTAGACGAAAACGAATGCCCACCGCCTGCCGGGTGGTGCAAAGCTGAAACGCTGACTGTATTCGGCCTTGCACCCGGCAAGGCTCTGCCGCTGCCCGCTGCAGACGAGACGCTTTGGGCCGGACTGACCCTTGACAGAGAACCCTCTGCCATGGATGTGGCACGGGCGCTCTACCCGGCGGATACGGCAAAGCAGGAGGACTTTTACTCCGAGCTTTGCACAAAGCGCACCCGCGGCAAAGCCCTTGTGTGGGCGCTGCGGCAGGGAAGTGAAACGATCTGCACGGTAGGGGCCTATGCCCTTGCGAACAGGCAGGCCTACATGGCCTGCGGGCAGACAGCCCAGCCTTTGCGGGGCAAGGGCATCGGCGGGCGGCTCATTGTGCAGATGGCGAACGAGCTTGCCGCCAAGGGGGAGCACCCGGTGTTTCTCTGCAGCCCGGAGCGGGTGCACTTTTATACCCGGCTTGGCTTTGAAAAGCTTGCGGAGTATATTCGTTATGTGCCATCGTAGTTTGTCGGCTGACACGTCGGAAGTTTCTCTGAGGACCGTCCGCTGGGGTGGGACCCTGTTGCCCGCAGGGCAATAGGGCGGGCGATGGAATGGCCTGCAACAACAGCGACCGCCGCCAGTGGCGGAAACAGGGAGCTGTTGTTGGGGCCGCGGCCAGCGAGATGCAAGCGGATGCGAAGCAGCTGCTGGGTGCCGCAACCCGTATTTCGTGTCCGAGGAGAAAGCTGCCGACGCGTCAATTCATGTAAGCTTTATCCCAAATCATAAATTAAGGAACCGTTATAATGTCAATGCTGAACCACTTTTTCAATTACAAACCCGAAGTTCTGGCGCTGGACGAAAAGGCTATGGAGCTGTGCCAGCCCTACTTCCGCCATATGGAGGAGATCCGCGATTTTAACCAGCTCAAAATGCTGAAAGCCTTTGCGGATACCCAGATGTCCTCCACCGATATGCTGGGCACCACCGGCTACGGCCTGTGGGATACCGGCCGCGCAAAGCTGGAGCAGATCTTTGCCGAGGTGATGGGCGCAGAGGATGCCCTCGTGCGCAGCCAGTTCCAGAGCGGCACCCACACGCTGGCTGTGGCGCTGTTCGGCCTGCTGCGGGCGGGGGACACCCTGCTGGCCGCCACCGGCCGCCCCTACGATACGCTGGAAGGCGTGATCGGTCTGGACGGCAAGGGCAGGGGCACCGGCACCCTGATGGATTACGGCATCCGGTACGATGAAGCTCCGCTGAAAGCCGACTTCACCCCGGATTATGACCTGATCGCCCAAAAGGCCCCCGGTGCAAAGGTGTGCCACATCCAGCGCAGCCGCGGCTATCTGCAGCGCAATGCCTTTGATCTGGAAACGATCCGAAAAATTGCGGATACCGCCCGCGCCGCAAACCCGGACATCATTATTTTTGTGGATAACTGCTACGGCGAGTTCACCCAGACGCAGGAACCCTGTCAGATGGGCGCAGACCTTGTGGTGGGCAGCCTGATCAAGAACCCCGGCGGCGGCATCGCTCCCACCGGCGGCTATATTGCGGGCCGCAAAGACCTTGTGGAGCTGTGCGCTTACCGCCTGAATGCGCCCGGTCTCGGCAAGGATCTGGGCTGCACGCTGGAAACGCCCCGTGATATGTATCTGGGCTTCTACTATGCGCCCGGCGTGGTGTGCGAGGCCATCAAGACCGCCATTTACGCCCAGTGTATGCTGGAGCTGCTGGGCAAGAATCCAGTGCCGCGCTACTGCGACGACCACAACGACATCGTCACCTGCTTTGATGCAGGCACTGCGGATGCGCTCATCGGCTTCTGTCAGGGTATTCAGGCTGCAAGTCCCGTGGACAGCTATGCCGCCCCGGAACCTTCTCCGGAGCCGGGCTATACCGATGAGGTGGTCATGGCAAGCGGCAGCTTTACACAGGGCAGTACCATCGAGCTTTCCTGCGACGGCCCGCTGCGTGAGCCGTACACCTGCTACCTGCAGGGCGGTCTGAACTTTGCTGCCAGCCGTGCAGGCGTGCTGCTGGCCATCCAGAAGGCTTATTTTAAGGACTGAAAAGAGGAGAGCGCATGCCTGTTTTAAGTGACCGTGTGGGTACCTTCACAGATTCTGTCATCCGCCGCATGACTCGCATCAACAATCAGTACGACTCCATCAACCTTTCGCAGGGCTTCCCGGATTTTGACCCGCCGAAGCAGCTGCTGGACGCTCTGGCCGAAACAGCTTACAAAGGCCCGCACCAGTACGCTGTGACCTTTGGCGCGCAAAACTTCCGCGAGGCGCTGGCAAAAAAGACCAGCCCTGCTCTGCACCACGAAGTAGACCCCAACACCGAGATCTGCGTGACCTGCGGCAGCACTGAGGCCATGATGGCAGCCATGATGACCATCTGCAACCCCGGCGACAAGGTGATGATCTTCTCACCGTTCTACGAGAACTACGGTGCCGATGCCATTCTTTCGGGCGCGGAACCCATCTATATCCCGCTGGTGCCGCCCACCTATGAGTTTGATATCAGCCTGATCGAAAAGGGCTTTGCCGAGGGTGCTAAGGCGCTGATCCTGTGCAACCCCTCCAATCCCTGCGGCAAGGTGTTCCGCCGCGACGAGCTGGAAGCCATTGCAAAGCTGGCCATCCAGTACGATGCCTTTGTGGTGACGGATGAGGTGTACGAGCATATCATCTATGCGCCGGCAGAGCATATCTGCATGGCAAGCCTGCCCGGCATGTTTGAGCACACCATCACCTGCAACTCGCTCTCCAAGACTTACTCCATCACGGGCTGGCGTCTGGGCTATCTGATCGGACCCGCAGAGGTCATTGAGGGCGCGCGCAAGGTGCACGACTTCCTCACTGTGGGTGCGGCTGCACCCCTGCAGGAGGCCGCTGTGGCCGGTTTGGAGATGCCCGCCAGCTATTACAAAGAGCTGCAGGCCCTTTACACCGAAAAGCGCGATCATTTTCTGGCTGGGCTGGACCGTGTGGGGCTGAAGCACAATGTTCCGCAGGGCACCTATTTTGTGATGATCGATATTTCCGATTTTCTGGCGCTGCCCCAGTTCAAGGGCTGGACCGACCTGCAGTTCTGTGAGTGGATGATCCGGGAAGTGGGCGTGGCCGCTGTGCCTGGCTCCAGCTTCTTCCGGGAGCCGGTGAACCACCTGATCCGGATGCACTTTGCCCGCGGCACCGATGTGCTGGACGAAGCCGTCCGCCGGCTGGAAAAGCTGCAGGCTTTACTGAAATAAAAAGCAAAACAAAAAACAACAGCGCCGCAGGAAGTTTCCTGCGGCGTTGTCTCTTTCCCGATACTCTATACACGATTCATCACACGGCGTGGCGCTGCACGGTGGGCATTGGCTCCACAAGAGCGGGATGCATCCCCTCGCGGTAGTCCAGGTCGCCCTGATCCATACCGCGCAGTAAGACCTCGGCGGTGGCAATGTTGGTGGCAATGGGTACGCTGTGCATATCGCACAGGCGGAGCAGATTCTGCTCGGTGATGCTGGCGGCATCCGCTTTCAGCGGGTCACGGAAGAACAACACCAGATCCACTTCGTCGCACGCAATGCGGGAAGTAATCTGCTGCACACCACCCAAGCGCCCGGAGAGATAACAGTGCACGGGCAGGCCGGTAGTCTGCGCCAGCATCCGTCCGGTGGTGCCGGTAGCAATGACTGTGTTTTTGGACAAAATGGCGCTGTAAGCAGTGCAGAACTGCAGTGCAAGCTCTTTGCGGGAATCGTGTGCAAGAATGGCGATCGTCATATTGCTCTCTCCTTTGTTCCAAGTATAGTGTTGTGTATGACGAACAACTTTCTCATTGGAAAGTGAAATGAAGTGAAATCGTTATCAAGTTTTCCAATATAGTTTTACCGCATCGAAATAGGGGTTGTCAAGGGGGGCCTTGTACTTTTTACAAAACAAAATGGAGAAAGTAAGACTATTACTTTGTAAGAATTGGAGAAAACTGGGATACAATCATCTATATCAGTGAGCGAACAGGAAAGGCAGATTGAAAACATAATTCAGCTTTTGTCTTTACTGAAAGAACATTTCATGGGAATAAAACAAAAATACAGGCTGGCGCAAATCGCACCAGCCTGTTTCGGAAAAAGCTTTTCAGTTTCGTTTCTAAATTATGAATATTATGGAGAAAACGCTCACTCCCGATTTCCGCACTGGAAAGGTGGGTTCAGCGGGCTTTAGCGGATCTGACCATTGCCGTGGATGATATACTTGTAGCTGCACAGCTCGGCCAGTCCCATGGGGCCACGGGCGTGGAGTTTCTGGGTGGAAATGCCCATTTCGCACCCAAGGCCGAATTCACCGCCATCCGTAAAGCGGGTGGAACAGTTCACATACACGGCGGCGCTGTCCACTGCGGCAGTGAACAGGTCGGCATGGGCCTGTGTCTGGGTCAGGATGGCCTCGCTGTGGCCGGTGGAGTGCTCAGCAATATGCCCGATGGCCTCCTCTACGCTGTCCACGACCTTGACCGCGAGGATGTAGTCCAGAAATTCGGTGTCAAAGTCCTTTTCTCCGGCAGGGGTGCCGGAGATTATGGCGGCGGCGCGCTTATCCAGCCGCAGATCCACCGGGTGCAGACCCTTTGCAATACGGTCCGGGCCAAGCCGCTGGGCCAGACGGGGCAGGAACTGCCCGGCAATGGAAGAGTGCACAAGGCACACTTCCTCGGCGTTGCACACGCTGGGGCGGCTGGCCTTGGCGTTCTCGATGATGTCCAGAGCTTTGGAAAGGTCGGCAGTGTCGTCTACATAGATATGGCAGATGCCGGTGCCGGTCTGGATACAGGGCACCTTGGCGTTCTGAACGCAGGCACGGATCAGCCCGGCACCGCCGCGCGGGATCAGCAGATCCACATAGCCTACAGCGGTCATCAGAGCGTTGGCAGAAGCGTGGGTGGTGTCCTCGATCAGGCAGACCGCTGTCTCGGGCAGACCGGCCTTTTTCAGGCCCTGCCGCAGGGCTGTGACGATGGCATGAGCACTGCGCCATGCCTCCTTGCCGCAGCGCAGGATGCAGGCGTTGCCGCTTTTGATGGCAAGGGCAGCGGCATCGCTGGTCACGTTGGGACGGCTCTCGTAGATAATGGCGATCACACCCATGGGTACAGCCGTCTTTTCAATGACAAGCCCGTTGGGGCGCTCTACCCGATTCAGCACCCGGCCCACCGGGTCGGGCAGGGCGGCAACCTCGCGGATGCCCTGCGCCATGGCTTCAATGCGCGGTACGGTCAGGGCCAGACGGTCCAGCATCACATCGCTGATGTGCCCCTTGGCCGCAGCCATATCCTCAGCGTTGGCGGCAAGGATGGCAGACTGGTTCTGCGCATCGCATAAAGCGTCCGCCATGCCCAGCAGGGCCGCGTTGCGGGCGGTGTTATCGGCCAGCGCAAGGGCACTTTTGGCGCTGCGGGCGGCTTCCAGAATTTCCTGTGTGGTCATGTGTTCAGTCCTCCTTGCGGGCCGCAAAGCGGGTGCCTGCGGATCTGCCTGCGGCAATGTCGTACAAAAGCTCCGGGTGTGCGCCGTTGGCAATGACCATATCGGCACCGCTGCCCGTTACCATGCGGGCAGCGCGCAGTTTGGTGGCCATGCCGCCGGTGCCAAGGGCCGAACCGGCACCATCGGCCAGAGCCATCACCTCGGGGGTGATCTCCTCCACCAGCGGGATGAGCTTTGCATCCGTGTGGGTGTGGGGATTGGCGGTGTACAGGCCGTCGATGTCACTCAGCAGCACCAGCAGGTCAGCCTTGGCGCAGCAGGCCACGATGGCCGCCAGCGTGTCGTTGTCGCCAATGGAGGTGATCTCATCGGTGGCAACGGTGTCGTTTTCGTTGATGATGGGCAGGGCACCCAGCTCCAGCAGGCGGGACAGGGTGTTCTGAAAGTTCACGCGGCGTTCGGTGTGCTCCACGTCCACGCCGGTGAGCAGGATCTGCGCCACGGTGTGATTGTAGGCGTTGAACAGCCGGTCGTAGGTGTACATCAGCTCACACTGGCCCACAGCGGCGCAGGCCTGCTTGGTGGTGGTGTCCTTTGGGCGGGTTGGCAGTGAGAGCTTGCCCACGCCCATGCCAATGGCACCGGAGGACACCAGAATGACCTCATGGCCCTCGTTTTTCAGGTCGCTGAGCACCTTGACCAGCTGTTCCGTGTGGCGGATGTTCAGCCGTCCGGTGGCGTATGCCAGAGTAGAAGTGCCTACTTTTACAACGATGCGCATGATATCCTTAACCCTTTCCCATTTCCTTTGTCTTATTGTACGAGGCGATTACGGCATCCATCACCGCACCGCGCAGGCCGTGCTCTTCCAGCACGCGCACGCCCTGAATGGTGCTGCCGCCGGGGCTGCACACAGCATCCTTGAGTTCGCCGGGATGCTTTCCGCTTTCCAGCACCAGCTTTGCGCTGCCCAGAACCATCTGCGCGGCATATTCCTGCGCTTTGGCGCGGGGCAGGCCGCAGGCCACGCCGCCGTCGGCCAGAGCCTCAATAAACTGGTACACCCATGCCGGGCCGCAGCCGGAAACGCAGCTGGCGGCATCGATCAGACTTTCCGGCACGGCATCCAGACGGCCCGCAGGAGCCATGATCCTGAGGAAGGCTTCTTCTTCCTCAGCGGTGACATTGCTGGAACAGTACTGGATCATACCCTCGCCCACCGAAGCCGGGGTGTTGGGCATGATGCGGATCACAGGAAAGTCCTCACCGGCCATCTCCTGAATACGGGCAATCGAAAGGCCCGCTGCCATGCTGCACAGCACAAAACGGCTGGGGCGCTCGTCAAAGGTGAACTTGAGCGGCTGGAGCAGAGCTTCCATCATCTGGGGCTTTACCGCCAGAAAGATCAGGTCGCAGTCACCGGCCACCTCAGCATTGGTGGCTGTTTTGCAGCCCAGTTCTTTGGCCAGTGCCTGTGCCTTGGCCGCAGTGCGGTTTGCCAGAAAAACTTTCTTAGGGTCAACAGCTTTGCAAACGGCACGGGCGATGGCTCCACCCATGTTGCCGCAGCCCAGAAAACCAATGGTATCCATCATAGTTTGTACCCTCCCTCAAAACGGCACTTCAATCACAGCCGTCTGCTCCCATTCTAAGCGTAGAGGAATATAAAATCAAGGGCCTTTTCCGCTTTTTTGCCGGAAGAAGCCGCTTTTGCAGGCATTGCGCACCGCCGGAAGGGGTTTGGGAGGGCTGAGAAACGGTTCTTGAAACGAGAAACTGCCGGAGTGAAAACGCAGGAAGTCGTTCTTTGTTTACAAAATGGACAGAATCAATGCTTGCAATCGGGACGGCTTTTGCGGTATTATAATGTACGAAGCTGCCAATCGCCGTACGCAGCGGGAAAAATTTCTACGGTCGGGAAAGGAAGGTTTTTGTGTCACAAACAACGAAGCGGGCACTGGAAGCATCGCTGAAAAAGCTGCTGCTGGAAAAGCCCCTCAATAAGATCACAATCAACGATATCACCGAGGACTGCGGCGTGAACCGCATGACCTTCTACTACCACTTTAAGGATATTTACGATCTGGTGGATTGGATCCTGACGGAAGATGCGGTCAAGGCGATGGAAGGCCGCCAGAGCTTTGATACATGGACCGAAGCATTTCTGGACATCCTGCACCAGATCCGGGATAACAAAACACTGGTACTGAACGTATACCGCTCTGTGGGTCGTGAACAGGTGGAGCAGTATCTGTACAAGCTTCTGGACTCCATGCTGAAGGAATTTGCGGATCGCGAATGCCGCGACATCACCGTGCAGGACGATGACAAGCAGTTTGTGGTGGATTTTTACAAATATGCGCTGGTGGGCGTGGTGCTGGAATGGATCCGCCGGGATATGAAGACCGAGCCCGCTGTGATGGTAGAACGTATGGGACGGATGCTGCAGGGCGATCTGCGCCGCGCGTTATGCCGCCTTGCCAGCAATAAGATCCATCTGGAACAGGACGGTTGAACCGGAAGAACGACAAAATTTTATCATAATCCGCGCCGTGATGGGTTTTCTATCACGGTGCTTTTTCTGTTTATGGCAATTTGTGGGATAGAATGGTAGAGTAATGGCATAGAAATAGAAAAAGAGATTTCCGAAAAATACCGTTTGGAGGAAAAGGATAATGAATACTTCTGTTGAGAGCCTGACTCATAAAATGCAGCGTGCTGCCGTTGGTAAAATGGTGGACGTGGTGCTTTCTCATGCCGATAAAGACCGTCAGAAAACCGTGGGACAGCTGGTGGATGTTGCAAAGCAGTTCTATGGCAGTTCGTTCAGCGCTGAAGCCTACGAGCACGCCAGACAGACCCTGACCGACCCCGACAGCAAGTGGTCCAAGCTCATCAACTGTGTGCTGGATCAGACCGACCCCAACGTGGCCCGCACCATGGCGCTGAATCTGGGCTACGAGGCTTTCTTCCGCGGCACCAAGACCATCCGCGAGAACCGCGTGAAGTATCAGTGCAACATCCCCTGGCTGATCCTGTTCGACCCCACTTCCGCCTGCAATATGCACTGCGTGGGCTGCTGGGCCGGTGAATACGGTCACAAGAATAACCTCAACTTTGAGGATATGGACAAGATTGTTACCGAGGGCAAGGAGCTGGGCGTGTACCTGTACATGCTGACCGGCGGCGAGCCGCTGGTGCGTAAGGCTGATATCCTCAAGCTGGCGGAGAAGCACAATGATGTGCAGTTTGCCATCTACACCAACTCCACCCTCATCGATGAGCCGTTCTGCAAAGAGGTGGTGCGTCTGGGCAACATTGCCTTCATGCTGTCCATCGAGGGCACCCCGGAGACCAACGATGCCCGCCGCGGTGAGGGGCACTATGCCGCTGTCATGCATGCTATGGATCTGCTCAAGGAGCACGGCATCGTGTTCGGCACGTCCATCTGCTACACCCGCGATAACATCGAAGCTGTTACCAACGATGAGTTCATGCGTTTCCTGTGTGAGAAGGGTGCACACTTCGGCTTCTACTTCCACTACATGCCCGTGGGCAACGAGGCAGCACCGGAACTGATGCCTACCCCGGAGCAGCGCAAATATATGATCGACCGCATCCGCTATCTGCGCTCGGAAGAGTGCGATATCCCGTTCTACCCCATGGATTTCCAGAACGATGGCGAGTTCGTGGGCGGCTGCATTGCCGGCGGACGCAACTACTTCCACATCAACTCTGCCGGTGACGCAGAGCCGTGCGTGTTCATCCACTACTCCAATGCCAATATCCACGACCAGAGCATTCTGGAAATTCTGCACAGCCCGCTGTTCATGGCTTATCACAACGGCCAACCCTTCAACAAGAACCATCTGCGTCCCTGCCCGATGCTGGAAAACCCCGAACTGCTGCAGAAGATGGTGCACGAGACCGGTGCCCACAGCACCGACCTGCAGTCGCCGGAGAGCGTGGAGCACCTGTGCGAGAAGTGCAAGAACTATGCAGCCAACTGGCAGCCCACGGCGGACGAGATCTGGTCCCACACCAAGATCCGCGAGAGCCGCTACGAGAACTACAAGGACTGGAAGCCCTCGCAGCCCATTGAGAAGTAACGAAGGCAGACATCATAATGCAAACAAAGCCCAGGCGTTCCATTGATGTGCGCTCCGTCAAGTAGACAGAGAAATAATATAAGTTTTTGTTCGCCGTTTCCACAAGGAGACGGCGAATTTTTTGTGCAAAAGTGATTGTTCTTTCTTGATATAAAAATACCCCCAGAGTACGCAGAGTTTTTGTTTTACTCTGTCTACTCTAGGGGGAGCATATCACACTCAGAGAGGGTCTTACTGTTTCATGAAAGAGTGGTTTTGAAAATTACCAGAACCAGTAGCGCTTTTTCAGCACAACATATGCAATGCCGATCAGAACCACTACAACACCACCGGCAATGAAGAAGGTCCAGTTGATATTGGCAAATTTCAGGTTCTGGTTGGTTAGCAGATAACGGCCTGCAGTATCGGCAGTGATGATGCCGTCGGTGTAGCTGTTCAGATACTGCCACTTGTTGGAGACGGTGTTGTACAGATACAGGCGGGTATAGGTGCTCACATCCAGATCGATGCGCACCGAGCAGGGAAGAGCCTTGCCTTTGTCCAGCTCAAACTCGATGCCCTGATCGGACTCAGTCAGGGTGAGCATGGTGTCCAGCTCACTGGTGGTGCTCTTGACACCGCTGCCTGCAATCTGCATGGTGTAGCCATCGCCCACCACGCACAGGGTCTTGCCGGTGGTGCGCA
Organism: Faecalibacterium sp. BIOML-A4; assembly: GCF_009679665.1. Taxonomy (NCBI): domain Bacteria; kingdom Bacillati; phylum Bacillota; class Clostridia; order Eubacteriales; family Oscillospiraceae; genus Faecalibacterium; species Faecalibacterium sp. BIOML-A4. The sequence goes on along the minus strand of NZ_WKZG01000004.1, from coordinate 71,636 downwards.
GCGCATTGAGGATATCACCGGTCACGGTAGGCACCTCGGCCTGTGTGAAAACGATCTCGTTGTCCTCACTGTCCTGAATGGCCTGCACAACGGGATCGATCTCGATGGGAGCATCGTTATCCGGTTCGGTGGAGCTGCTGTCCGAAGAATTATCGGAAGAAGATGCAGCCGAACGGTTGACGATGACCGTGACCATGGCGGATGCAGTGCCGTTGGAAACGGTAATGGAAGTAGCGCCGGTGCCCACAGCCGTGATCACGCCGCTGGGGCTGACCGTGGCAATGTTGCTGTTGGCGGACTTATAGGTGAACTTCTGGGAAGCGGAAGAAGGCTTGACACTGGCGGTCAGGGTGCGGGTGGCACCGGGCTTGAGCACAACGTAGGAAGGATTCACCGTGACGACCTGACCGCTGTTGGAAGAACCAGTGCTGGCGGTGCTGGTGCCGGAGTTGGGAATACTCATGACCGTGACATTGGTGGTAGCAGTCACCGAACCGCAGGTAGCGGTAATGGTGGCGGTGCCGGGGGCAATGCCGGTAACACGGCCGAAATTGTTCACCGTGGCGACCTTCTCATTGGAAGAGGTCAGGGCGACGGTGGCATAGTTGGAAGCCGAAGTAGGCCGCACCTGCAGCTGTGCCGAGACCGAGTTGCCAACATAGATGGTGTTGGAGGAAAGGGAAAGGTCCATCTCGGTAACGATCATGGAAGAATCCATGGAGACAACGATGGTGTAGGCACAGATCTGGTTGCCTGCGGCAGCGGTGATGCGGGTGGTGCCTACGCCCACAGCCTGCACGACACCGGAGTTGCTCACGGTCAGAATGGAAGTATCGTCCGAGATAAAGACAACCGAGTCGGTAGAGTTGCGCGGACGCACCACAGGAGACAGCTGCTGAGAGGAACCCAGCAGCATGTTGGCAGTATAGCTGCCGGCCTCAATGCTTTCGGCAGGCACGTCCTGATCCCACGGCATGGCAACGCCGCTCAGGGCAAGGCCGGAGACAGGGCTTGCTGCGGCCGCAGACACAGCTGTGCCGCAGGCCAGCAGGCAGAGCGCTGCCGCACAGACGGCCAGTTTTTTTGCGGTTGATTTCATAGTAAGTGTACCTCTTTGGGTGATATAACGGCGGCTGGCAGTCAGCACAGCTCCGGTTTAGCGGAACAGAACGCCCAGGGCTTCCATTGCGTACTCGAAATAGGTGACCTGATCGTACTCCACGCGGGCAGTAACGCTCATGCCGTTGGAAAGATCCACCTTGTCGCCGCTGCGGCTCACCACATAAGTGGCATCGGGCTTAATGGTCATCTTATAGTAGGAAGCGTTGGAGCTGGCCGTCACGTCACTGTCAATGGCCGTTACAGTGCCGGTCAGGGTGCCATAGGAATACTCCGAAAGGCCGGTAATGGCGATCTTGCACGGGTCACCCACATGAAGCAGCGGGCGGTCATTCACGGTGACCATGGCAACGATCTCCAGATCGTCGTTCTCGCTGGCAACAGTGGCCAGCGGGGAGCCTGCGCTCAGCACCATGCCCTCTTTGTAAGGAGTATCCATGTGGATCACACCGGAGGTGGGGGCGTAGATGTAGTAATCGTTGGCACCGGTGTTCAAGGCATCGAGCTGAGCCTGAACGTTGTCCACGTTGCTCTGTGCGCTGGTAATGCTCTGGGAGATGGACTGCATGGTGGAGTAGTACAGAGCTTCTACTTCGCTCTGGCTCTGCTCCATCATGGTCTTGATCTGAGCATCGGAGTAACCGGCAGCCTGATAGGCCGTGGCATCAAAGGTCTTCTGAGAGACCTGGCTCTTGTAGGTCTCGTACTGATAGTAGTAGGGCTGATCTTCGGGGTTTGTCTCGCTGAAGTAGTTGGTATCATCCTGCACGCACTGCAGCAGCTTGTTGTACTGGTCCAGCTGGGTCTGGTAGATCTTGAGCTGGCTTTCCAGGTTATCCTGCTGCATGTCGATATCCGTGCTCTTGATGTGGGCCACGAGGTCGCCCTCGTTCACATAGCTGCCCTCCGAAATATACATCTCGGTAATGGAGCCGGAATAACTGGACATGATATAGGTTTTATTGCTGGCCTGCACGGTGCCTGCGTTCTGGCTGACATAAATGCGGTTGGTATGGGTGCTCCACACCACCAGAAACAGCATGAAGATGCCCACCAGAATGACAAAAGCGTAGCCATAAGGTGGCAGCTTTTTTTCCATCATGATGCGGCGGTCCTGCAGATCCGAAAGGTTCTGAACTTTAATCGTCATAATTACTTGGTCTCCATAAAGACATCGACCACGGCATCATCCTCATCCTGATTGACATAAATGGTATAGGAGGTGCCGGTCAGTTTCTGCTCATTCTCAAAAGCGTGGACCTGCAGCTTGTAGGAAGCCAGCTGGCTTTCGGGCATGGGGCCGGTGTAGTGGGCATACAGGCAGTTCTTCACGCGCAGAACAGCATCCATATGGTAGTCCTGCTCCATCTGGCCGATGAACTGGGTAGCCTGCTGCATCATGTACAGGTGCATCTGACGGTCCTCACCAACCACCATGGCCTGCACAATGGGGCCAATGGGCTGTGCGTTGTTGCTCTTGATAAAGTTGTGCATCTGGGTCAGCACCACGGGCAGACTGGCCATCTCTTCCGGATGGATCTCACGGGAGAGCACATTGGTGAGCTTCAGGGTCTTGTTCTCGGCTACTTTGATCTCTTTCATGTTGAATACCTCGGTTCCTTTTCAGATTTACCTCAGAAGAGGCAGTAATAGGCAATCGAGAAAGGGGAGAAAATCGCTGCAGAGAGCAGCTTCCTCTCCGCTCCCGATCGCCTACTACTTATAAAAGTAATAGGGATCTTGCAAATAAAATGTGCCCGGAGGCATTTTGCCTCCGGGCACACCATAGTGAGGCATAGTTACCTGAGCAGGCGGGGCCTGTTCAGGATAACACCATCTACTTCTACTAAACAGAAAGTCTTTCTAGCTCTTTTTTATCTGACACAGCAAAACTATGTCAAATCAAGCTATCCATCATGAATGGCTCCCTTTCATATGTAACCGGGTACGCACCCGGCTGCAACACATCAATAGGTGATCGACTCACCGTCGTCATCCTCTTCCACCACGGCCTGCATGACAGACTGCTTGGGCTCTGCCTTTTTGCTGCGGTAGATACCCTGCTGCATGTTCCACAGCTCGTAGTACTTGCCTTCCTTGGCAAGCAGCTCATCGTGCGTGCCGCGTTCCACGATCTTGCCGTGGTCCATCACAAGGATCAGATCACAGTCACGAACGGTGGACAGGCGGTGAGCTACGATCAGCATGGAACGATCTGCAAGCTGATCGTAGATCATGTTGAAGATCAGATTTTCCGTAGCAAAGTCCAGATTACTGGTGGATTCATCCAGAATGTAGAGGTTGGAATCTTTCAGGAAAGCGCGTGCCAGCGCAATGCGCTGCTTTTCACCGCCGGACAGGCCGTTGCCTGCTTCTTCCAGATAGGTGTTATACTGCAGGGGCAGATGACGGATAAAGTCGTGAGCATCTGCCTTCTTGGCAGCTTCCTTAACTTCGTCCATCGTAGCGTCCATACGGGAAACGCGGATGTTATCATAAATGGTCTTGCTGAACAGCTCAACGTTCTGCGGCACATAAGAAATTGCGCGGCGGACAGAATCATTGGTGTATTCAGCCAGATTCACACCGTTCAAGTCGATCTCGCCATCTTCCGGCTCATAATACTTAAGCAGAAGCTTGGTAATCGTGGATTTGCCGCTGCCGCTGCTGCCCACCAGCGCGACCTTTTTACCGGCCGGAATGGTAAAGCTGATGTGATCCAGTGCAGGGGCACGGTTGCCATAACGGAAAGTGACATCCTTGAACTCGATATCGCCCTCCACCTTGTCCAGATCGGTGCGGTCTTCGTCGCCGACCGTCTCGGAGGGATAATCCATGATCTCGCCCAGACGCTTCATGGAAATGCTGGCCTCCTGAATCTGCATCTGCAGACCAATCAGGTTGCTCAGCGGGGAAGTAAAGTAAGAGGACAGCGTGCTGAAGGCCATGAATCCGCCCAGTGTCATCTCACCCTTCAGAACCTGACTGATACCCACATAGGTGGTCAGCATGCTGAAACCGGTGGAAATGAAGGAGGAGATCAGGCCCTGCGTGGTGCTGATCTTGCTGGAGCGCAGGCTGATCTTCAGGCTCTTGATGTACTCACGCTCGAGGTTCTCCATTTCGGTATCCTCGTTGGCGTTGCACTTGACCGTCTCAATGCCGCGCAGGCTTTCGATCATCTGGCTGTTCAGTGCAGCGGACTGCACCATGGTCTCTTCGTTGATCTTTTTGTAAGGCTGCTTGTAGATCAGCACCAGCAGAATGCTGACCAGAGCCATGAACAGCGAGATCGAGAAGAGCATCGCATTCATGCGGAACAGGATGATACCGGTGATAATGGCCATCGAGATATCCATGATCAGGCTCAGCGCAATGCTGGTAAAGATGGATTTGATGGTGTTTGCATCCGAATAACGGGTGGTGATATCACCAGTCTTGCGGGTGGCAAAGAACTTCATGGGCAGACGGAAGATATGCCCGAAGTAACCCAGCATCAGCGGAATATCGATCTTGATGGATAGGTGAATCAGAACCCACTGCCGGACAAAGCCCACCAGCGTATTGGTGATGCTGACCATGCTGAACACAAGGATCAGCGTGACCAGCAGATTGTCTAGGCCATATGGCAAGACCTCGTCCATCAGGATCTTGTTGAACATGGAGGAGGCAATGCCCAGAATCGTAACGATCAGAGAACTCAGGATCGCATAGGCAAAGAGCTTTTTCTGGGGCAGCAACAGGTCGACGTAACGCTTGAACATGCCGCCCTTTTCGATCTTACCGCCCTTGAACTCCGAGGTGGGGTTCATCAGCAGCAGAACACCGGTAAAGTTCTTGTAGAACTCATCCAGAGAGATCTTTTTCAGCTCGCTGCCGGGGTCGCCAATCACGACATAATCCTTGCACTTGTGTTTTTTGCCGTTCTTCTCATCTTCCTTGGCGGCTTCGGCTTCTTTCAGCATGTGCCGACGACGCTCACCGTCATCTTTAATGGTGGTCTTTTTAAAGACGACCACAAAGTGGGCCAGACCCTGATCGGTGATGACCTGTGCAATGCAGGGCAGCGAGAAATCGCTGAGGAAATTTTCACGGTCTACGCGAACCGCTGCAGTGGTGAAACCCAACTCATTAGCGGCTTTCTGCAAACCAACAAGGTTCGTGCCTTTCAGGTCGGTACCCATCATATCGCGCAGGCGGGTGATGGTAACTTCCTTTTTGTAATGGAGGCACACCATTGCGAGGCAGGCAGCCGCACAGTCAGTAGTGTCGTGCTGCCGGACATAGGTATAACGCATAGATGCTTCCTTTGATCATATACAAATTTATTCAAACAGCGGCAGGCGTTTTGAAGAAGCGGCCTGCCGCAGATCTGACAACGTGAAAAGAGCCGGAGCCTGAAACAACAGCACAGAGACCGGTGCTTTGTCCTGTCCTGCGGAGAACCATGACAAAACACCGGTCGGCTGCTATCAAAAGAAGGGAGCACCTACCCTTTGATCTGTGTGCCGGACTTTGGAAAAACAGATACAAATTCCCAAAGCTTATAAGCAGTATACCACAATGTGACATCTTCTTCAAGTAGTCAAATTTTAAGAAATCATTATGCTTGATGCTTTTTTCGCATGAATGCTGTGTTTTTGGGACAGAGAAGCCCAAAAACAGAGGAGAAACACGACTGCATGGCTGTACAGAAAAAGGGTGTAGTATGGGACAAACAAAAAAGGCAATGTTCTGTGGAACATTGCCTTTTCTTCTGGCGCCTCTTGCCTGACTCGAACAGGCGACACCCTGATTAACAGTCAGGTGCTCTAACCGACTGAGCTAAAGAGGCAGATCACATTTGTGACTGCGAGAGATATTATACCGCATAAGAATGCCTTTTGCAAGCCTTTTTTTAAAAAATGAATCATTTTTGGCAAAATAAAACCGTCCTGCAGTGTTTTGAAACGCTGCAGGACGGTAAAGTACATATTATAAAAGAAGGAAAGGCTTATTTCAGCTTACTCTTGGCCTTCATGCGCTGCTCGTGGTTCAGGATCTGCTTGCGGATGCGCAGATTTTCAGGAGTGACCTCCAGCAGCTCGTCCTGTGCCAAGAATTCCAGGCAGCCTTCCAGGCTGAGCTTGCTAATGGGGATCAGGCGCAGAGCATCATCGGAGCCGGATGCACGGGTGTTGGTCAGGTGCTTGGTCTTGCAGACGTTGACATCCACGTCCTCGCCGGAAGCGGTGTAGCCAATGACCATGCCCTCGTAGACCTTTTCACCAGCACCCACCAGAAGGGTGCCGCGCTGCTGAGCATTGAACAGACCGTAGGTGACAGCCTCGCCGGTCTCAAAGCTGACCAGAGAACCGGTGGAGCGGTTGGCAATCATGCCGGCCCAGACATCGTAACCGTCGAAGATCTGGTTGATAACACCCTCGCCGTGGGTATCGGTCAGGAACTGGTTGCGGTAGCCGAACAGGCCGCGGCTGGGCATACGGAACTCCAGACGCACACGGTCGGTGCCCAGAGATTCCATCTGCTGCAGGATAGCCTTGCGCTGGCCCAGACCGGTCATGACAGCACCCTGATACTGGGTGGGCACATCGATGACGACATGCTCCATAGGCTCATAGGTCTTGCCGTCGATGACCTTGGTCAGAACGTGCGGGGGAGAGACCTGCAGCTCATAACCTTCACGGCGCATGGTCTCGATCAGGATGGACAGGTGCATCTCACCACGGCCCATAACGCGGAAGGAATCGGTGGTGGCGGAATCCTCCACCTTCAAAGCGACATCCTTCAGCAGTTCCTTATGCAAACGGTCACGGATCTGGCGGCTGGTGACGTACTTGCCCTCGCGGCCGGCCAGCGGGCTGTCGTTGACGGAGAAGGTCATTTCAACGGTAGGATCGTTGATCTTCACGAAGGGCAGCGGCTCCACATTGGAGGGGCTGCACAGGGTATTGCCGATGGTCACGTCGGGCAGGCCGGAGAATGCCACGATATCGCCGGCGGTGATGTTATCGCACGGCTGACGGCCATTGGCCTGGAAGTCGTACAGCTTGGTCAGACGACCGCGCATCTTCAGATCCTGATTGTGCCAGTCACAGACGACAACTTCCTCGCCCACCTTGGCAACGCCGTTCTGGATGCGGCCAATGCCGATGCGGCCCACGAAATCGTTGTAGTCCACAGAGGACACCAGCATCTGGAAGGGAGCCTCGGGGTCGCCCTCAGGCGGCTTGATGGTGCTCAGCAGGGTGTCGAACAGGGGGATCAGGTCGGTGCCGGGCACATCCGGGTCCAGGCTTGCGGTGCCATCACGGCCGCAGCAGAACAGCATGGGGCAGTCCAGCTGCTCATCGGTAGCGCCCAGATCCATCAGCAGGTACAGAACTTCGTCGATGACTTCCTTGATGCGGGCATCGGGGCGGTCGATCTTGTTGATGGCCACCACCAGACTCAGGTTCTGCTGCAGAGCCTTCTGCAGCACAAAACGGGTCTGGGGCATGCAGCCCTCGGCGGCATCCACCAGCAGCAGAACGCCGTTGACCATTTTCAGCACGCGCTCCACCTCGCCGCCAAAGTCGGCATGGCCCGGAGTATCGACAATATTGATCTTGACACCCTTGTAGGTGCAGGAGCAGTTCTTGGCCAGAATGGTAATGCCACGCTCACGCTCGATATCGCCGCTGTCCATGACGCGCTCAGCCACGACCTGATTATCGCGGAATGCGCCGCTCTGACGCAGCATTGCGTCCACCAGGGTGGTCTTGCCGTGGTCAACGTGAGCGATAATGGCAACGTTGCGCAAATCGTTACGAACCATAAAATTCAACCTCTCTATTATTAAAACTCATAGAATACGAACGAACGTCATACAAGTTTAAGTTTATAACAGAAAGGGGTGGTTTGTCAAGATTGTATAAAAAATTTTTCAACCTTTCGGCAAAATGCCTGAGAAAAGCCATGCGATTTGTGCGGCGTGTACCTTTAGAATATGCTATACTAAGGGTACAGAAGAAATAAAGCCGGAGGTGTTTTTATGAAGATCACATTTCTGGGCGCGAACCATGAGGTCACCGGCAGCTGCACTTTGATCGAAGCGGCTGGGCAGCGCTTTTTGATCGACTGCGGCATGGAGCAGGGCAAGGACGTATACGAGAACCAGCCCATCCCGGTGGCACCCGGCGAGATCGACTGGGTGCTGGCCACCCATGCACACATCGACCATACCGGTATGCTGCCGCTGCTGGTGCGCAACGGCTTCCGCGGCAAGATCTATGCCACGAACCCCACGGTGGAGCTGTGCGGCATCATGCTGCGGGACTCGGCCCATATTCAGGAATTTGAAGCGGAGTGGAAAAACCGCAAGGGCCAGCGCTCCGGCGCAGAACCGGTGGAACCGATGTATACTGTGCAGGATGCTGAAGCAGCCATGAAGCTGTTTGTGGGCAAGGCCTATGAGCAGCGCTTCCAGCTTGCACCGGGCATTGAAGCCCGCTTTGTGGATGTGGGCCATCTGCTTGGCTCGGCCAGCATAGAGCTTTGGATCACCGAGGGTGAGACCACGACCAAGCTGGTATTCTCCGGTGATATCGGCAATCTGGATCAGCCCATCATCAAGGATCCTGCTTACATCAAAGAGGCGGACTACGCCTTTATGGAATCTACCTACGGCGACCGCAGCCACGGCCCGAAGCCGGACTATGTGAGCGAACTGACGAAGATCCTGCAGCGCACCTTTGACCGGGGCGGCAATGTGGTTATTCCCAGCTTTGCGGTGGGCCGCACGCAGGAGATGCTCTACTTTATCCGTGAGATCAAGGAAAAGGGCCTTGTGAAGGGACACGGCAACTTCCCGGTGTACATTGACAGCCCGCTTGCCATCGAGGCGACCCGCATCTTTAAAGATACCGACCCGGACTGCTTTGATGCGGACACCCGCGCTCTGCTGGAAAAAGGCATTGATCCGATCACCTTCCCGGGGCTGCGCGTCACGGTGACCAGTGATGAATCCCGCATGATCAATGCAGACCGCGTGCCAAAGGTCATCCTCTCGGCCAGCGGTATGTGCGAGGCAGGCCGCATCCGCCACCACCTCAAGCACAATCTGTGGCGGCCGGAGTGCACCATTCTGTTCGTGGGCTATCAGGCGGTGGGCACGCTGGGCCGCACCCTGCTGGAAGGTGCCACGACGGTAAAACTGTTCGGTGAACCTATTGAGGTGCAGGCAGAACTGTGCCAGCTCACCGGCATGTCCGGCCATGCGGACAGAGAAGGTCTGCTGCGGTGGGTGAACTCCTTTGAGCAGAAACCAAAGCGTGTGTTCGTGATGCACGGCGAAGATGAGACCGAGGACCACTTTGTGCAGACCTTGACGGAACAGGGCTTCACTGCCTGCGCACCCTACAACGGCGCACAGTGGGCCATCGGAGCCGAGGGAGCCGTATGCCTGCAGGAGGGCATGCGCGTCCGCATTGAGCACAAGGCTAATGAAGGCCAGAGCCGTGCGGCCAGTGTGTTCCAGCGGCTGGTCAGCGCCGGCAAGCGCCTGCTGCGGGTCATCGAGCACAACGAGGGCGGCGCAAACAAAGACCTTGCCAAGTTTGCCGACCAGATCAATGCCCTGTGCGATAAGTGGGACCGATAAAGCAAAATAAAAGCGCCGTGACCCAAAAGGCCACGGCGCTTTTTTGCATGGAGCGGGCAATGGGAATCGAACCCACCTCCTCAGCTTGGAAGGCTGATATACTAGCCGATGTACGATGCCCGCATTTACGAACGATATTATAGCATGTTCCGGCACAAATGTCCAGCCCAATTTTTGTATGTTCCTTAAAGCACCGGAAAAGAATGCCGGAACGGCCTTGCTTTTCCATACGGCTCTGCTACAATAGAAAAGAACGGAGGGAGAGAGGATGGAGCCGGAAGCAGAGATCATTCGTGCGCAGCTGTTTACCCTGCGGGATGAAGCATACCGCACCTTTCACAGTGCGTTGATGCCCACCGTGCCACCGGAAACGGTGATCGGCGTGCGCGTTCCGGCTCTGCGCAGGCTGGCAAAACAGCTCGCGGGCACAGCGCAGGCAGAGGTGTTTTTACAGGCCCTGCCGCATGGATACTACGAAGAGAACAACCTCCACGCGTTTCTGATCGAACTTATCCGGGACTACGACAGGGCGCTGGCTGAAACGGAAGCGTTCCTGCCCTACATCAACAACTGGGCCACCTGTGACTGCTTTTGCCCCAAAGTGTTTGCAAAGCACAAGAAGGAACTGCTGGTGCCCATTCGCCGCTGGCTGGATTCGGGCGAGGTGTACACCGTGCGCTATGGCATGGAGATGCTGATGCGCTATTATCTGGATGATGCATTCCGGCCGGAATATCTGGAATGGGCGGCCGATGTGCACAGCACGGAATACTATATCAATATGATGCGGGCATGGTATTTTGCCACAGCACTGGCAAAGCAGCCGGATGCCGCGCTGCCGTGGCTCACAGAAAAGCGGCTGGATCTGTGGACCCACAACAAAGCCATCCAGAAAGCGGTGGAAAGCCGCCGCATTCCGCCCGGAATGAAGCAGCTGCTGCGCGGTCTGCGCAGCCGTTCATAAAAGCTTCCGGATTTCCGCGCAGATTTCCTGTTTACTTTATGGATGTTTTATTGTAAAATAAGCTATAGTAAAAAATGCCAGGGTATGCCTATGCCCTGACGGAAGATAAAAACAGGTGGTGTTTGGATTATGGCATTGAAATATCAGCGTATCCTTCTGAAAATCAGCGGCGAAGCACTGGGCGGCGAAAAGGGCATGGGTTTTGATGAACCCACCATGGACGCGATCTGCGGCGGCGTGAAGAAAGCACACGACCTCGGCGTACAGATCGGTATCGTGGTTGGCGGCGGCAACTTCTGGCGTGGCCGTTCCAGCGGCAAGATGGAGCGCACACTGGCCGATAAGATCGGTATGCTGGCAACCGTGATGAACGCACTGGCTGTCTCCGACAAGCTGGAACAGCTGGGTGTACCCACTGAGGTGTTCACCTCCATCACCATGCCGCAGGTGGCACAGCCCTTTACCCGCAAGGATGCCCTGCGCGCCATGGATGAGGGCAAGATCGCCGTGTTCGGCGGCGGCACCGGCAACCCGTTCTTCTCCACGGATACGGCAACCGCTCTGCGCGCTGTGGAAGTGAGCGCCGATGTGATGTTCAAGGCTACTATGGTGGATGGCGTTTACGATAAGGATCCCCACAAGTACGCCGACGCAAAGAAGTATGATACCCTCACCTTTACCAAGGTGCTGGAAGACCAGCTGGCTGTTATGGATGGCACTGCTGCCACTCTGTGCCGCGACAACAAGCTGCCCATCCTCGTGTTCGATCTGGCCGACCCGGACAACATTGCCCGTGCCGTGCAGGGCGAGAATGTGGGCACACTGGTTTACGAGGGCTGAAACGCCTGCAGCCGACATACATTATAGGGCAGACGCATTGCAGCGCAGCCCCAAGATAAAAAGGAACAGGAGACTACCGCAATGAGCAGCAACACCAAGGTTTACGAAGACAAGATGAAGAGCTCGGTCGAACATCTGGGCCGCGAACTGGGCGCTGTGCGCGCAGGCCGCGCAAATCCCGCTGTGCTGGATAAGGTCAGCGTGGATTATTATGGTGCCCCCACTCCCATCCAGCAGGTGGCATCCGTGGCTGTGGCCGAAGCACGCACCCTGACCATTACCCCGTGGGACCGTACTCTGCTGCGCCCCATCAGCAAGGCCATCATGGCCAGCGATGTGGGCATCACTCCCATTGATGACGGCTCTACCATCCGCCTGAACTTCCCGGCTCCCACCGAGGAGCGCCGCAAGCAGCTGGCAAAGGAAGTTTCCAAGCTGGGCGAGGAGGCTAAGGTGGCAGTGCGCAACATCCGCCGCGAGGCTATGGATAAGGCCAAGGCCATGAAGAAGGCCGGCGAGCTGACCGAGGACAGCCAGAAGACCATGGAAGAGGATGTCCAGAAGCTGACCGACAAGTATATCAAGAACATCGATGCTGCGGTGGAAGAAAAGCAGAAGGAGATCATGTCTGTCTGATCTGCGCAGATGCAATAGACTGGAGGTGCCGTGCGCTGAAGAAGAGTGCGCGGCACTTTTGTTGAAGGCGGCGTTGCTGCCGGGAGGAAACAATGGCGCATCCTAAAGAATTTGCCGAGGGCCTTTCCATCGGCATCATCATGGACGGCAACGGCCGCTGGGCAAAGAACCGCGGCCTGCCCCGCACTGCCGGGCACAAAAGAGGCGCAGAGGTGTTCAGCGATATCGCAGATTACTGCGATGAGCTGGGCGTTTCGTCGGTGTACTTCTATGCGTTTTCCACCGAGAACTGGAAGCGTCCGCTGGAAGAGGTCAACGCCATCATGCGGCTGTTCGGCGAATATCTGCTGAAGGGCTTTGACTACAAGAACCGCAATATCCGCATCAAGTTCATGGGCGACCGCACGGTGCTGGATGAAAAGCTGCAGCAGCTGATGAACAAGCTGGAAGCAGATTCTTCGGTCAAGACCGGCATGACCCTGAACATTGCCATCAACTACGGCGGCCGCCCGGAGATCGTGCGGGCGGCGCAGCAGCTGGCGACAAAGGCGGCGGCAGGGGAGATAAAGCCCGAAGAAATCACGGAACAGCTGCTCAGCGATGCCATGTATACCGCTGGCCAGAAGGACCCGGATTTTATCCTGCGTCCCAGCGGAGAAAAGCGGCTGTCCAACTTCATGCTCTGGCAGGCAGCTTACTCGGAGCTGGTAGAAATGGACGTTCTGTGGCCGGATTTCACCCGCAGCGATCTGGACGCTGCCATTGAGGAGTTCAATCATCGTTCCCGCCGGTTTGGCGGACTGTAAAACCCAAGACCTCCTGCACACGGTGCAGGGACCGGACGGCCCGGCGGCTTTGCCGGAGCCAAACTTAATCCAGAGGGGCGCGGCACCCGACCGGTGAAAAGGAGATCCAATCTATGAAAACACGTGTTATTACTGCGATCGTGGGCATCATCGTACTGATCGGCGTGATGTTCACCTTCAACACTCTGATCTTTAATCTGGTCATCGCGGCCATTACGCTGATCGCCGTTCACGAGATCTACAGTGCCCTCGGCTTTGAAAAGAAGGACTGGCTGATGTATGCGGTTCTGGTGCCGTATACACTGCTGGTCATGACGAGCAACTATCAGGTCATGCGGCGGCTGGTGATGCCGATGTCCTTTCTGCTGGTCACCTTTTACGCCATCTATCTGGTGGTGCGCAACGGTACCATCAGCTATCAGAAGGCCAGCGGCCTGCTGATGTTCTCCGGCATCGTGATCTTCTGCTTCTATTCCTTTATCCGGCTCAAGGAGCTGCTGCCGGTGGAGCAGTACGGCTACGATGCGGTGTTCTTTATCTTGCTCATCCTCTGCTTTGCCTGGGGCGGCGATACCTGTGCCTACTTTGCAGGCCGTGCCTTTGGCAAGCACAAGCTCTGCCCGGTGGTCAGCCCCAAAAAGACCGTGGAAGGTGCCATTGGCGGTGTTCTGGGCACCATGGTGTTCGGTGTGATCATCACACTGGTGTATTCGGTGGCGGCAAACCGGATGGAAGCCTTCACCCGCTCCAACATTGGCGTTTCCATGTACGTGATCATTGCGCTGCTGGGCTGCGTGGCGGCGGTGCTGGGCATTTATGGCGATCTGTTTGCCAGCGTGGTCAAGCGCCAGTGCGGCATCAAGGATTACGGCACCATCTTCCCGGGGCACGGCGGCATTCTGGACCGCTTTGACAGTGTGATGTTCATTGCGCCCTTTGTGACCATGGTCATTACGGCGGTGTTCTACTATTAAAAGGGGGAACGTGTGATGTCGAAAAAAATCACTCTGCTGGGTTCTACCGGTTCCATCGGCACCCAGAGTCTGGATGTGATCCGTGCACAGGGCTATGAGGTGTTCGGTCTTTCTGCCCACAGCCATGTAGATAAGATCCTGCAGCAGATCGAAGAGTTTCATCCGCGCTATGTCTGCATGACCGACCCGGATGCGGCCCGCAGGCTGGATGCGGAGCTTTCCGGTCGTGCAGATGCGCCCCGGCTGCTGGTAGGGCCGGAAGGGCTCAAGCAGCTGGCCGCACTGGACGGCACCGATGTGGTGCTGAACAGCGTGGTGGGCATTGCAGGCCTTGGTGCCAGCCTGTGCGCGATCGAAAGCGGGCATGATCTGGCCCTTGCCAACAAGGAGAGTCTTGTCACCGGCGGCCATCTGGTCACACAGGCCGTGGCAAAGCATGGTGTAAAGCTGCTGCCGGTGGACAGTGAACATTCGGCCATCTTCCAGTGTCTGCAGGATAAGGAGAGTGCCCCCAGCCTGACCAAGATCCTGCTCACGGCATCCGGCGGCCCCTTCTTCGGGATGAAGACCGGGGAGCTGCGCGGTAAGACCAAGGCGGATGCCCTCAAGCACCCCAACTGGAACATGGGCGCAAAGATCACTATTGACTCTGCCACCCTGATGAACAAGGGTCTGGAGCTGATCGAGGCAGTGTGGCTGTTCGGCCTGCCGCCGGAGAAGATCCAGATCGTGGTGCAGCGCCAGAGCATCGTGCATTCGGCGGTGCAGTTCAGCGATAATTCGGTCATTGCTCAGCTGGGTGTGCCGGATATGCGCATTCCCATCCAGTATGCGCTCACCTACCCAAAGCGCGTACCCGGCGTTGTGCCGGAGCTGGACTTTGCCGCACTCAAGGTGCTCACCTTCGATGTGGCAGACGACGAGACCTTCCGCTGCCTTGCCGCCTGCAAAAAGGCCATCAAAAAGGGCGGTCTCGGCCCCTGTGCCGCCAACGGTGCCAATGAGGAAGCTGTCAAGCTCTTCCTTGAGGACAAAATTGGCTTCCTCGATATTGGCCGTCTGGTGGAAGCAGTCGTGGACAGCGACAGCTTTGGCGGCGAGTATACCCTCAGCGATGTGTACGAGTGCGACCGCATGGCACGAGAGTTCGTGCGCGCACATCTTTGATCTTTAGGAGACGCAATGTCAATTTTTATCACCCTGATCGCCGCACTGATCGTGTTCAGCGCTGTGATCGCCATTCATGAATTCGGGCACTTTACCGTGGCAAAGCTCTGCGGCATTCAGGTCAACGAGTTTTCCATCGGCATGGGGCCGGCTTTGTGGAAGAAAATTTACAAGGGCACCCAGTACAGCCTGCGTGCATTGCCGGTAGGCGGCTATGTGGCGCTGGAGGGCGAGGAAAGCCCCGAGAGCCAGCAGGCCGAGGCGGCCCGCGACGAACGGGAAGCAGAGGACGAAAACCCTGTCCCGCCGGAGCAGCGCACCGGCATCCCTTTGAACGAGGCACCGGTATGGCAGCGTGTGCTTGTGATGGTGGCAGGTGCCTTCATGAATTTCGTGCTGGGCTTTGTGGTGCTGGTCATTCTTGTGGCAGCACAGGAAGGAGCCATCACCAGCAAGACCATCTATTCCATTGAGAACGATGCCCTCTGCGGCCAGACCGGCCTGCAGGCGGGGGACGAGATCGTTGCCGTGAACGGCAGGCGCTGCTTTGTGGCCAACGACATCCTTTATGAGCTGGTGCGCACCGAAGCCTATCGCGCCCGGTTCACCGTGAAGCGGGACGGCCAGAAGGTGGAACTGCCGGACGTGCAGTTCGACACCTGGCAGGACGAGAACGGCCAGACCCATATGACCCTTGGCTTTACGGTGTACGGCATCAAAAAAACACCGCTCAATGTGTTAAAAGAAGCATGGAACAGCACCCTGTACTACGGACGCATCGCGTTTATCTCGCTGGCAGACCTTGTGCGCGGACGTGAGAGCATCAACAATCTGTCCGGCCCGGTGGGTATCGTGACAGCGATCGGTCAGGCGGCAAGCTACGGCTGGCAGGATCTGCTGGAGTTGCTGGCGCTTATCACCATCAATCTGGGCGTGTTCAATCTGCTGCCCTTCCCGGCACTGGATGGCGGCAAGGTGGTATTTTTGATCATTGAGGGCGTTACCGGCCATGCAGTGCCGGAAAAGCTGCAGGGCACACTGACCATTGCGGCCTTTGCACTGCTGTTTGGCCTGATGCTCTTTGCAACCTATAATGATATCATCCGGCTTGTGACCGGTGCATTGTGAGCAAAAACAGAAAGGGGAACTTTATGCGGCAGTTAAAACGGGAAGTGAAAATCGGCAATGTGACCATCGGCGGCAAGAATCCTGTTGCGGTGCAGACGATGCTCAACGTGCCGGTGGAGGATATTGAGGGCAATGTGGCGCAGGCAAAGCGGTGCGAAGCTGCTGGCTGTCAGATCCTGCGCGTGACCTGCCCCAGCCCGGCGGATGCAAAGTGCATCGAAGCCGTCAAGAATGCGGTGAACATCCCCATTGTGGCAGACATCCATTTTGACTACAAGGCGGCTCTGGCCTGCGCAGATGTGGGTGTGGACAAGATCCGCATCAACCCCGGCAACATCGGCGACGATGACCGGGTGAAGGCTGTGGTGGATGCCTGTCAGCGCAAGAACATTCCCATCCGCATCGGCGTGAATGGCGGCAGTCTGGAAAAGCACATCCTTGCAAAATACGGTGCCCCCACGCCGGAGGCCATGGTGGAGAGTGCACTGTACCATGTACGCCTGCTGGAAAAATTCGATTTCAACAACATCGTCATTTCCATCAAGAACTCCAATGTGCCCCGCATGATGGAGGCCTACCGCCAGCTCAGCGCTGTCACGGATTACCCGCTCCATGTGGGTGTTACCGAGGCGGGTACCTACCAGATGGGTCTGCTGAAAAGCGGCATGGGCATCGGCGGAATGCTGCTGGAAGGCATTGGCGATACCATCCGCGTCTCGCTGGCCGCAGAGCCGGAAAAGGAAGTGGAAGCGGGCTACAACATCCTGCGCGCCGTGGGCTTCCCGGTAGCAGGCCCGGAGGTCATCACCTGCCCCACCTGCGGCCGCACCCAGTATCCCTGCACCGAGATCGCCAATGAGGTGGAAAAGCGGCTGCAGGGCTGCAAAAAATCCATTAAGGTGGCCGTGATGGGCTGCGTGGTCAACGGCCCCGGTGAAGCCCGTGAAGCAGACATCGGCATTGCCGGCGGCAAGGGCGAGGCGGTGCTGTTCATCCAAGGCAAGCCCATCAAAAAGCTGACCGGAGACAACATCCTGGATCAGTTCATGGATGAGATCTATAAACTGTAATTTGGCTTTTTTCACAGCTGCCACACCTGCAAAAACGGGTGCGGCAGTTTGTGCTGTATAAAAAGGAGTACCATTTGTGACACCACTCGTATCCAACCTGTGGCCGCAGTTCATGGTGGACCCGGCATTTGCGGCCTGCTTCGGGCAGGTCATTGTGGAGCATGCGCAGATGCTGCGGCAGGAGCGGCAGGTCATCTTTACCCTGCGCAGCGGTGCGCCGCTGGACAAAAATCTCTGTGCCCGGCTGCTGGCATCCTTGCAGCCGGATTATGAGGGCTTTGAGCTGCGCATCCAGAACCTGTTTGGCTATGCCATGCTGGACGAAGCGGCCCTGCGCGATCTGATGGAAGAGATGAAGCGGGACGGCGTGCCCATCAACGGCTTTCTGGACCGGTGCAAGATCAACATCATCGGACAGAAGATCACCATCGGCGTATGCCATGGCACCAAGTTTTTGCAGGAGATGCACTTTGAAAAGCTGCTGGCAGAGCGCATTGCGGCCCACACCGGGGTAACGCCGCAGGTAACGCTGCAAAGCGCTGTAAGCGAAGCCGAGCAGCACCAGATGGAAGAAAAGCTGGAGCGCAAGATTGCGCCACCGGTGGTCAAGTTTGAGAAAAAGAACACAGCACCGTCCATCAAGGTGGATGGTCTGGACCTGACCGATAAGCCCGTCACCATTTTCCACGGCAAGATGTTCACCCCCAAGAACCTCACCCCGCTGAAAGACCTTGGCGGCGAGGGCGGCAAGTGCACGATCTGGGGCGATGTGTTCTTCTCGGAGGTCAAGGGCAACTTCCGCAAAATTTATACCGTATCCATCACCGATTATCAGGGCTCCATCAACCTGAAGATCCGCGCGCAGGAAGGTGAGGACTGCTCCAAGTGGGAGAGCCTTGGCAAAGGCACCACCCTCATCGTGCGCGGCGACTGCTCCTACGACAAGTACGAACACGATTATATCGTCTACCCCTACGATGTGCTCATCGTGGAGCGCAAAAAGCGGGAGGATACCGCACCGGTCAAGCGTGTGGAGCTGCATCTGCACACCAAGCTTTCCAGCATGGACGGCTTCTGTGATCCCGGCGGCATCGTCAAGCTGGCCCACCGCATGGGACATCCGGCCGTTGCCATCACTGACCACGGTGTGTGTCAGGGTTACCCGGAAGCCATGCTGGCAGCGGACGATATCCATAAATCAGACCCGGACTTCAAGCTGATCTACGGCTGTGAAGCCTACTTTGTGGACGACATGATCCCCTGTGTATACGGTGTGAAGGATCAGCCGCTGGACGGGGAGTTCTGCGTGTTTGATACCGAGACCACAGGCCTTGACCCCGGCGTGGAGTATATGACCGAGATCGGTGCCGTCATCGTGAAAAACGGCGAAGTGGTGGAGGAATTTGATACCTTTGTCAAGCCCGGCAAGCCCATCACCCCCAAGATCACCGAGCTGACCGGCATCACCAACGAAATGGTGGCGGATGCTCCCGGCGAAAAGGAAGCACTGGAAGCCTTCCTCAAATTTGCGGGAGACCGCATCCTTGTGGGCCACAACGTCCACGCCTTTGATATGCGTTTCCTGCGCGCCGCCGCCAAGCGCAGCGGCATCAAGCTGGAGCCGACCTATATCGACACCTTAACCATGGCGCAGGCCATGTACCCCGGCCTGCACAACTACAAGCAGGGCACCATCAACAAGCATCTGGAGCTGCCTGCCTACGAGGCCCACCGTGCCTGTGAGGATTCTGCCGCGCTGGGCCGCATCTTCGGGGTCATGCTGAATGACCTGAAAGAAAAGCAGGTAGCAAAGGTCAGTGAGATCAACACCGGCCTTGGCGGCAACCGCGAGGTGCTGAAAAAGAAGTATTACCACCTCATCATTCTGGTCAAGAACCAAATGGGCCTGAAAAATCTGTACAAGATCGTCAGCGAAGCCCATGTGAACTACTTTTTCAAAAAGCCCCGGGTGCCTCGGAGTCTTTTGAACAAATACCGGGACGGCCTGCTGCTCACTTCCGCCTGCGAAGCCGGCGAGCTGTACCGGGCCATCGTGGATGGCACCAGCTATGAAGAACTGAAAAAGATCGCGTCCTACTACGATATTCTTGAGATCCAGCCGCTGGGCAACAACGCCTACATGGTGCGGGACGGCAAGGTGGACAGCGAAGAGGACATCAAAAACTTCAACCGCACGGTCATCAAGCTGGGCGAAGATCTGCACAAGCCGGTCATTGCCACCGGCGACGTGCACTTTACCGAGCCGGAGGATGCGGCTTACCGCGCTGTGCTGCAGGCGGGCAACGGCTTTAAAGATGCCGACAACCAGCCGCCGCTGTTCTTCCGCACCACGCAGGATATGCTGGCGCAGTTCTACTATCTGCCCAAGGAAAAAGCCTACGAGGTAGTGGTGAAGAACCCCCGCAAGATCGCGGCGATGATCGACAACAATGTTCGTGCCATCCCGCGCGGCACCTACCCGCCCAGCATCGAGGGTGCAGAGCAGCAGCTGCGCGATGCTACGTGGGAACACGCCAAGCGCGATTACGGTGACCCGCTGCCCGAAATTGTGGAAAAGCGGCTGCAGAAGGAGCTGGACTCCATCTGCGGCCATGGCTACGCCGTGCTGTACGTCATTGCGGTCAAACTGGTGGCCTATTCCAACGCGGGCGGCTATCAGGTGGGCAGCCGTGGTTCGGTCGGCTCATCGGCCGTGGCCCACTTCTCCGGCATCTCGGAGGTGAACAGCCTGCCGCCCCACTATCGCTGCCCCAAGTGCAAGCACAGCGAGTTCATCACCGACGGCAGCGTGGACGACGGCTTTGACCTGCCGGATAAAAACTGCCCCAACTGCGGCACCCGGATGCTGGTGGATGGCCACGATATTCCCTTCGAGACCTTCCTCGGCTTCTACGGCGATAAAGAGCCGGATATCGACCTGAACTTTTCCGGCGAATATCAGTCCAATGTGCACCGCTATACCGAGGAGCTGTTCGGCAAAGCCAACGTGTTCAAGGCGGGCACCGTGTCCGGTATTCAGGACAAGACCGCCTACGGCTATGTCAAAAAATATCTGGATGAGCGCGGCCGCACGGTGAACCATGCGGAGGAGAACCGTCTGACTCTGGGCTGCACCGGCGTCAAGCGCACCACGGGTCAGCACCCCGGCGGCATGGTCGTTGTGCCGGACACCTACGAGATCTACGATTTCTGCCCCATCCAGCACCCGGCGGACGATGTGGCAGGCGGCCTGCTGACCACCCACTTCGAGTTCAAGTACCTGCACGATACCCTGCTCAAGCTGGACGAACTGGGCCACGATATGCCCACCTTCTACAAGTATTTTGAGGAGTACACCGGTATCCCCATCGACAGCATCCCCATGAACGACCCCAAGGTGTACAGCCTGCTGACCAGCCCCGAAGCGCTGGGCGTGACCCCGGAGCAGATCGACAGCCAGACCGGAACCTTCGGCATCCCGGAAATGGGCACCAACTTCGTGCGCGGTATGCTGGTGGAGGCACGGCCCAAGAACTTCTCCGAGCTGATCCAGATCTCGGGCCTGTCCCACGGCACTGATGTGTGGACCGGCAACGCGGACGAGCTGATCCGCAGCGGCACCTGCACCATTGCGGAGGTCATTGGCTGCCGTGACAGCATCATGCTGTACCTGCTGCGCAAGGGTCTGGAACCCAAGATGGCCTTTGATATCATGGAAGCTGTGCGTAAGGGCAAGGTGGCCAAGGGCGGCTTCAAGGATGGCTGGGAGGAAGCCATGCGGGAGCACGAGGTGCCGGACTGGTACATCGAGAGCTGCCGCAAGATCAAGTATATGTTCCCCAAGGCCCATGCCGTGGCCTACCTGATGTCGGCCATCCGTCTGATGTGGTTCAAGATCTACCGTCCACCGGAGTTCTATGCGGTATACTTTACCGTACGCGGCGACGACATCGACTACGAGGCCGCTGTGGGCGGTGCGGCAGTGGCCCGCGCCCACATGGAAGAAGTCAAGCGCCGCCTGAAGGAAGAGAAAAACGCCAAGGACGAAGATGTGCTGGTCAGCCTGCAGCTCGTCAACGAGATGCTGGTGCGCGGCTACGAGTTTTTACCCATTGAGCTGGGCAAGAGCCGCGGCTCCAAGTATGTGGTGGAGGACGGCAAGGTACGTCTGCCCTTCTCTTCGCTGAAGGGTCTTGGCGGTGCTGCCGCCGATGCACTGGAAAAGGTGACCATCCACGGCGAAGAATATATCTCGGTGGAAGAGTTGCAGCAGGCTTCCGGTGTCGGCAGCAGCATTCTGGACCGTCTGCGTCAGGTGGGCGCTCTGGGCGACCTGCCGGAGAGCAGTCAGGTGAGCTTCTTCTGAGGATTCTGAAAGCAAAAGTGCCTGCACGGCTTTAGCTGTGCAGGCACTTTTGCTTTAAAAAAGCACCCGCGGCAAAAATCGCAGGTGCTTAAAAAATCAGCAGAACGGGGGAGTGTTTACTCCACGCTGATCATATAATAGTAAACGGGCTGGCCGCCGCGGATGTGGCTGACCTCAACGTGGTTCGGGCACTTTGCCTTTACGATCTCGGTCACTTTCTCGGCATCCTCATCGCTCACGTCGCAGCCGGAAATGATGGTGACGAAGCTGGAATCCTTCTTGCACATGCCGCGTGCCAGACGGTAGGTAGCTTTGGTGATATCGTTGGAGGTGGAAACGATCTTGCCGTTCTCCAGAGCCATGATCTCACCCTTCTTGATGCGCTTGCCGTCGTACTCACTGTCGCGGGCAGCATAGGTGATCAGACCGGTGGACACCTTGTCGGCAGCAGCCATCATGTTGATGGTGTTGGTCTCGGCGTTCACAGAGGGATCAAAGTTCAGCATGGCAGTGATGCCCATGGGCACGGTGCGGGTAGGCAGAACGACCACCTGACGGTCGGCCAGCTTCTGGGCCTGCTCAGCAGCCATGATGATGTTCTTGTTGTTGGGCAGCACGAACACGGTCTTTGCGGGCACGCTCTGGATGGCGGCGAGGATATCCTCGGTGGCTGGGTTCATGGTCTGACCACCGGAGACCACTGCGTCTGCAGCCAGATCGGTGAACACGGCCTTCAGGCCTTCACCGGCGGCAACGGCAACAAAGCCATAGTCACGGCTGGGGTCCACAGCAGCGTAGACGAACTCGCTGGACTGAGAAGGAGCCTTCTCAGCAGAAGCCTGCTTTTCCAGGCTCTTGCCCTGCTTCTGGCGGGCCAGGAACTGCTCGTGCATGTTCTCGATCTTGAAGTTGGTCAGGTAGCCATACTTGATGGCTTCGCTCAGGATCTTGCCGGGATCAGCGGTGTGCACATGCAGGTTGATTACATCGTCATCCTCGATGCACACCACACTGTCGCCGTTGGATTCTGCAAAGGCACGCATCTTTGCGGCGCTTGCACCCTCATACTTGTTGATCAGGAACTGGGTGCAGTAGCCGTTCTTGATGTCCTCCACCTTCATCAGGTCGTCGGTGAACACGCCCTTGCCGGCGTTCTCGGTGGAGAGCTTTGCCTTATTGGGAGCAGCCTCGCCGCCTGCCACGATGCCTTCGCCATGGAACACCTTGCCCATGCCCTCAAAGATAATCATGATGCCCTGACCGCCGGCATCCACAACGCCGGCCTTCTTCAGAACAGGCAGCAGGTTGGGGGTGTCCTCCAGAGCCTTCTGGCCGGCGGTCATCACCACATCCCACAGAGCGGGCACATCCTCGGCACCGCAGGCAGCAGCTTCCTCAGAGGCAATGCGTGCAACCGTGAGGATGGTGCCCTCGGTGGGCTTCATAACGGCCTTATAAGCGCCCTCGACACCCTTCTTCAGAGCCTCGACAATGTCGGCAGCGGTGGCTTCCTTCTTGCCTTCCAACGCCTTGGAGAAGCCGCGGAACAGCAGGCTGGTGATAACACCGGAGTTGCCGCGTGCGCCGCGCAGCATGGCGGAAGCAGCGGTCTTGGAAGCCTCACCCACGGTGCAGCTGTCGTCCAATGCTTCCAGCTCGCGCACAGAAGCACCCACGGTCATGCCCATGTTGGTGCCAGTGTCGCCATCAGGAACAGGGAAAACGTTCAGCTCGTCCACGCGGGAGCGCTGATTGTTGATGTTGTTGGCGCCAGAGATAATGGCGTCACGCAAAATCTTACCAGAAATCATTCTTTTTTACTCCTTGTACTTGCCGGAAAAGCCCGGCGCATTCGGATGAACCAACAAAAATCAGGCGATCACATCGTCTACCGAAACCACAACGCGGGCAACCTTCAGGCCGGTAGCCTGCTCCACCTCGTCCTTGACGCGATGAGAGATGCTGCGTGCGGCGGTAGAAATGTTCAGGCCATAGCTCACTGCAATGTGCAGTTCGATCACCAGACGACCATCCTCCTGCGTGACACGGACACCCTTTTCCGGGTAATCAGAACCGTGCACCATGCTTCTGACGGCATCGGTCATATCACGGGGTGCCATTGCGGCAACACCGTAACACTGTTTGGCTGCTTCACCTACCAGAGTAGCAAAATACCCGGACGTAAAGCTGACATCCCCCAGAGGGAAACGGGAAGTGATCATAGTCGCTCTGCTCCTTTATGTTATTTTCATAAAACACATTCAAGGTCTGGGGCGCAGCGGCGGACAGATACACATACTGCGCCGAGAAACACCCACATTATTATACAACTTTGGGGCGCGCTTGTACAGCGCAAAATGCTGGTATATCAACTTTTTGCGCAGGTTTCTGCATTGACAGCATGGTTCGGGCGGCTTCGCACCGGGAAGGTGATAGCATAACGGACGCTGATTGTTTTTTATCAAAACCGAAAGTATGACGAAAGAAAGCAAACAATCTGTTAAAAAAATATAAAAGGTGGGCGATAACTCTTTATCCGACTATGAAAAAGTGCTAAAATAGAAACAAGGATAGGGACTGCGGCGCAGGGTCCCGCTTGTGCGGATGAACTGCGTTATTTTTTGCGCACGGCGCGTGGAACAATGTTTAGGAGCTGTTGTCATGAATATTCTGTTTTTCCTTTCACCCAAGCAGGATCTGATGTATGTTTACGACGATTTCACCCTTCGGCAGACGCTGGAAAAGTGGGAGAATAACCGCTACGCGTCCATTCCGGTGCTCAACCGGCAGGGAAAATATGTGGGCACCCTGACCGAGGGCGACATTCTCTGGGGGCTGAAAAAGTTCCATGGTCTGGATCTGGAAGCGGCTGAGGATGTCCCCATTTCGGCCTTCCCGCACAAGCGCGACTACAAGGCTGTCACCGTGACCACCAGCATGGATCAGTTGATCGAAGCGGCCATGAACCAGAACTTTGTGCCGGTTGTGGATGACCGCGGCATCTTCATTGGCATCGTGCGCAGGCAGGCGATCATCCGTTACTGCTATGAGAAGGCCCGCACAGAGCAGCAGGCCCATGAGCAGCGCATCTCGGAATATGCCGCTGTGCATTGAACGATATAAATAGGTAGCCAGCCGCCCGGTTCCGCATCTGAAGCCGGGCGGCTTTTTGTCTGTAAAATGCGTTGAAAATCCGATTTATGGTACCTGCTGTGTGCGATAATACAGCCATGGAACAAAAACGTTCTGAAAAGCTGCAAAAAACGAGATACAGGAGGGAACACGGATGAAAGATTTTGAACTGCGTTATGTTGGAAGCCATGTGGAAGTATACACCGGCAGCGGAGTGTTCCTGTTTTCGGCCGATACGGTGCGGGAAGCAATGGAAGAACTGGCAGAGTAAGCGCCCGCAAACAGACAGGGACTTCGGTGCAAATGTAAAATTGATGTAAAATAATTGAAAAGGAAAGAGCACGAATTCATTAAGAGACGGAAAAATGTGTAGAAAAAGTGATTTTCTTGTAAAATAAACCTTGTTGTGACAGGATAAAAAATGATATAATAGATCCAAGCGCGGTCATTGTGCGCCGTTCTGTGCAGCAGAGCGGCAGGCCGCAGCATCTGCCGGATCAAGCAGGCCCGGTGTGCGGGCAGGGCAGATGTACAAGGATCAAAAGGAAGATCATTTTTAGGAGTATCGTTATGGATATCACACACATTACCTCTCTGTTGGGTGGAATTGCGCTGTTTCTGTACGGCATGTCCATTATGGGCGCTGGTCTGGAAAAACTGGCCGGCGGCAAAATGCAGGGCGTGCTGCAAAAGCTGACCTCCTCAACGCTCAAGGGCGTTATTTTTGGCACCCTCATCACGGGTGTCATCCAGTCCTCGGCCGGCACGGTCGTTATTTGTGTCGGTCTGGTAAACTCCGGCATCATGACCCTTACGCAGTCGGTAGGTGTCATTATGGGTGCAAACATTGGTACCACTGTTACCGGCCAGCTGATCCGCATGGCGGATATCTCCGGTGACAGTCTCTGGCTGACACTGATCCAGCCCAAGACCTTTGCGCCCGTGGTGGCGTTTATCGGCTGCATTTTTTATGTGTTTCTGCGCAGCGCTAAAAGGAAGAACATCGGCCAGATCATGCTGGGCTTCGGCATCCTGTTTACCGGCATGAGCCTGATGGACACCGGTGTGGCTCCTCTGCGTGAGAACGCCGTGTTCCAGAATCTGTTCGTTACCATGACGAATCCCGTTCTGGGCATTCTGGTGGGCGTGGTGGTCACGGTGATCATCCAGTCCTCCTCGGCATCGGTGGGTATCCTGCAGGCACTGTCCAGCACGGGTCTGGTCACCTTCAGCTCTGCCATCCCCATTATTCTGGGCGCACACATCGGCACGGCCTTTACGCCGCTGCTCACCATTGGCGGCTCCTCCAAGGACGGCAAGCGCGCTGCACTGATCCATCTGTACTTCAACATCATTGGCAGCGTGATCCTGCTGGCGCTGGTGTATGCGGTGCAGTTTACCGTTGGCATCCCCATGTGGCACGATGTGATGAACAAAAGCTCCATTGCAAACATCCACACCCTTTCCAGCGTGTGCGCCATGCTGCTGTTCCTGCCGTGCAGTGGTGTGCTGTCCAAGCTGGCACTGCTCACTGTGCCGGACAGCGCCGAGGAAGCACAGGAGCTGAGCATGCCGGTGCTGGACGAGCGCCTGTTCAAAAGCCCGGCTGTGGCCCTGCAGCAGGCTAAGAGCGCTGTGATCAAGATGTCCCGCCGTGCTGCCCGCAATGTGAATCTGGCTGCACCGCTGCTGCTGAAGATGGACGAGGATACCGTCAGCGCCATCCGGGTGCGTGAAAACCTGATCGACCGCATGGAGGTGGCAATCTCCAACTATCTGATCAAGATGACCGATCAGGAGCTGGGCGATGATGAGAGCCACACTGTGACCGAACTACTGAATTTTGTTACCGAGTTCGAGCGCATCGGCGACTATGCGGTGAACATTATGGAAAAGGCAGAAGAACTGCAGGAAAAGGAAGCGTCCTTCAGTGAAAGCGCCACCAAGGAGCTGCAGCTGCTGGAGAATGCGCTGAACCGCATCCTGAACCTGACCAACGATGCCTTTGAAAACAGCGATATGCGTCTGGCGGCTCAGGTGGAACCGCTGGAGGAAGTGATCGATGTGATGGCGGAGCGCCTGCGCGACCAGCACATCCTGCGCCTGAAGGACGGTGTGTGCTCCATTGATACGGGTGTCGTGTTCCTGGATGTGCTGAACAATGCAGAGCGCATCTCGGATCACTGCTCCAACGTTGCTGCCCGCCTGATCGGCATGGATGCCGGCGAGGACTACGACTCCCACACCCTCAAGAGCATCATGCACCACAACCCCACCAAGGACTACATGCTGGAATACGAGGAGTGCCGCAAGACCTACCTTGCTCCGCTGGAAGAAATGGAAGCCTGAAACTAAGAAAAACCTCCGGGACGCTTAGCTGGGTGTTCGTAAAACAGTTTTCGAGAAATGACATGGCAACTGCCTGTCAGGATTGGTTACGAGTACCCGGCTAGGCCGAGGAAGCATCAAGTCCCATGTCCGCACCGTTAAGGTGTTGGGCATGGGGCTTTTTGCATATCGGGATTCTGTACACCTCTATCAAGGTGTAACACACTAGACTTTGTACCAAAGTCGTGTGCCAAGGGTGCTGCGCCCTCTTTGGAATCCCTGCTCACATCGCCTGTGGGCGATGTGGATTCGCCGCACAGAAGAGCTCCACAAAAGTGCACCCCGGCTGTTTGCGGCGAGGAAAAGGCGCTTCTGCGGAAGTGTAATAACCCACTATGACACTTTCATCCCTGCGGTCTGCAAAGTGTAGTGGGCTCTCCGAGGGGGAAACGGCTGTATAGGGTGCGCTTCGGGCAAATCGCTGCGTACGTGCGTACCAATCTCTCGTACGCACGTACGCAGTAAAACGGCTAAAATCTCCTATATAGGGGTGTTCTTCTGGAAATCAATATGATATACTCAACTTAACCAACCATCAACTAATAGGAGGCGGTAATATTATGGGAAAAACTTTTGTGTGTAGCTTATGCCGTAATGGAATCATTGGCGGTGGTTTGTACATTGATGAACAGAGCATTACATATTCAACTCAAAAGCTCACAGTCAGTCCACTGTATCGCAACCTTGTATTGCCCATGAACGAGATAAGGGAGCTTTCATGGAGTCAGATGGTCGTTCCTGTTGCAGCAATTTCCATGAAAGACGGAGAATGTTATAAATTTATCATATATAACAAATCAGGATTTGAAAAGGCATATAAGCAATATAGCAACCACCAAGAATGAAATCACCCAGCAGGGTTTGGGGCAGGCACGCCCCAACAAGAAGCTGTCCCAAGGGGGCAAGAATTTTCAAGAATTGAAAATTTGTGGCCACGGGACGATTCTTGCTCTCACGAAAACCCGCACTTTTTGAAAATCCGCTTTTCGCAGCCAAAGGAGGATGCACCATGAAAAAAGAAATCGAAGCCTTTGTCAACGCAGCCAGCGAGCAGGAGTTGGAAGCCGCATGGAACAACCTCTCGGCAGAGGAACAGCGAGTTTTCGAGCAGCTCATGGAGGAAGACCCACCCGAAGATGCACTGGCATTTTTCGCTCAGCTGTATGACGATACCCCGAAGGAGCAGACCAGTGAGACCGTGAGCATCTCCGAAAATGAAATCTATTTCAAGCGGCAGTCCTTGACCGAAGATCAGAAGAAGCACGGCTCCTATGTGGATGAGAACGGTAATCTCCATGTCAAGAACCTGTCCGCGTTCTGGATTCCTGAACTGACCACCACGGAGAAAGTCGGACATACCACCTACACCGTGACCGGCAGCTATGAGGGCAAGGAGTCCTTTTTGAAGAAGCTGGAGCGTATTGTTGCCAAGAACGCCCAGCAAAAATTTGAAGATGAGGGTGCAGACGAATGACAACTGCGCCCAATTCTGCTATACTTGACCCGGTAACCAATCCTGCACTGACAGTTGCTCCACAGAGTAAGGAGGACACAACAATGTCTGGAGCAACGAATAAAATCACCGCACTTTACTGCCGACTGTCGCAGGAGGACGAGCGGCTCGGCGAAAGCCTGTCCATTGAGAACCAGAAGACTATCCTTCTGGAATACGCCAAGAAGAACCACTTCCCGAACCCGGTGTTCTTTGTAGATGATGGCTATTCCGGCACGAACTACGACCGTCCCGGCTTTCAGAGTATGTTGGTCGAGATCGAAGCAGGGCGTGTAGGAATCGTTATCACGAAAGACCTGTCCCGACTGGGGCGCAACTCTGCCCTGACGGGTCTGTACACCAACTTCACCTTTCCCCAGTATGGCGTTCGCTACATTGCCATTAACGACAACTACGACACCATTGACCCGAACAGCGTAAACAACGATTTTGCGGGCATTAAGAACTGGTTCAACGAGTTTTATGCCCGTGACACCAGCCGCAAGATTCGGGCTGTTCAGAAGGCCAAGGGAGAGCGTGGTGTGCCGCTGACGGTCAATGTGCCGTACGGTTATGTAAAAGACCCGGAGAACCCGAAGCATTGGCTTGTTGACCCAGAAGCGGCTGCGGTCGTGAAGCGCATCTTCTCCATGTGCATGGAAGGCCGTGGGCCTTCCCAAATCGCTAAGCAACTGCAAGAGGACAAGGTGCTCACCGTGAGTGCCTACAAGCAGAGCCACGGAAGAGCAGCGGCTGCTATCTCCGAAGACCCCTATGCGTGGAAGGATAGCACCGTTGTGGGCATTCTGGAACGTCGGGAGTACACAGGCTGCACGGTCAACTTCAAGACCTACACCAACTCCATCTGGGACAAGAAGCAACGGCTGAATCCTGTGGAGAATCAGGCTGTCTTCCCGAATACCCACGAGCGCATTATTGACGATGATGTGTTTGAAAAGGTTCAAGAGATTCGCAGCCAGCGTCACCGCATGACACGAACGGGCAAGAGCAGCATCTTTTCCGGCATGGTCTATTGTGCTGACTGCGGTTCCAAGATGCAGTATGGTTCATCCAATAACAGGGACTTTAACCAAGACTTCTTTGACTGCGCTCTGCACAAGAAGAACAGAAGTAAATGCAGAGGGCACTTCATCCGGGTAAAAGTTCTGGAAGGCCAAGTGCTGAATCATGTCCAGCGGGTGACGGACTACATCCTTTGCCATGAGGACTACTTCCGCAAGGTCATGGAGGAACAGCTTCGGGTGGAAAGCACCGAAAAGCTGACCGTCCTAAAGAAGCAGCTTGCCCGGAATGAGAAGCGGATTGCAGACCTCAAACGGCTGTTCATGAAAATCTACGAGGATAACGCCAGCGGAAAGCTGAGCGATGAACGCTTTGACATGATGAGCCAAAGCTACGATGCCGAACAGAAGCATCTGGAAGAGGAAGCCCTCTCTATCCAGCAGGAAATCGAAGTACAGGAACAGCAGATTGAGAATATTGAGAAGTTCGTCCAGAAAGCGCACAAGTACGTTCATATTGAAGAACTCACCCCTTATGCTCTCCGTGAACTGGTGTCGGCCATCTATGTGGATGCCCCGGATAAGTCCAGCGGAAAGCGGGTGCAGCACATCCATATTAAGTATGATGGGCTGGGGTATATCCCTCTGGATGAACTGGAAGCAAAAGAAAAGGCGTGACCGAAGTCACGCCAAATCTGCCCCATTGCGGGAACTTTTGCAAATACTGTTTTATGAAGCCCCTGCATTTTCCCGGAGGTTTTTTTGCGTTAAAAATCAAGCACTTTTGGGCAAAGAGACAATGACCCAGCGGTGCGGCCCGTGAAAGCCGTCCACCTTGGCGGCTTTGCTGCAGGTGCCGGGGCTGGGCGGGCCGAGGTGGATACCGCGGTCCAGCTGCTTGCCGCAAAGACGGCACTGGTAATGGAGGGTGATCTGTTCTGACATGAGGAAGCACTTCCTTTTATGATCGCTGCGGGTGGTTAAGAAACTTTACTTCTATTATCATTATATAATTTTCACATCGGGATGTCAATAAAAATAATCAGTAAAAGTAGATAAAAATTGAGCATTCTGCACTCAACCGCCCAGATCTTCCAGCAGCAGGTCCAGTTCCCGTTCGCTGTACACGGTCACACCGCGCTTGATGCGCACGGCATCGTTCTCCGGCAGAAGATTGGTGTAGATGCCGGTGACGGTGACAAGCACATCCGGCTGGCCATTGGTGCCGCAGCGGTAAACGGCCACGCGCCCGCCTTTGTCGCACAGGCGGTAGCTCTGGGCAGCAAGCTCCGGCATGGCCTGTGCGGCAAGGTCTGCTGCGGAGGAAGGCGGTGCTTCGCTGCCGGGGTCGGGCACCGGAAGGCTGAGCTTGGGCAGGGCCATCCAGAACAGGCTGAACACGATGGTGAATACGCACAGCCCATAGAACAGGCAGGTGCACAGTTTGCGCATGGAGAAACACGCTCCTTTCCGGCTGAAGTATGCCCCAAAACAGGGGGGCACAGTCAATTTTCACACGGGAATGCTGTACTTTGTCCGACAGATTGTGTTATACTACAGATGATTAGACCTATCAGGGCCGAAGATTGGTTCTTGCCCGCGTTCTGTGCACGTGCTATAATATGGTATTGCGTGCAGTTCTGTGCGCTTTGATGGAAAAGTACCAGCGCATGGCGCTGAAAAAGCAGCCTGAATGTTAGGAGGCGATTTCTATCTCCGATATGAGAAAGATCAACCGTGCCGGTGAGGGGCATTCCCCGGCACCGGCGGGGCGGAAGGTAAATGTGAGCAACAGCCGCCGGGAGTCCCAGCTGGGACCCAGACGCGGCCGGGAACCCAAAGAACCAAAGGAACCCCGTGAAAAGGGCAGACATCCCATTCTGCGCTTCATTGGCCGAACCATTGCTACATTGATTTGTCTGGGCATCATGGCAGGCAGTCTGGTGGCAGTGGGTGCTGTATATTACGTGGTGCAGGCTACCGCCAACGACGGCGACCTGCTGGATCTGGACAACATTGAGCTGAGCCAGTCCAGTGTGGTGATGGCTACCGACCCGGACACCGGTGCACAGGTGGAGTATGCCACGCTGCGCTCTTCCAACAGCCACCGTGTGTGGGCGGATCTGGAGCAGATCCCCACGAACCTGCAGTATGCGTTCATCTGCACTGAGGATAAGGACTTTTACAACGAGCCCGGCGTCAACTTCAAGCGCACCATCGGCGCAATGGTCAACGAATACCTGCTGCCCATCTACAGCTCCAAGCAGGGCGCATCCACGCTGGAGCAGCAGCTGATCAAGAACCTGACCGACGACAAGAGCGCCAGCGGCATTGAAGGCGCACTGCGCAAGCTGCGCGAGATCTACCGCGCCCTCTGCCTGAGCCGCAGCTATTCCAAGGAGACCATTCTGGAAGCGTACCTGAACACCATCAGCTTTACCGGCACCATTCAGGGCGTGCAGACTGCGGCCAACGAATACTTTAATAAGGATGTCAGCCAGCTGACACTGTGGGAGTGTGCGACCATTGCGTCCATCACCAAAAACCCCACCAACTATAACCCCTACACCAACCCCGAAAACCTGATCAACCGCCGTAACTTCCTCATGTACAACATGTGGCAGCAGGGCGTGATCAGCGAAGAGGACTACCGCAACGCAGCGGCCCAGCCGCTGGTACTGGCCGAGGAAGAGGATACCAAGAAGAATTCTTCCGTTACCTCTTACTTTACCGATGCACTGTTCACCGAGCTGGTGCAGGACATCATGGACAAGGAAAACATTTCGGAATCCGAGGCACAGAAGCTGCTGTACACCGGCGGCTTTACCGTTGAGTCGACTGTGAACACCAAGGCGCAGTCCGCCATGGAAAACCTGATGCTCAACACGGATGATGCCTACTTCCCGGCCGGCTGGCATGAGGAAGAGGTGACCTCCATCTCGGACGACGATGTACAGGTGATGAACGAGGACGGTACGCCCAAGACCCGCACCGGCGACGACGGTACCGTTTACTATTACCGCAATGTGCGTACTCAGGCAGCCATGGTCACGCTGGACTATGACGGCAATGTGATCGCCATTGTGGGTGGTCTGGGCGAAAAGAACAAGAGCCTCTCGCTGAACCGTGCCTACAGTGTCACTCGTCAGACGGGTTCTACCATCAAGCCT
Source organism: Faecalibacterium sp. BIOML-A4 (assembly GCF_009679665.1). Classification (NCBI taxonomy): domain Bacteria; kingdom Bacillati; phylum Bacillota; class Clostridia; order Eubacteriales; family Oscillospiraceae; genus Faecalibacterium; species Faecalibacterium sp. BIOML-A4. The sequence goes on along the minus strand of NZ_WKZG01000004.1, from coordinate 38,721 downwards.
ATCGGTGCGTATGCACTGGGTGTAGAGTATGGTCTGGTGAACTGGTCCACCATGCTCAACAACTCGCCCTTGTATCAGAAGCAGGATATGGTGATCCGCGATGAGGATTACTGCCGCAAGAACGGCCTGATGGGCCTTTCCGACAAGCAGCTGCGCGCTTATCCCAACGCATGGCGCAGCTGGCCCCGCAACTATGGCGGCAACTACGGCGACAACAGTGATGTGCCGCTGTGGAACGGTCTGGCCCGCTCGCTGAACACCATTGCGGTGCGTGTGGGTGATCTGGTGGGCGCAAGCAACATCTTCAATTTTGTGTACAACACCCTGCAGCTGAACACGCTGGACCCGGTAAACGATGTGGGTCTGGCGCAGATGGTCATGGGCAGTCAGACCCATGGCGTTACGCCCACGGCGCTGGCAGCTGCGTTCCAGATCTTCTACGATGGCCAGTACACCACCCCGCACCTGTATACCCGCGTGCTGGACCGTGATGGCAATATCTATCTGGAGAACAACTCCACCAGCTATCAGGCCCTGACCCCGGATACCGCTTATGTGATGAACCGCCTGCTGAAGAACGTGCTGTACTCCAGCGTGGGTACCGCCGGCGGCCGCTACCCCAACTCCAACGGCATGGAAGCCTTTGGCAAGACCGGTACCGCCAGCGACGAAAAGGATTTGTGGTTCGTGGGCGGCACGCCGTACTACGTTACCGCCGTGTGGTGGGGCTACGATGCACCCTATGATATGACCAAGACGCTGGGTAAGCAGCAGGCCAAGACCCGTACCTGTGTTATGGCGTGGAAGGCCCTGATGGAACAGGTGCAGGCAAACCTGCCGTATAAGGCATTCCCGACCTCTGCCGGTGTGGTGGAGCGCCGCTACTGCACCCAGAGCGGCCTGCTGGCAGGCGGCTCCTGCCCCAGCACCGCCGTGGGCTACTACCGCGCCGATGATCTGCCTGGTACCTGCAACTACTCCCATGCAGCAGCTCCTGCAGCGGCTGCACCTGCGGAGACTACGGCACCGGAGCAGGCTGTCATTCCTGCGGATACAGGTAATCAGGATACAGACTGATCTGTAGCCATATGAAGGACAAAAGGCGTACTATCGGCACCGGCGCGGAGTGAATCCGGCAAGGAAATACCGCGCTTGCCGCAGCAAAACTGGATAATCTGACAAAAACGCATCCGACCTCTTGCATTGCAGGGGGCCGGATGCTATTATATTCACTGCAAGAACACTTGTGTTTGTGAGGTGAACAAGTTGGAACGCCGCTTTTATCTGGTAGATGCGCAGGTGCTGCCTGAGGTTTTTCTCAAGGTGGTGCGTGCCAAGGAACTTCTGGCCAGCGGGGAGGCACGCAGCATTTCCGCTGCTACCCGCGCAGTCGATCTTTCGCGCAGCGCTTTTTATAAGTATAAGGACTGCATTTTTGACTCCGAGAATGGCCGTGAGGTGATCACCGTCATGGCTACTCTGCGGGACGAGACCGGTGCACTGCAGAGCCTGCTGGCCGGCATCAGCGCCGCAGGTGCAAGCATTGTGACCATCAACCAGTCCACACCGGAAAACGGTGCCGCACTGGTGGCAGTCACCATCCGCACCGATACCATGCAGATGACTCCCGAAGAGCTGACCGAAAAACTTTCGCGTCAGCGTATGGTGGTAGGCGTGCACTGCGGGTACAATCTGTAAGCAGTCTTCAGAAAACGAGGGAGAACAACAATGGCTAAAATTGCAATTCTGGGCTTTGGCACGGTGGGCAGCGGCGTGTACGAGGTACTGTGCCGCAACGCTGCGGGTGTCTCCCGCCGTGCAGGTGAGCCGGTGGAGGTCAAGTACATCCTTGACCCGAAGGATTTTTCAAACCATCCGGATGCACACCTGTTTATAAAGAACTTCGATACCATTCTGGAAGACCCGGAGATCAAGGTGGTGGTGGAGACCATCGGCGGCACCCGCTTTGCGTATCCGTATGTAAAGGCCTGCCTTGAGAGCGGCCGCAGCGTATGCACCTCCAACAAGGAGATGGTGGCCACCTACGGCGCAGAGCTGCTGGGCCTTGCCAAAGAGCACGGCTGTGCCTTCCTGTTCGAGGCTTCTGTGGGCGGCGGTACGCCCATCATTACCCCGATGCACCAGTGTCTGGCGGCAAACGTCATCACCGAGGTGGAGGGCATCGTGAATGGCACCACCAACTTCATGCTCACCAAGATGGTGCGCGAAAATCTGGGCTTTGACGATGCGCTGAAGATCGCGCAAGAGCTGGGCTACGCCGAGACGAAGGACCCCAGCGACGATGTGGACGGCCGTGATGCCTGCCGCAAGATCGCCATTCTGTCCTCGCTGGTGTGCGGCCATCAGATCTACCCCCAGAACATTCCTACCCGCGGCATCCGTGCCATTACCACGGCAGATGTGGAAGCGGCGGAAAAGCTGGGCTGTGTGATCAAGCTGATCGCATGGATGAAGCGCGGCAAGGACGGCAGCGTGGCTGCCGGTGTGGAGCCGTGTCTGGTGCCCAAGGCAAACCAGCTGGCCAGCGTGGACGATGTGTTCAATGCAGTGCTGGTCAAGGGTGATATGCTGGGCGACGTGGTGTTCTACGGCAAGGGCGCAGGCAAGCTGCCCACCGCCAGCGCCGTGGTGGCCGACGTTGTGGATGCCCTGAAGCATGGCTCCAAGGTGCACGACAGCCTGTTCTGGCAGCCTGCTGAGCCGGTGGAGGGAATGCTCACCGACCCGGCTCCTGCTGCATATTATGTGCGTGTAGCAGGCATTGCTCCGGCGGTGGTGGAAGCCATCTACGGCTATGGCAGGGTGGTGGACGAACGCTACGAAGGCTGCGCTTACTTTGTGGAGCGAGCCGACGAAAAGGCACTGGCCGAAGCAGCCCGCAAGGTGGAAGCCGTGGGCGGCAGCGTGAAGCTGGTGCTCAAGCGTCTGCCGGAAGAAAACTGATAACGGAATAAGGAAAGGTGCGGCGGCTATGAAGATCAAGGTTTCTGTCCCGGCCACCAGTGCAAACATCGGCTCCGGCTTTGATGCGCTGGGTCTGGCGGTGACGCTGTATAATACGGTCACCTTTGAAGAGAGCGAAGTGCTGGATATCTCGTCTGCGGACGGTACCCGCATCCCGCGCGGTGAATCGAACCTCGTGTACCGTTCGGCAAAGGGGCTGTTTGAGAAGGTGGGCAAGCAGATCCCGCCCCTCAAGATCACCCAGACGAATCCCATCCCCATGGCGCGCGGCCTTGGTTCTTCCTCGGCCTGCATCATTGCGGGACTGCTGGGTGCAAACCGGATGCTGGGCGATGTGCTCAACACGCAGGAGCTGCTCACGCTGGCTACCTCCATCGAGGGCCACCCCGATAACGTGGCCCCGGCTCTTCTGGGCGGCCTGACCAGCAGCGTGTTCGAGGATGGCAAGGTGTACTCGGTCAAGCGCAATGTGGATGAAACGCTGTGCTTTGCCGCCATCGTGCCGGACTACAAGCTGCTGACGGAAGCCGCTCGTGCGGCCCTGCCCAAAGAAGTCTCCCACAAGGACGCGGTATATAACCTTTCGCGCGCTGCGCTGGTGCCCGCCGCCTTCTGCGAGGGCAGACATGATCTGCTGGCCATTGCCACCGAGGATAAGCTGCACCAGCCCTACCGTATGCCGCTGATGCCCGGCTCCAAGGAAGTGTTCGATATGGCACGCCTGTGTGGTGCAAAGGCTGTTTACGTTTCCGGTGCGGGCAGCACCGTGATGGCCGTAGCGGAAAAGGCGGAGGCCGAAAAGTTCTATTCCAAGCTGGAAAAGGGTCTGGAGCTGCTGGAAGGTCTGGACGGATGTGAAGCATTTACATTGCTGCGTTTGGATGCCGATAACACCGGCGCAACGGTGGAATGATAAATGGGTAAGGAAAGTGCAAGGCGCTGCTGACCGCTTCCGCCCGGTGTACCCCCTTTTGACAAAGGGACAAAAAGAGGAGAGTGACAAGATATGGCGTTGATCGTACAGAAGTTCGGCGGTTCTTCGGTGAAGGACCGTGACCGTATCTTCAACGTGGCACGCATTGTGGCAAACACCCACAACGCGGGCAATGACGTAGTTGTGGTGGTGTCCGCTCAGGGCGATACCACCGATGACCTGATCGCCAAGGCTGGGGAGATCACCCACAACCCTTCGGCCCGTGAAATGGATATGCTGCTGGCTAGCGGCGAGCAGATCAGCATTTCGCTGCTGGCCATGGCACTGAATGAGCTGGGCTGCCATGCCATCAGCCTGACCGGCTGGCAGGCTGGCTTCCGCACCGACCGCGCCTATACCAAGGCGCGCATCACCCGCTTGGAGACAGAGCGCATCTCTTCTGAGCTGGAGCGCAACCGTGTGGTCGTTGTGGCAGGCTTCCAGGGCCTGAACAAGATGGATGACATCACCACTCTGGGCCGCGGCGGCTCCGACACCAGCGCTGTTGCCATTGCAGCAGCCCTGCACGCAGACCGCTGCCAGATCTTTACCGATGTGGAAGGCGTTTACACGGCCGACCCGCGCAAGGTGCGCAACACCCGCAAGCTGGATGAGATCACCTTTGACGAGATGCTGGAGCTGGCATCTCTGGGTGCACAGGTGCTGAACAACCGCAGCGTGGAGCTGGCCAAAAAGTATAATGTGGAGCTGGAGGTGCTCTCCAGCCTGAATCCCGTGCCCGGTACGGTGGTCAAGGAGGTTACAAAAGACATGGAAGGTATGCTGATCAAGGGTGTCGCAAAGGACACTGATGTTGCTGTTATCACGATTCTGAACGTTCCCGATGAGCCGGGCATGAGCTTCAAGATCTTCGGTCTGCTGGCCCAGAAGAACATCAACGTGGACATCATCCTGCAGTCCACCGGCCGTGACGGCAAGAAGGATATCAGCTTTACCTGCTCTGAGGGCGAAGCCGATCTGGCCATGCGCGTGCTGAAGGAGAGCGCACACTTCAACGATGTGAGCGTGGACACCACCTGCGCCAAGGTCTCCATTGTGGGTGCCGGTATGCAGAGCCACAGCGGCGTTGCTTCCAAGATGTTTGAGGCACTGTCCAACAACAACATCAACATCAAGATGATCTCCACCAGCGAGATCAAGATCTCCTGCATCATCAACCGCGACGATGCCGACAAGGCTGTTTCTGCGATCCACGATATGCTGTTTGATTAAATAAAAATATAGGAATGCCGCATCGCCTTTTAGGTGGTGCGGCATTTTTGCGTGGAAAACTCCTCCAGTCGCCTGCGGCGACAGCCCCCTCTGAGAGGGGGCCTTTGGCAGAGCGGGAAACTTTTCTGTTTCGCCAGAGCCTCCCTCATTGAGGGAGGTGGATGCGAGCGTGCGAGCAGACGGAAGGAGTTTTTTCGGTCATACTTATTTTACACTTCCGGCGTTTACACAAAATGCAAAGGGGTGTATAATATACACTGTATCTGTGCGGCGCAGTGCGCTGCAAATTCTGCAAAAGGAGCTGCAACGCACCATGGAACCGACTGATAGAAATGCTGCAAAGCCCCGCCTGACCCGCGCTCAGTGGAAGCGCCGCAAGCGGCTGCGTCTGGCCCGCAACTGGGCCATTCTCATTCTCGTCTGCGCCGTCATTGTGGCGCTTATGACCAAAGGCATCCTCTGGCTGCTGCCAAAGGTGAACGCCATGCTTGCAGGGCCGCAGAGCTTTGACGCGGCCAGCTACGATGGCACCGGCTACAGCTTTGATGCTGACGATGAGCGCTTTGTGCTGGTAAACACCAATCTGCCTTTTGCCGAGGAACCCTCTCCGGCCCTTGCCGATGCCGATGAAGCCAGCGGTATCCAACTGGAAGCCGAAGCAGCTGCAGCCTACCAGAAAATGGCTGCGGCTGCGGCCGAGGACGGCGTTGCACTGGTGCTGACGGCAGGCTATCAGGACGCAGATGCCCGCAGCGCGGCCTATGAGACGCAGAAGCAGCAGTATCTGGAAAAGGGCAAAACCGAGGAAGAAGCCGCCAGCCTTGCGGCAGATATCCAGCCGCCTGCGGAATGCAATGATCACGGCACCGGCTATGCGGCGGATATCCTCAGTACGGACTACCCGACCCGTGATACCGGCTTTGATACGACCCGCGCCTATGAGTGGCTCACCGCCTACGCCGCCGAATACGGCTTTATCCTGCGCTATCCGCAGGACAGGCAGGCTGCTACCGGCGTGGTGTTTGAGCCGTGGCACTGGCGGTATGTGGGCGTTGAAAATGCCCTTGCCATCCGTGCCAGCGGCCTGAGTCTGGAAGAATTTCTTGCCTTGCAGAAGGCATCATAAAAATAAAAGCTCCCTGTGAAAGCAGGGCGGAGGAACAAATTGGAACGTACTCTCATTGCGCCGGGTGTGCATCTTTCCTGTGACCCGGCGGAAAAATTCAACCGCTGCCGCATCAGCGTCCACTTTGCCTTTCCGGCAAAGCGGGAAACGGCCACAGCACATGCGCTGCTGCCGCTGGTGCTGGAGCGCGGCTATGCCGACTGCCCGGATATGACCCGCCTGACCAAAAAGCTGGCCAAGCTCTACGGTGCAGACCTCACAGTGGATGCCCGGCCCATGGGCTGCAGCCACAACCTGTGTGTTAGTGTTACCGGCATCAAGGATCAGTTTGCGCTGGAAGGGGAGACCCTTACAAGGGAATATGCATCCATTGCACTGGGTGCGGCCTTTCACCCGTATTTTGTGGGCGGCACTTTTGATCCGGAAGCCGTGGGCATTGAAAAGCAGATGCTGAAAAAGGCGCTGGAAGATGAGATCAACGATAAGCGCCTTTACTGCCTGCATCAGGCCAACCGGGAATTCTTTGGCGACAGCCCGGCGGGTGTGCGGCAGGAGGGCTATTTGGAAGAGGTGGAAGGCCTGACACCGGAACAGCTTACCGCAGCCTATTACGAGATGCTGCGCACCGCCAACATTGAACTGATCGTGCTGGGCTGCACGGCAGAGCAGACCGCTGCGGTAAAGGATGCACTGCTGGCAGAGCTTGCGGCAATTGACCGCGCACCGCTGCCGCTGGCGGAAAACATTGCCATGCCCCGCCGGGAGCCGGTGCACAAAACCGAAACCTATGATATGGTGCAGGCGAAGCTCTGTATGCTGTTCACGCTGGGCGAACCCATGCGCACCGAACAGCTGGCTGCTGTGCGCCTTGCCATGGCGCTGTACGGCGGCAGTGTGACCAGCCGCCTGTTCCTGAATGTGCGCGAGCGTGACCACCTGTGCTACTACTGCTCGTCCTCGTTCCAGAGCTTTACCGGAAGCATGGCTGTGAACAGCGGCGTGGAGCACGCCGACGCAGCCCGGGCAGAGCAGGCCATCTTGAAGGAACTGGCCGACCTGTGCGATGGCCCCATCACCGACGATGAATTTGAGGACTGCCGTCGGGGTCTGCTGAGCGGGATGCAGGGGGTAGAGGATACCTTGGGCGGCATCGAGACATGGTATTACATTGAAGTGCTGCGCGGCGGCGACCCAGCCAAGGTGCAGACACCCGCCGAAGCCCGCGCCGCTCTGCAGGCTGTGACCAAGGACGACGTGCGCGCCATCCTGCGCAAACTGACCCTCTCGGTCAGCTATCTGCTCACAAAGGAGGTGGCCGCTCATGCCGCAGAATAACCAGACCCTGCTGGAAAAGACCGTGGCTGACCAGTGGCAGACCCTGCCCTCCGGACTGACCGTTATCGTGCGGCCCATGCCGGGCTATTCCAGCACTCATGTCATTTTTGCTACCCGCTTTGGCTCCATTGACCGGGATTTCCGGCTGGACGGCAAAGAGGTGCATCTGCCTGCAGGCGTGGCACACTTCCTCGAGCACAAGATGTTTGAAGATCAGGACGGCGATGCCTTTGCAAAGTATGCCAAGACTGGTGCCAATGCCAACGCATTTACCAGCTTTGACCGCACCTGCTACCTGTTCACTGCGACCCAGCAGCTGGACGAAAGCTTGGATGTGCTGCTGGGCATGGTGACTCATCCGTACTTTACCGAGCAGACCATCGCCAAGGAGCAGGGCATCATCGGGCAGGAGATCAAAATGTACGATGACAGCCCGGACTGGCGGCTCATCACCGGCCTGTTCGAGTGCTTGTACCACGAGCATCCCATCCGCAGCGATATCGCGGGCACGGTGGAGAGCATTGCTGAGATCACGCCGGAGATGCTTTACGACAGCTGCAAAGCCTTCTATGCACCGGGCAATATGGTGCTGGCGGCTGCCGGAAACACTACCATGGAGCAGATCCTGGCTGCCTGTGAGCGCCACGGCCTGATGAAACCGCGCAGCACCGAAAGAGTGCAACGGCTGTGGAAGCCGGAACCCATGACGCTGGCGGCAGCCCATAAGACCCTGAAAATGCCGGTGTCCAAGCCCTGCTTCGGCGTGGGCTTCAAGGAGAAGCCGTTGCCCCCGAACGATCTGCGCACTGAAGCGCTGTATGATCTGATCCTGAGCTGCATCACAGGCGGCATGTCGCCGCTGTACCGCCGTCTGTACGACGGGGGCCTTGTGAACCCCGGCTTTGGCGGGGAAGTGCTGCGGGTGGACGGCTGCTGCTGCATCCTGTTCACCGGCGAAAGCGATGCACCGGATACCGTGCGGAAGCTGCTGCTGGACGAGATCGCCCGCATCCGTGCCGCAGGTGTGGACAGGGAGATCTTTACCCTGTGCAAGAACGAAAAGTACGGCCAGCTGATCGAAAACCTGGAAAATGTGGAGGACTCGGCCAGCCAGATGGCAGACTTTGCCCTCTCCGGCCAGACGGTGGCGCAGCAGATCACCATGCTGGCAGGGCTGACTGCCGAGGATGCGGACGCTGCGCTGCAGCACATCCTCAGCACCGACCGCATGGCTGTGATGGATATTCTGCCAGATGGCACTGCGCCGCTGGCCGAGAACGAGGAGGAAGCAGAATGACAAATCTGGTGCAGTTCCCGGGGCTGGGCCTGAGCTTTGAGATCAACCGCGTGGCCCTTTCCATTGGCGGGTTCAATATTTACTGGTATGGCGTGTGCATTGCCTTTGGCATCTGTCTGGCGCTGGTATTTGCGTTCCGCCACAGCATCGAGTTCGGCGTGGACCCGGACAGCATGGTGGACGTGATCTTGATTGGCATCGTGCTGGGCATTGTCAGCGCCCGCGCTTACTATGTGGCCATGGCACCCTTTAAATACGAAAGCATCTGGGAGATGATCGCCATTCGGGATGGCGGCCTTGCCATCTACGGTGGCATCATCGGCGGCTTTCTGTTCGGTGGCTTGGCCTGCAAACGGCGGGGCGTGCCGGTGCTGCCCATGTTCGACCTGACCGCTATGGGTTTTCTGCTGGGACAGGGCTGCGGCCGCTGGGGCAACTTCTTCAATCAGGAGGCCTTCGGCTGCAACACCACCCTGCCGTGGGGCATGTTCAGCGAAACGACCCGCGCTTACCTGATGGGCAGCACAGTCACGGCCCAGAGCGGCGTGACCATTGACCCGAATCTGCCGGTGCATCCCACCTTCCTGTACGAAAGCATCTGGTGCTTCGTGGGCTTTCTCCTGCTGTTCCGTTATATTAAAAAGCGCAAGTTCAACGGTGACATTGCCCTGCGGTATATGATCTGGTACGGCGCGGGCCGCTTCTGGATCGAAGCCCTGCGCACCGACAGTCTGATGCTGGTGCCCTCCATTGGTCTGCGGGCATCCCAGCTGGTGGCAGGTATCGCTGTGGTAGTCGGTGTGGCTGCGGAAATTTACTTCACCCACAAGTTCAAGGACAAGCCCCTGATGGTAAAGCTGGCAATGACGGCGGACAACAAAGCCGCAGTCAATAAGCTGAGCAAAGAAAAAGCTGTTATCGGTCTGATGACGGATACAGATACTGAACTGCTGGCCTCCAGCCCGCGTAAGCTCTTCGTGGAGCGCACCGAAGCGTATAATGCCGAAGTAAAACGCACCATCGCGGAAAGCGGAAAGGCGAAACAATAAAAAATTCTTCGGAAAGAGGAAAATTCCTCTTGCATTTCCATCGCTTTTTTGCTATAATATTCTAGCCGCGTGGTGTGGGCGCCTGAAATGGCCCAGTGTAAGGGCCTGCCTTTACGACCAGCGAGTACAACGAAAAGGAATGAACAAAATGTACGCAATCATTGTTACCGGCGGTAAGCAGTACCGCGTGGAGCAGGGCGACATCGTCTACATCGAAAAGCTGGACGTTGAGGCCGACTCCGAAGTGAAGTTTGATCAGGTTCTCGCTATTGGCGAGGAGGGTTCTGTGAAGGTTGGCGCTCCCGTTGTTGAGGGTGCTACCGTTACTGCCAAGGTCATCAAGAATGGCAAGGGCAAGAAGCTGAACATCATCACCTATCGCGCAAAGAAGCACAGTGCTCGCCGTATGGGCCATCGTCAGCCCTTCACCAAGGTTGAGATCACTGCGATCAACGGCTAAGGAGGTAAATTACAATGGCACATAAAAAGGGCGTAGGCAGCACCAAGAACGGCCGCGATTCCGCAGCACAGCGTCTGGGCACCAAGCGTGCAGACGGTCAGTTCGTTCTGGCCGGCAACATCCTGGTTCGTCAGCGTGGCACCCACATCATGCCGGGTGAGAACGTTGGCAAGGGCAGCGATGACACCCTGTTTGCTCTGGTGGACGGTACCGTCCGTTTCGAGCGCGTGGGTAAAGACGGCAAGAAGTGCAGCGTCAAGCAGTAACTTCTTTCGGATAACTGCAAAACGTAGAGAGCCGGACCCTCGTGGCCCGGCTCTTTTTGATGAAAGAACCCTCTCAGGCCGCGCTTTGGCGCGTCCAGCTCCCCCGAAGGGGCGAGCTGAATAGAGGTAGAAACTAAGGAGGGGCTGTATGGCAGCACAAACCAACTTTATCGACATCGCCACGATATGGCTCCACGCGGGCAAGGGCGGCGACGGTGCGGTGAGCTTTCACCGTGAAAAATTCGTGGCCGCTGGCGGCCCGGACGGCGGCGACGGCGGCCGCGGCGGCGATATCATCTTTGTGGTGGACGATCACCTGACCACCCTGATGGATTTCCGCTATAAGCGCAAGTATGTGGCCCCGGAGGGTGGCAAGGGCGGTGCAAGCCTGTGCCACGGCAAAAACGCGGAGAACCTTGTCATCAAGGTGCCGCTGGGCACCGTCATCAAGGACGCCGAGAGCGGCCTTGTCATTGCGGACCTGTCCGACCACACCCCAGTCACCATTGCAAAGGGTGGCCGCGGCGGCTACGGCAATGCGCATTTTGCCACTCCCACCCGACAGATCCCCAAGTTTGCAAAGCCCGGTATGCCCGGCGAAGACATTCAGGTGACGCTGGAGCTGAAGCTGATCGCCGATGTGGGTCTGATCGGCTTCCCCAATGTGGGTAAGTCCACCCTCATTTCCACCATCAGCGCAGCCAAGCCTAAGATCGCAAACTACCACTTCACCACGCTGGTGCCCACGCTGGGCGTTGTGTCCGTGGCGGAGGGCGCAAGCTTTGTCTGCGCTGACATCCCCGGCCTGATCGAGGGTGCCAGCGAGGGCATCGGTCTGGGACATGACTTCCTGCGCCATGTGGAGCGCTGCCGCCTGCTGCTGCATGTGGTGGATGTTTCTGGCAGCGAGTGCCGTGAACCCATTGAAGATTTTGAAAAGATCAACGAGGAGCTGGCAAAGTTCAGCCCTGTGCTGGCTGAGCGCCCGCAGATCGTTGTGGGCAACAAGTGTGATCTGGCCACCGAGGAGCAGATCGAAGCTTTCCGCAAGTATGTGGAGGGCAAGGGCTTGACCTTTGTGCCCATCTCTGCCGCTACGATGCAGGGCGTGAAGGAATTGCCGGGCCTCGTGTATAACCGCCTGAAAGATATCCCGCCGGTGCCGGTGTTTGCTCCCGAGTACAAGAAGCCCGAACCCAAGGCCAACGACCGTGCGTTTGAGATCAAGCGCATGGAAGCCCATGTATGGAGCGTGGAAGCCCCGTGGCTGGAATACATTCTGGCCGGCAGCAATGTGGACGACTACGAAAGCCTGCAGTTCTTCCAGCGTCAGCTGGGCGAGAGCGGCATTCTGGACGCTCTGGTGGCAAAGGGCGTGCAGGAGAACGACACCATTCTCATTGGCGATTACCAGTTCGATTATATCTTCTAAAGAAGAACCCTCTCCGTCAACGCTGCCGCGCTGCCACCTCTCCCGAAGGGCGAGGTTTCACGCATCTAAAAAGTACGTGCAATAAAAGCTCCCCCTTTCGGGGGAGCTGGCGAGCGGATGCGAGTCTGAGAGGGTTGGAGAATATTTATGAACGAACCTGAAAAAATCGACCCGCGGGAGCTCAGCCCGTTGGCGCTGGCCTTTGTGGGCGACAGCGTGCTGGAACTGCTGGTGAGACAGCGTCTGGTGGAGCATCACCGCCTGTCTGCCGGAAAGCTCAACGCAGAAAAGGTCAAATATGTCTCGGCCCGGGCACAGTTCCGGGAGGAACAGCTGCTGGAGCCGCTGTTCACTGAGGACGAACTGGCCGTGTTCAAGCGGGGCCGCAACGCCAGCAAGGCCAGCGTGGCAAAGCACGCTTCCCCGGAGGAATACCGTGCTTCCACCGGCTTCGAGTGCCTGCTGGGCTGGCTGTATCTGAACGGTCAGCTGGGCCGTGTGCACGAGCTGTTTGAAACACTGTGGCAGCAGTTCGACCCCAACGAAAAATAAAAACGCGAAAGCCCGCTGCTTTCCGCACTGGAAAACAGTGCCGGAGGGCAGCGGGCTTTGCGATTTGAGAAAGATCAGAGGTTCGCGCCCGTGGTCCATCAGGCGCGAAGGGCAGCGTTAGCGGCTGTTTTTGGCGTTGCTGGAACGGCTGCTCGTGGAGTTCTTGGCGCTCTCATCGTCGGCACCCTTGGTGTACTGGTTGGGGTGCTTGTGCTCGTTGGTGGCGCTGTTGGTGGTCTGGTTGGACGTGCGGTTCGAGGTCTGATTCTTGCAGTTATTGCTGCGGTTTTCGGTTGCCATAGTGAATGATCTCCTTTCGGTTTTCCGTGCGGGGCGGTGTGCCCCTCACAAGACCTAGTTTGGCCGCGGACGGCGGCTTTATACATCCCACAGGAGGAATGCAGAATGCCCATGGAATATTTTGAACAGCGGGAGCGCGCTCTGCTGGGAGACCGGTTCGATGTCCTGTATGCAGCCCCGCAGGAAACGGCGGAGCGCGGCGTAACGGTGTCGGCCCTGCGCAGCTCACCGGAGCAGTTTGCCGCAAAAGTCGATTTCCCACTGGAAGCATCGCCCTTTTGCAAGGCGGCATTCGTGGTGCATCAGCCGGATGATTTGAAATTCCGGCCCGGGCGGCATCCGTACCACCATGCGGGCGTGTTCTACTCGCAGGAGCCGTCTGCGTCCTCGGCGGCACCGCTGCTGGGCGTGCAGCCCGGGATGCGTGTGCTGGACATGTGCGCCGCGCCCGGCGGCAAAAGCAGCCAGCTGGCGGCGGCGCTGCAGGGCCGGGGTGTGCTGGTGAGCAACGAATACGTTGCAGCTCGTGCGGATATCCTGAAAAGCAATCTGGAACGCATGGGCGTGTCCAATGCGGTGGTGCTGAACGAAGCACCTGCCCGCATTGCGGATGCGCTGCCGGAATTTTTTGACCGGGTGCTGGTGGACGCGCCCTGTTCCGGCGAGGGAATGTTCCGCAAGGAGCCGGTGGCTCGTCAGCAGCACTGTGAAGCGCTGGTGAAGCAGTGTGCTGAGCTGGGTGCAGAAATTCTGGACTGTGCAGCCGCTGTGCTGGCCCCGGGCGGGCAGCTGGTGTATTCCACCTGCACCTTTGCACCCGAGGAGGACGAGGGACAGGTGGCGGCGTTCCTGCAGCGCCACCCGGAGTTCACCCTTGCGGATGCCTTGGGAAATGTGGACTACACCTTTGGCAGTGAGGGCGAAGCCAACCGCACCGGCGGCCTGCCGCTGGATGTGAGCAAGGTGCGCCGTATCTGGCCCTGTCAGGGCGGCGAGGGCCACTTTATGGCCCGGCTCGTCAAAGCTGGCACTCCGCGCGTTCTGCCCGCAGAGGGCGAGTACACTGCCGAAGAACAGCTCTGGCTGGCAGCAGCGGAAGCTGCGGGCAAAAAGGCCAAGGGGAAGGGCGGCAAGCCTGCCAAGACCCCGGATGCCCGCAGTGCCCGCCGCGAGAATGCCCGTGCCTGCCGGGAAGCGGTGCAGGGTGAAAAGCGCAGCCGCGAAGCACAGGCAGGGGAGACAAGTCCTGCCCAGAGCCTTGCAGCATGGCACGCGTTTGCCAGGCAGTATTTCCCGGCGCTGGCAGACCGCCCGGCTGTGGTGCACGGCGGCGGTGTGCTGCTGCCGGTGCCGTTCCCGAAGACGAACCTGCATGTGCTGCGGGCGGGCGTATTTGTGGGCAGCGTGCAGAAAGGCCGCTTTGTGCCGGAGCACCATCTGTTCACGGCATTTGGCGCACAGTGCGTAAACCGCGAAGAACTCACCCTTGATGACCCGCGCTGCGTGGAGTATCTTTCCGGCCGTGAGGTGGAAGCCCGCATCGCTGCTGACGGCTGGTGCTGCGTGACGGTGGACGGCTGGCCGCTGGGCGGCGGCAAGGTGTCCGGCGGGCGGGTGAAAAACCATTATCCCAAGGCGCTGCGGTTGCTGTGAACGGGCAGAAAAAGCGCATTTTTCCGCGCAGAATGCTGAAAACCGGGCGGATAAGGCTTGAACGCTCTGCCCGGTTGTGCTACAATAATAGAGTTAGATTTTGTGTGCTGCCACAATGCGGGCGACCACAGCCCGTCTGCCCGCAGGCGGAGATTTGAGAATATACAGGAGGCTCTTTCCCATGTCTGGACATAGCAAATGGAACAATATTAAGCGCAAGAAGGAAAAGACCGATGGCGCAAAGGCAAAGGTCTTTACCAAGATCGGCCGCGAGATCAGCGTTGCCGTGCGTACCGGCGGCCCGAACCCTGCTTCCAACAGCAAGCTGGCTGACCTGATCGCCAAGGCAAAGCGCATGAGCGTGCCCAACGATAACATCCAGCGCATCATCAAGAAGGCTGAGGGCGGCGATAAGACCGAGTACGAAGCAATCACCTACGAAGGCTACGGCCCCGGCGGCGTTGCTGTCATGGTGGAGACCTTGACCGACAACCGCAACCGTACCGCTGCTGACCTGCGCCACTACTTCGACAAGAACGGCGGCAATCTGGGTGCTATGGGCTGCGTGGGCTTCCTGTTCAGCCAGAAGGGTGTCATTGATATCTCTCTGGAAGATAAGGATGCCGACGAGGCTATGATGGATGCTCTGGATGCTGGTGCCGAGGACTTCGATGCCAGCGAGGATGCAGCCGAGATCACCACCGATCCCGAGAACTATTCTGCTGTGGTTAAGGCCATGGAGGAGAAGGGCTACGAGATTCTCTCCGACGATCTGGCCATGGTGCCCATGACCACCACCCGCCTGACCGACCCCGACCAGCTGAAGCTGATGGGCAAGCTGCTGGATGCGCTGGAAGACAATGATGATGTCCAGAACGTCTGGCACAGCCTGGAGAACGAAGAGGATCTGCCGGAATAACCTTCCGCAAGGCTCTTTGCTCCTGAAATAAGACGATAAAAAGCCGCTTTTTGTGCTAATTGGCACGAAAGGCGGCTTTTTTGTGCTGTGTTACGGGACTGAAAACGGCTTGGGACCTCCACTGAACAATAAAAATCCCCCGTCGGCAAGGCATACCGGCGGGGGAAAGGGGGAGAGCGTTTTTTAATAGATTATTGCACGCTTGCAAGGAACCGCACAAAGCCTGCGCGGCCAGCCTCGTCCATTTTATAGACACCGGCATCGGCCAATACCTGAGCGAACACATGGCCCACCTCGTCCTGCAGGATGAGGTGCACGGTGTCGCCGTTCAGTTCCGGGTGGCGGGCAAGAATATCCTCGGCCCACTCGGCGTGCTTCTGCAGTTCTTCCGGGTACTGGCTCACCGGGGTGCGGGCCACCAGTGCATCGGCCAGCTCAAACAGTTCCTTTTTCAGGCGGCTGGGCAGCACGGCAAGGCCCATGACCTCGATCAGGCCGATGTTTTCCTTTTTGATGTGATGCAGCTTTGCATGGGGATGGAACACGCCCAGCGGATGCTCCGGGGTGGTGATGTTGTTGCGCAGCACCAGATCCAGCTGATACTTGCCGTCCCGCATCCGGGCAATGGGGGTGATGGTGTTATGTGGCTCGCCGTCGGTCTCGGCAAAGATGAAGCATTTTTCGTCCGAGTAGCCGCGCCATGCGGTCAGAATTTTATCGGCCAGCTCCACAAGACGGGCATCATCCTCGCTGGTCAGGCGGATGCAGCTCATGGGCCAGTGCACGATACCGGCATCCACATCCTCAAAACCGGGGAAGACCCACTTCTTTTCAATGGGAGCCTTGGCCATGGCAAACTCGTAATGACCGCCCTGAAAATGGTCGTGGCTGAGAATGCTGCCGCCCACGATGGGCAGGTCGGCGTTGCTGCCCACAAAATAGTGGGGGAACAGGCCCACGAAATCCAGCAGCTTGCGGAAGGTAGCACGCTCGATCTTCATGGGAGTGTGCTGGTTGTTGAACACGATGCAGTGCTCGTTGTAGTAGACGTAGGGGCTGTACTGCAGGTTCCAAGCGCTGTCGTTGATGGTGAGAGGGATGATGCGGTGATTCTCGCGGGCGGGGTGGTTCATGCGGCCTGCATAGCCTTCGTTCTCGGCGCAGAGCTGGCACTTGGGGTAGGCGCTCTGGGGAGCCAGTTTGGCGGCGGCAATGGCCTTGGGGTCTTTTTCGGGCTTCGAGAGGTTGATGGTGATATCCAGATCGCCGTAGGGGGTCTTGGTGACCCATTTCAGGTCGCGCTTGATGCGGTAGCGGCGGATATAATCGGTGTCCTGACTGAATTTATAGAACCAGTCGGTCGCGGCCTGCGGGCCTTCGCTTTCGTAGCGTTCCTCGAAATTGGCGCGCACGATGCTGGGCCGCGGGGTCAATACACCCATGAGCTTTGTGTCGAACAGGTCGCGGGCGGTGGAGTTGTCCTCGCACACACCGCGGGCAACGGCATCATCTACCAGCGTTTTGAGGATGCTTTCCAGATCGGTATAGCACACCTCGCCCTCCGGCGCGGTAAAGTCGTCCAGCTGCATGGTCATAAGCAGCTGGTTGCGGATGTAAATTTCATCATCGGGCAGGATAAGGCCGGTGTCCAGCCCGTAATTCACGAGCTGCTGAATGGCGGTAGAGATCACAGCACTGCGCCTCCTTCCGGGCGGATGCTCAGCACATGGCAGCGGCCCTCACCAAGGATGGCTTCCATGTGGGCCTTGAAGTCGGCCAGCATTTCCACCGGCACAAAGGCCTGAGCCGTACCGGCAAAGCCGCCGCCGTGCACGCGCACAGCGCCCTTGCCGTTCAGATAATGCTTGGCAGCTGCAATGGTCACGCCCATCTCCTGATGCTCCTTGTAACCGGCGGGGATCACGTTCTGCAGGTATTCCCAGCTGCTGTGGCCGGACTCGTTGACCAGACGCAGGAAAGTGTCAAAATCGCCCTCGCGCAGGGCGGCTACCTGTTTTGCCACGCGGTCGTTATCGGCATAGATATGGAAGGCGCGCAGCACGGCACGGTCGCCGCACTGCTTGCGGCACTCCGGAAGCTTTGCAAGGAAGGTCTCAAACGGCACGTCCCGCAGCACTTCGCCGCCGCACACAGCAGCCACGGCGCGGCACTCGGCGGGCACCGCGGCATATTCGTCGGTCAGGTCGGCATGATCTGCGCAGGAATCCAGAATGCACAGGGCAAGGCCTGCCTTGGAGAAATCCACGGCCACCGGCTCCACATCCGGGTGGGCAGGGTCCGCAAAATCAATGGTAATGATGTTGCCCACGCTGGAAGCCATCTGATCCATCAGGCCGCAGGGCTTGCCAAAGTAGACGTTCTCTGCCCACTGGCCGATCTGCGCGATCTCGATGGGGGAGACTTTATCGGTCATGAAGCAGTCATTCAGGATCACGCCGATCAGCACTTCAAAGGCAGCGGAGGAAGAAACGCCGCTGCCTTTGGGCACGTTGGAGGAAATGTACACATCCAGACCGGCCAGCTTTGCGCCGCGCTGACGGAAGGCTTCGCATTCGCCGCGCAGCAGAGAGAGGGTAGTGTTTTCCTCTTCCTTGCGGGCAGCAAGGTCATCAAGGCCAATCACACACAGGTCGTAGCCTTCGCTCTGCACGCGCAGCTGGTTCAGGGTGTTGGGCGCGGCGGCAGCGATCATATCAATATTCACGCTGCCGGCCAGCACGCGGCCATGCTGGTGGTCGGTGTGGTTGCCGCCGATCTCGGTGCGGCCGGGGGCACTGTAAAGACCAGCTTCAGCATGGGGGCCAAAGGTGGCATCCAGACCATTCAGAACAGCTTCGTAGCGGGCAGCCTGTGCAGGAGTTTCTTCGGGCGCACAGCAGTAAAGTGCTGCCAGCCGGGCAGCGTGAGCGCCGCTGGAAAGCTCCTGCTTCCATGCGGAAACAGATTTCATCATAGGATAATCCTCCTTTTGAGCGGGTTGGAACTGCAGTGCAGGGCCGCATACAGGATGCTCTGCACACTTCTGTCCTTATCATATAAAATCCGGACAGAAAAAACCATGTGTTATTGTTGCATCTGGATGAAAAGTTGCAAAAAGACTGAAATTGGCGCACAGAGTGGAATTTGACGGTTGAAATAAAATTAGATATAAAACGGAAAAACCATTGGCAAAAATGCCTGCAAATCCACGGCTTTGCGTGGGACGGACGAGGCCTGCACAACATGGAGATTTGCGCTTTGAAAAAACAGGGAAAAAGCTCATGGGCCTTTTCCCTGTTTCCCAAAATATTATTTTGTAAACTCGTTTCCGGTCAGGCCGTCCATGTTCAGCATCCCTTCCAGTGCGGCCACATCTGCCGAAACGTCCAGTGCGTCGGACTGGAACAGCTTGTCCAGCTGATTTTCAAAGGCGGTCACCAGCAGGTCCATGCTGCGCTCGATGTTCTTTTTGACATCGGCGATGTTTTCCCCCTGCACATCCTGCGCAGGAAGGCTGGCGTAGGTGTTCAGCAGCTTGAGGGCGGTGGGCAGATAGTAGTCCATGAATTTCTGCAGCTGAGCCTTTTTGCCGGGGTCTTGCTTTGCCAGCTCAAAGATGCGGGCACTGACCGCTTCCAGACGGCTGATCTTGGTGGTCATCACGGGGTCCGGGATGGCATCGTTGACCTGCCGCAGCTGCTGCAGAATTGCGGTATATTGGTCCGCTGGTGCAGGTTCTGGGGCGGGCGCAGGCTTCGGTTTCCGGGGCGGCTGGGGAGCCGCGCCGCGCACTACCAGAGTATTGGTGCGGTTATCAATGTAAGCATCTGCACCGAAGTAACCGTGGGAAATAGCACTTTCCACCACGGTGCGGCCCTTTGCGGCATCGATGCCCGCGGCAGCAAACAGCTCGTCCAGCGGAATATTGTCGCGGTCGCCTGCGATCTTGTCCAACAGGCGTTCCAGCTTGCGGGTACGATCCATGCGCAGGCCGGTTAGCAGAGCAGCACCGCCGCCCAGCATCTGGGCAATGGCGGTAAACGCCTCCATCATGCTGTCAGCGCCATCCATGAACAGGGTGCTGAAGCCCACGAACAGAAAGACAGCACCGCCGATGGTGCACAGGGTGGTAAGGAACTTGTGCCGCTCCTTGGCATCCTTCTGCTCTTTGGTGGGAACATCGTGGCCGTAAGTTGGCTCGTTTTCCTGCCGGGGAGCCGTCTGCGCAGGTGCGGGGCCGAGGTCGGAACGATAGTCTGCCTGCGCCTGCGCAGCAGCCGTTTCCTCTTTTTCGGCGTTTTTATCGATGCTTTTTAAGATGAACAGCAGCACGCCCAGCGGTGCCGACATGGCAAACACAATAAAGATGGCAATGGTGGGAATGTGGGCAAAATAATGTTTTTTGGGCTGCATGAGCAAAAACCTCTCAATTTATCCTGACTGTCCGGCAAAAGAACAGAAAAAGACCGCGTTCCACTCTATTATAGCGGAGCACGGCCTTTTTGTTAAGGGGGAAATATTGATGTGCGTGGAAGCGGCAGGGGAGTAAGTCTGCTGCCTACCGGAAAAAGTTACTTCATCAGACTGCAGACGGCCTCGGCGTAGGCGGCGGGATCATCCACCGGCAGGCCTTCGATCAGCTGAGCCTGTGCGTACAGCAGAGCACTGTACTTCTTGAGCTTGTCGGTGTCACCGGCCTCCTGTGCGGCCTTGAGCACGGCAAACACGGGGTGGTTGACATTCAGTTCCAGAACCTTATCGCTCTTTACGCCTTCGCTGCCGGGCTGCTTGGACAGCACCTTTTCCATCTCAATGGACAGCGGGCCGTCAGCACTCAGGCACACAGGGTGATCCTTCAGGCGGGTAGAGACCTTGACCTCTTTCACCTTGCCGTCCAGTGCGTCCTTCATGGCATCGAACAGGCTCTTGTTCTCAGCGGTAGCGTCCTCGGCGGCCTTCTTCTCTTCCTCGGTCTCAAGGCCCAGATCACCGCTGTTGACATTCTTGAACTCCACGGTACCGTCCTTGCCTTCGGCATCCTTGCGGGGATAGGTGCGCAGGATCTGCAGGCAGAACTCATCCACATCCTCGGTCAGCAGCAGGACGTCATAGCCCTTATCCATGACCAGCTCAGCGGCGGGCAGCTTTGCCAGACGGTCGGTAGAATCACCGGCAGCAAAGTAGATATACTTCTGCTCAGCGGGCATCTTGTCCACATACTCCTGCAGAGTGACCATCTTCTGCTCCTTGGCAGACCAGAACAGCAGCAGGTCGCGCAGCAGCTCGGCGTGCATGCCGTAGTCGGAGTAAGCACCGAACTTGATCTGACGGCCGAACTCTTTCCAGAATTCCTCGTACTTCTCGCGGTCATTGGCCAGCATGGCGTGCAGCTCGTTCTTGATCTTTTTTTCCAGAGCGTTGTGGATCAGCTTGAGCTGGTTGTCCTTCTGCAGCATCTCGCGGCTGATGTTCAGGCTCAGATCCTGACTGTCCACAATGCCTTTGACGAAGCTGAAGTAATCGGGCAGCAGGTCGGCGCACTTCTCCATAATGAGCACGCCGGATGCGTACAGGGCCAGACCCTTTTCATAATCCTTGGTGTAGAAGTCGTAGGGACGGTGGCTGGGCACGAACAGCAGGGCATTATAATTTGCAGTGCCCTCGGTGCGGCTGACGATGACGCGGGCGGGGTCGGTATAATCGCCAAACTTTTCCTTATAGAAGTTCGCGTACTCCTCGTCGGTCACTTCGCTCTTCTGCTTTTTCCAGATGGGCACCATGCTGTTCAGAGTTTCCAGCTCGGTGTAAGTCTCCCATTCGGGCTTATAGTCCTCCGGCTTAGGATCGGGTTCCGGCTTCTGGCGCTCGTGCTGGCGCTCCATCTGGATGGGATAGCGCACATAGTCGCTGTACTTCTTCACGATGGCCACGATGCCGTACTCATCGAGGAAGTTGTCGTAGTGGTCCGTCTCAGTATCCGGCTTGATGTGCAGGATGATCTGGGTGCCTGCGGTATCCTTCTGGGCGGGGGTCATTTCGTAGCCGTCCACACCGGAGGACTCCCACTGCCATGCTTCGTCCGAGCCATAAGCCTTGGAAATGACGGTGACTTTATCGGCTACCATGAAGGAGGAGTAGAAGCCGACACCAAACTGGCCGATGATATCGATGTTCTCGTCCTTGTTGTCCTTCTTGAAATCCAGAGAACCGGAGTGAGCAATGGTGCCCAGATTCTGCTCAAGTTCCTCTTTGGTCATGCCGATGCCGTTATCCTCAATGGTCAGGATGCGGTTCTCCTTATCGCGTGTGATGAGGATGCGGAAATCGCCCTTGTTCATGCCCACAGAAGGATCGGTCAGGCTCTTATAATAGAGCTTATCGATGGCATCCGATGCGTTGGAGATCAGCTCGCGCAAGAAAATTTCCTTATTGGTGTAGATGGAGTTGATCATCATATCCATCAGCTTTTTGCTTTCAGCCTGAAATTCTTTCTTAGCCATAATGCAAAACCTCTTTTTATCTGTATTCGGCACCAAGCACTCGGAATAGGATATTGCTTTTGAATACTTAGCACTCGTAACTTTCGAGTGCTAATATACACCGACAAAAAGCAAAAATCAAGGGCTTTCATAAAAAGTTTAAAAAATGGTTCGTTTTGTGCTATAATGAACCGCAAAGGATGCTGTAAAAGGAGGAAATATCATGCAGCTGAAACAGCTGGAACTGGCCGGCGGTGGGACACTGACCGTTTATCTGCGTGATTGCTGTGAGCGGATGCCGAATGTGCTTGACCGGCCATTGGTGCTGGTGGTGCCCGGCGGCGGCTATACCCATGTGAGTGCCCGTGAGGGCGACCCGGTGGCGCTGCAGTTTGCGGCGGCGGGGTACCACACCGCTGTGCTGGACTACGCCATCTGCGAAAAGGCAAAGGACCACATGCCGCTGCGCCAGCTGGCCGAGGCTATTGGTCTTGTGCGGCAGCACGCGGCCCAGTGGCATATCCTGCCGGAAAAAATTGCCGTGTGCGGCTTTTCAGCGGGCGGCCACCTGGCCCTTTCCGGTGCTGTGCTGGACATTCCCGGCGAAGCGGCCCAGCCCCGGCCCAATGCGGTCATTCTGGGCTATCCGGTGGTCATGGCAGGGCAGTATGCCCACCGCGGCAGCTTTGTGCAGCTGGCGGGCAGCGCCGACCCAGCGGCACAGCAGGTGTTCGGGCTGGAGGATAAGATCACGCCGCAGATGCCGCCGGTGTTCGTATGGACCACCATGGAGGATGCCACCGTTCCGGTGGAGAACACCCTGATGCTGGTGAACGCTCTGCACCGGGCGGGCGTGCCCTGCGAGGCGCATCTGTTTGAAAAGGGGGTGCACGGTACCAGCATCAGCACGGCAGAGGTGGACCAGCCCAGCCGCCACCGGCATCACTGGGTGGAACTGGCAGTGGAATGGCTGGGAGACACTTTTGCCTTTTCCGTCTGTTAAGTCTGGATATATTTGAACGAACCTACAAAAAATTCACAATTAAACTGTTGACTTGCATAAGCCTTTGACGTATACTGGTCAGCAGGGACAAACTAAAGGAAGAAGGAAATACCTATGGTTATGGACCCGACCCTGCCGCGCATCTCTGTGCGCGACCTGATGATGCAGGCTTTTCTCACCGGATGGGAGCTTTCGGACAAGACAGTCTCGCAGGACGAATACCTGCAAAGCTCCATTCAGGTGATCGAAATGCTGCAGGTGGAACCGGAAAACCTTTATGCCGAAGAAGGCCTTGGCCTGCCGGACGGCGAAGAAGTGGATCATCTGGACGACTGGCTGCGTGCCGACGGCCAGTGGCTGTACTACGGTGTAGAGGAAGAAAATTTCTTCCTGATCCAGTGGTACCCAGACGAAGCCGCCGCAAAGGCAAAACTGGCCCAGCTGGAAGAACTGGGCGACGGCAAGCAGTATCTGGTAGATTTTTCCCTCAAGCGGGAGAACCCTTCCAGTGCAGAGAACTTCGGCAATTCCAATCCGGTCCAGCTCCGCTCCTGAAAACATCACCTTAAAGCGAAAGGAAATTTTGCAGCATGCAGCTTTCTGAGATCGAGCGCGAACAGCTTTATGCCATCGTTGAAAAATACGATCATCACCCGGATGTGCAGCGGATGCGGGAGTACATCCAGCACGGCTCTGTCACCACCTACCAGCATTGCAAGAATGTGGCGCTGGTGAGCTTCTGGCTCAACCGCCGTCTGCATCTGCACGCTGACGAGACCTCGCTGGCAGTGGGTGCCCTGCTGCATGATTTTTATCTGTACGACTGGCACACCACCGGTACCTTTCACGGCCTGCGCCGCCTGTTTGAGATGCACGGCTTCTCCCATCCGGGCTATGCCTGCGTCAATGCAAAGCGGGTGTTCAGCATTACCAGAAAGGAACAGAGCATCATTGCAAGCCACATGTGGCCGCTGACCTTCCGTCATGTGCCCACCTGCCGCGAAGCAGTCATCGTCTGTCTGGCCGATAAGTACTGCGCCGTGGTGGAAAGCATGTTCCAGCGTTCCCGCGCCGGTGCCGTGGTGGACGGCAGCGTGGACATCGACGGCGAAGAGTGGTAAGCCTGTTTTTACCTTTATCATTTTATCAATGGACAAAAAAGAACTCCGCAGCCTCAGGGCGCGGAGTTCTTTTGCATCTTACAGCTTTTTATAGCCTTCCGGTTCATTGGCGGCAGCGCGGTATTCCATTAAGAATGTGTCCAGCCAGCGGCCGTGACAGTCGCGGGCAATGCGTTCCCGGCGGCCCACTAAGCGAAAGCCGCATTTTGTGTGCAGGGCGCGGCTGGCAGCGTTGTCCTGCAGCACGGTGGACTGCAGTGTCCAGTAGCCGGCCTTTTCTGCCTGATGGCACAGCTCGGTCAGCAGGTGATAGCCAAGGCCATGGCCCCGGAACTGCTCACCCACGTAAATACTCACCTCGGCAACGCCGCGGTAGCACCAGCGCGGGTCCACCCGGCGCAACGCCGTCCACCCGGCAATCACGCCGTCGGCCAGCAGTACCAGTCGGCATTCTTTTGCGTGGGAAGCATCCCACGCAGAATACGGCGGACAGGTGGTCTGAAAAGTGGCATGTTCTGTAGCAATGCCCTCCAAATAAATTCTGGAAACAGCGCTCCAGTCTTCCGGCTCCATGGGCCGGATCTCGATTTTGCTCATATTTCGATCCCGGCGGAAAGTGCATAGCTTTCCGCGCCCTCAACTCTCAAAAATATCCGGCTCCAGTATAGCAGAATTTGCGGTGCGGTACAAGCGCCGTACTGCACAGAAATTTCTTTGACAAGCGGAAGGTTTGTGATACAATAAATCATAACAAAGAAAAGCACGGCAGGATACGCCGCTGCAGAATGGAGGATGTCCCAAAATGAAGTGGATCAGAACGATGGTGTGTGCGCTGGGAATGCTGGCGTGCGTATCGCTTTCGGCATTTGCTGCAGAGTACGGCGAGCCGAACATCACAACAGAGACGACCATGAAAGAGCTGCGGGAGAACCCCAGCATCAAAGGCTCCGGCTACTATACCTACTGCAACGAATGGATCGAGGGCAGCACGCAGTACGATGATACGCCCATTGAGGGCTATGTAAGCTACGCGGCTGCCGAGGATGCCGCCGAAGGCATGAACCTTGTGATCGAAAACTACAACAGGGGCGTACAGATCACATGGCAGGTGTATACCCCGGAAGAAATTGCGGAAAATTCTTCTCTGGGCATGGTGCAGCTGTATTATTTCCCGGCTAAAACAGCCAACGCAAAGTACGCCATCGTGGTGCCCGGCAACGGCGGCAACACCACCGCAGAGCTGAACGAGGGTGCATCCATTGCCAACCAGCTGCACGAGCTGGGCTATGCGGCTTTTGTGCTGCGGTACCGCTCTTTCCTGAATGCATCCGACAATGCGCCACTGTACGATATTGCCAATGCCATAAAGTACCTGACCGAAAATGCAGATCAGTTTGGCGTTCAGCGCGAAAACTATGCGCTGATGGGCTTTTCTTCCGGCGGACACATCGTGGGCCTGATCGGCTCAGACAACGAAAAGTTCGGCTATAAGGCATTTGGTCTCCCACAGCCTGCAGCGCTGCTGCTGGGTTACCCCATCAACGATTTCTTTGAGGTGAAGCCGCTGTATCAGCTGGCCATTGACCCGCTGGTGATTGGCTGGCGTTACTACTGGACCGATATTTCGGATGTGGTGAACGAAAACTTTACCCCTACCTATTTCTTCTACGGCAAAAATGATCTTTATATGCAGCGCATGTGCTACTCCCAGCAGGGGCCGCTGCTGGAGCGCAAGCTCCGGGAGAGCGGGGCTGTTTATGAGTGCCATGTGTACGAGGACGCACCCCACGCCATTGGCCCGGGCCGCCACACCGATGCGGACGGCTGGATCCTGCAGGCAACGGAATTCTGGGAAAAACAGTGCAAATAAAGAGATAAATGGGGGATTGCTGTGAGAAAACGATTGCGCACGGTGATGTTTGGTATTGGCCTGATGATCCTGCTGGCACAGCCGGCGTTTGCGGAGGAGCTTGGTCAGGCCAACATCACACCGCGCACCAAAATGGCAGAGATCCGCTCCAACCCCAGCATTGTGGGTGCGGGCATCTACACCTACTCGCTGGATCAGGACCGTGTGCTGGACCGGATGTACTGGGACGCGCAGCCGCTGAGCCGCCTTTCCAATCACTGGACGGCACAGGATGCGGCGGATGGACTGAACTATCTGATCCGCACCTATAACGCTGGGCAGCGGGTGACCTTCCCGCTTTATACGGCGGAGGAGATCGCGCAGGATACCAGCCGGGACGGTGTGGAACTGTATTATCTGCCGGCAGAAGGGGCGCAGGCGAACCAGAAATATGCGCTGGTGATCGGCGGTAATGCGATTGTGGTCAGTGCGGAGATCCGCGAGGGCATTTCCACTGCATGGAACCTGCACGAAATGGGCTATCCGGTGTTCGTGCTGCGCTACCGCATCGGCATGAAGGCTTCCAACAATGCGCCGCTGCAGGATGTGGTCCGCGCGGTGCAATACATCACGGAACATGCAGGACAGTTTGGCGTGCAGGCGGAGGATTATGCCATTGTAAGCTATTCCTCAGGCGGGCAGATCGCCGGACTGTTCGGCACCGACGCGGTGGGCTACAAAAATTACGGCCTGCCAAAGCCCGGTGCCATGCTGCTGGGCTACCCGGTAAACACCTTTCTGGAGTTCAAACCGGTCTATAATATCCTGCTGGACCCCGGCGTGTGCAAGCAGCGGTATTATAAAATGACATTGTCTGATTACATCACACCGGATTACCCGCCTACCTATCACTGGTACGGCAAAAACGACATGACCCTTATGACCATGTGCTGGTCGGCGCAGGGGCCTGTTCTGGAAAAGGCACTGGCCCGCAACCATGTGACGCATATCTACCATGTGTATGATGATGCTCCCCATGCAGTGGCCGCAGGCAAGGGCACCGATGCAGAGGGCTGGCTGAATGAAGCAGTTGCCTTCTGGGAGGAACAGGTCGGCTGAAAAGGAGATGTTGAGTTGAAACACAGGATATGCACCGCAGCAGCCTGTATCTGTCTTCTGCTGATGATGGCGCTGCCCGCATTTGCAGCAGAGTATGGCGAGCCGGATATCACGCCGCAGACCACCATGGGCGAGATCCGCTCGAACCCCAGCATCCTTGGCGCAGGCGTTTGGACCTATTCCAAGGAGCAGAACCTGCCCGGCACCGAGGACTGGTGCAATGACCAGACGCTGGAAAAATATGTGAGCAGCCATGTGGCACAGGATTGTGCCGATGGTCTGAACCTGCTCATCCGCAATTACAATGCGGGCGTGCAGATCACCTATAAGCTCTACTCGGAGCAGGAGATCGCCGAGGACAGCTCCCGCAACAATGTGGAGTTCTATTACTACCCGGCCAGCACGCCGGATGCAAAGTATGCGCTGGTGCTCTCCGGCAACATCTTCAACCGCACGGCGGAGTTAAAGGAGTGCATCTCCACAGCTTACCAGCTGCACCAGAAAGGCTATGCGGTGTTCGTGATGCGCTACCGCGCCTACCCGGACAACGACAACAACGGACCCATAGAGGACATTGCACGGGCGGTGAAGTACATCATCGGCCACGCACAGCAGTTCGGCGTGCAGACGGAAAGCTACGCCCTGATCGGCTATTCTTCCGGCGGACATCTGGCGGGCCTGTTTGCATCGGACGCTCTGGGCTATAAAAACTATGGCCTGCCCAAGCCCGGCGCAGTGATCCTGGCGTATCCCATCGTGCAGTTTTCCGAGATCACACCGATCTACCGTGTGGGCATCGACCCCTTTGTGTGCGGCCGGTTCTACTATGAATACAGCCTTGCCGACCTGATCACAGAGGACTATCCGCCGGTGTACTTCTGGTATGGCAGGGATGACCTGACCTTGAACCTGCTGTGTTGGCCGCTGCAGGGGCCGGCCCTCAGCAAGGCACTGGCCGCGCATGGCGTACCTTACAAAGAAGTGGTATATGACCACGCAGCCCATGGCATCGGCCTTGGCCGCGGCACGGCTGCAGATGGCTGGCTGGACGAAGCCGCTGCCTTCTGGGAAGAACAGACAAAATAATATAAAGTACGCAGATCCGGGCTGTGCAGCTGCAAAGCCCGGATTTTGCAATAGGAGACATTATGGAATTTTTAGCGTTTCTTTACACGGTGCTTCTGGTGGCCATCTGCCTGATGATGGCCCTGCTGCTGTACCGCTCGGCAAAGCCTGCCGCAAACCGGGACGATGCAGAACGGAAGGAATGGCTGCGTCAGCAGCTGGAAGCGCAGAACCGCCAGATGGACGCAAAGCTGGCAGAGATGGCGCAGCAGAACCTTGCCGCTATGGGCCACATCAGTGAAACGCTGCAGGCTTCGGTGCAGAGCATGAGCACCGCCCTTGCCGCAGGGCAGGGCACCCAGCAGCAGACCATGGAGCAGCGCCTGCAGGGGCTGGAAGCCTCCAACGCCCGCAAGCTGGAAGAGATGCGCCGCACCCTTGCCGAGGGCATGACTGCCCTGCAGGCCCAGAACGCCCAGAAGCTGGACGAGATCCGCCATACGGTGGACGAACAGCTGCAGGATGCGTTGCAGAAGCGGGTGACCGAAAGCTTCAAGGCGGTGAACGACCAGCTGGAACAGGTGTACAAGGGTCTTGGCGAAATGCAGAACCTTGCCGCTGATGTGGGCGGGCTGAAACAGGTGCTTTCCGGTGTGAAGACCCGCGGTATTCTGGGTGAGATCCAGCTGGGAGCCATTCTGGAAGAGATCCTTGCCCCGGAACAGTACGACACCAACGTGGCCACTATTCCGGGCAGCACCCAGCGGGTGGAGTACGCCATCCGGATGCCCGGCGCGGACGGCGGCACGGTGTGGCTGCCCATCGACTCCAAGTTCCCCGGCGACACCTATGCCCATTTACAGGATGCGCAGGCATCCGGCGACGCGCAGGCCGTGGAGAACGCCCGCCACGCACTGGAACTGGTGCTGCGGGCCGAGGCCAAGGACATCCGGGAAAAATATGTGGAGCCGCCCTACACCACGGCCTTCGGTATCCTGTTCCTGCCCTTCGAGGGTTTGTATGCCGAGGTGGTGAACGCGGGCCTGCTGGAAGTGCTGCAGCGGGACTATCAGGTGAACATTGCAGGCCCCAGCACCATGGCAGCGCTGCTCAACAGCCTGCAGATGGGCTTCAAGACCCTTGCCATCCAGAGGCGCTCCGGTGAGGTATGGCAGCTGCTGGGTGCGGTGAAGACCGAATTTGACAAGTTCGGGCAGGGGCTTTCCAAGATGCAGCAGCGCCTGCGCCAGACCGACGAAGAGCTGGATAATCTCATTGGCGTGCGCAGCCGTGCCATCAGCCGCAAGCTGCGCGCGGTGCAGACCATGGACGAAAGCGCTGCTGCCGCTCTGCTGGAACTGGATGCTGAGCCGGGCAGGCCGGTAACGGCAAAGCTGCCGGAGAATGGGGAAGAGCTCTGATGTGCAGAATATTCCCACGTTATCCCTTGCGATTTTTCTGACGATGTGGTATGATAGGAACTGTTCTCAGAAACAATCGCCGCAGAAACGCGGCACTGCATAAAAATATAAATAAGGAGACCGAGCATTATGAGCGTAAACAAGATCAGTGAAGCCATTTTGGGCGTTGGCGTGGATGATACCACCATCGACCTGTTCGAGAGCCAGTATCCGGTGCCCACCGGCGTGAGCTATAATTCCTATGTCATTCTGGACGAAAAGACCGCCGTTCTGGATACGGTGGATGCCCGCGCTACCGAGCCGTGGCTGGAAAACCTGACCGAAGCTCTGGCAGGCCGTAAGCCGGATTATCTGGTGGTCTCCCACATGGAGCCGGACCACGGTGCCAACATTGCAAAGCTGGCGGCACTCTACCCTGAGATGCAGGTGGTGGGCAACGCCAAGACCTTTTTGTATATGGAACAGTTCTTTGGCGCTGATGCCATTGCCAAGGAGCGCCGTGTAGTGGTGAAGGACGGCGAGAGCCTGAGCCTTGGCACCCACACCCTGACCTTTGTGTTTGCCCCCATGGTGCACTGGCCGGAGGTCATGGTCAGCTATGAATCCACCGAAAAGGTGCTGTTCTCCGCGGATGGCTTCGGTCGCTTTGGCGCTGTGGCAAAGTTTGACGAAAAGGCCGACTGGGCCAGCGAAGCCCGCCGCTACTACCTGAACATCGTGGGGAAATACGGCCCGCAGGTGCAGGCGCTGCTGAAAAAGGCCGCGGCTCTGGACATCCAGACCATTTGCCCGCTGCACGGCCCGGTGCTGACCGGAGATCTGGGCAAGTACCTGAACTACTACGACATCTGGTCCAGCTACAAGCCCGAGGAGCCGGAAAAGATCCTTGTGGCAAGTGCTTCCATCCACGGCCACACCCGTGCAGCAGCCCACCTCATGGCCGAAAAGCTGCGTGCAAAGGGCGCAAAGGTCGTGGAGATGGACCTGACCCGCACGGATGTGTCCTATGCCGTCACCGAAGCCTTCCGCTGCGGAAAGATCGTGCTGGCCTGCGCCACCTACGACGGCTTCCTCTTCCCGCCGATGGAAAATCTGCTGACCCACCTCAAGACCAAGAGCTTCCAGAACCGCACGGTGGGTCTGATGGAGAATGGCACATGGGCACCCATGGCCGCAAAGCTCATGCGCGCCGAGCTGGAAAGCATGAAGAACATCGCCGTGTGTGATACTGTGGTCACCATCCGCAGTGCTGCCAATGCTGCTGCCGAAGCGCAGATGGATGCACTGGCTGCAGAAATCGTGGCAAAATAAAGCACTCTGGAAAAATACGCAAGATCCTCTGCCGACTGCCCGGCAGGGGATTTTTTTATTGAACCATGTGGAAGAGTTTGATATACTGAAAAGCAGAAGTTTATGGATGGAGGAATATCATGTCTGTAGAAATAAAAGCGGATATCAGACACTGGCTGCGGGAGTTGGATAAGAAATATTTCTTTGTGATGCTGGGCTTTGCGGTGATGGTCTATTTTCCGCTGATCAGTCAGCGGCTGGTCAATACGTTTGACGGCCTGTGGAATGGGTCGTGGTTTATAGGCGGCTTCTGGGAACTGTCGATCGGCAGATGGCTGTGGTGTGTGGCAGATGCTGTACGTTTCGGTGTACAGACGGAACCGCTCAATGCCCTGTTGACTCTTTCCATGATGGTGCTGGGCATCACGCTTCTGCGCAGGCTTTTTGTGGAGCGTGACAACGCACTGACCTACTTTGCGGGAATGGCTGCCATTTCCGGCGCAGCAGTTGGCGTGCAGCTTTCTTACCGCTATATGTCACCGATCTTTGGCTTGTCCTTTCTGTTTGCCGTGCTTGCAGCATACTGGGTGATCACCACCACCCATGCAGGTGCGGCTGTCGGCTGCGGTGCGGTTATTTTGGCATTGAGCTTGGGTTTGTATCAGGCCAATCTGGCGGTGTTCTGCATGATATTGCTGGCATATCTGCTGCGGCTGCTGTTTCAGAATGCAGAACCACAGAAAACAGGTGTGCACATTGCAAAAAGCCTTGGCAGTGCAGCAGCGGGCATGGTGCTCTACTGGCTGGTGCTGAAGCTAGTACTTGCACTTTGCCGTATCGACCTGACCAGCTATAATGGTGCCGCAGAGATCTCAGTAAAAAGCATTCTGTTTGGTTTGCCGAATGGTATTCTGCAGGCGTATCGGATATTCGGAATTTACTTTTTCCGTAATGCCTACCGGCATAATACACTGCAGCCGTTCGGCTTGTTCGCAGCAGTGCTGGCTATGCTTGCGGTATGGTTCCTTTGCCGTTTTGTGCGGATGGCGCGCAGTGGAAAAACAAGGGGCCTGCTTTTGGGCACTGCCGCTCTGCTGGCACTGTCGCTTGCCTGCAATGCCATGATGCTGATCAGCAGTGAAGCTGTGTGGCGAATGCAAATGGGCGGAGGCCTTGCGTTATTTGTGCCGTTGTGTCTGCTGTTGTTGGAGGGCACCCGTCCGGAACAGGGCAACAAAGCCCGATGGTTGGTACTGGTGCTTGCATTTCTGGTCGTATACGGAAATGTTTACATGATGGCTGTCGATCAGGAGGCGATGCGGCAGGGCCGGGATTCACTGCGGGTAATGTCGGACCGAATCGTGAACGACCTGACGGAGGAAGGCTGCTTTGACGAAGGAAATCACTGGTCGGTCATGATCGCAGGCAGGCCCAGCTCGAACCCGACTTTTAAAAAAGGCGACCTGTACCCTTCGGCCAACAGGTATGCACAGATGGGCTGTTTCTGGCTGTCACCGGAATGCGCAAGACTTTCCTGGCGCGGCGTGTTTGAAAAGATCACTCCGGTGGAGATCACGCTGTGCGAAGATGAAGATTATCAGAAACTGAGACAGACCGAACTGGTAGCAGAAATGCCGGTTTATCCGCAGGAGGGATATATCCAGCAGGTGGGTGATATTGTGATCGTGAAGGTATCAGAGGATTATCTGATCGATGAATAACAAATGAGACTGAGAACATAAAACAGGACAGATGGAGAAAATAACGATGAAAGAAAAAATCGATGTACAGAAACCGGACGACCTTGGGCTGGATATATCGGATCTAAGATATTTTCTGGTGATGCTGCTGTTTTCGGCGGTAGTGTTTTTCCTGCTGATCAGCCAGCGGCTGACCAATACATTTGACGGATTGTGGAACAATACATGGTTCTTCGGCGGCTATTGGCAGGTAGTCACGGGCCGATGGCTCTGGCCGGTGATCGATGCGCTGCGGTTTGGCATCCAGACGGAACCTTTCAATTCATTGCTGACGCTTTCCATGTCGGCGCTGGCTGTTACCCTGCTTCGGAAGTTTTTTACAGAGAAGGATTCTGTCGTGACCTATCTGGCGGGTATGGCTGTTCTGGCCAGCACGGTCACTGGAATACAGCTGTCATATCGGTTTCAGTCGCCGGTGTTTGGCTGCTCATTTTTGTTTTCTGTTCTGGCGGCAGAGCGTGTGGTTCGTGCCGCAGATTTTAGAAAAGCGGTCGTACAGGGAGCACTGCTTCTGGTCATGAGCCTTGCGTGCTATCAGACGAGCCTTGATAACTTTTGTCTGCTCCTGCTGACATATCTTCTGCTGCTTCTGTTCCGCAATGTGGACAGAGAAAAGGTCCATGCCCACATTGGAAGAAGTCTTTGCAGCGCAGCTGCAGGAATGGTTTTGTATTTCCTGCTCACAAAGCTGATCGTATGGGCATGTGGATGGCAGATGGCAAGTTATAATGGAGGAGCGGATGTTTCGGTACTTTCTATACTGAAAAATCTGCCCAATGCCATTGCAGAGACCTACCAACTGTTTGGAGCTTACTTTTTTCAGAATTACTATCGGCATAACATTCTGCAGCCGGTGGGCTTTTTCGTTTTGGTATTTCTGGCGCTGAGCATCGGACTGCTGAACCGCTTCAGAAAAATGCTTCACCGGAAAAATTGGGAATATATCCTTCTGGGAGTGGCAGCGCTGATCGTTTTGCCCATCATGTGCAATGCCATCATGCTGATCACAAGCGAGGCGGTCTGGCTTTTGCAGATGGGCGAAGGATTGAATCTGTTCGTGCCAGTATGTCTGCTGCTGCTTGAAGGGACGCGCACAAATCAGCCTATGGTAAAAAAGTATGTACGTGCTGCCCGGACAGGGGCTGTAGTACTTGCGGTTTTGGTCGTCTATGGCAATGTCTGCTCTGCCGTGATCGATCAGGAAGCTATGTATGAGGGAAGAAAAACACTCAAGAGCATGTCGGATCACATTGCGGACGACCTGATGAGCAGCGGATATTTTGACGATAACGAGCAGCTGCCGGTACTGTTTGTGGGCAGACCCAGCTCGAACTCCAGTTTTATGAAGAGGGAGTATTACCTCTATGCAAATCCGTATGCGCAGATGGGCCGCTTCTGGCTGAACGATTACTCGGCCAGAGCGTCTTGGAAAGCGGTTTTCAGGGATATTACTCCGGCAAAACTCAAGCATTGCTCGGTGGAACAGTATGGGGAACTGTACAGCAGAACAGAGCTGGAACAGATGCCAGTCTATCCGCAGGAAGGATATATCCAGCAGATCGACGGTGTGGTCGCGGTAAAAATTTCAGATGATTACAAAGTTGATAAAGAGTTTGCGCCACTAATCGACCTGGGAGAATTGTTTCAGCTCATAATGGATGACATAAACGATTCATAATGGCTGCGGCTTTGTGAAAAAACCTCCACCGAACGCGATTTTTGCGGAAAGTGGCTGCACAGCCCTTGCAAACTGTCCCGAAATGTGGTAACATAGCTCTTGGTTATAAAACCTGAATACTCCCAAACGCAGCGACGGAGAGAGTAGGTATGGCGTACACGGCAAAGAGAGAAGCTTCACCGGCTGAGAGGGCTTCCGGGTGTATCTGTGCTGAAGTTCGCTCCTGAGCGGTCTGTGCGAAACAGCAGTAGTACAGAACGGCCACGCCCCGTTACGGCGTTCTGAGAGCTGCCCGGCATCTGTGCACGGGTGGAAACCGGGTGGTACCGCGGAGCTAAGAATCAACGGCTTCGTCCCTTTTGCCTGAGAAATCGGGCAGGGGACGGAGCTTTTTTGTTGCACTCCGCTCATCAACACGAAGAATAAAGGAGAGAACATCCATGCAAGCAATGATCGACGAGCTGGCAAAACAGGCCGCTGAAAGCCTTGGTCAGGTGTCCGGCAAGGAAACGCTGGCCTCCTTCTGGCAGGAGTACCTCAGCAAAAACGGCAAGATCCCTGCCCTGATGAAGAATCTGCGCACCGTTGCGCCGGAAGAGCGCCCCGCTATGGGCAAGATCATCAATGAACTCAAGGCAAAGGTTCAGGCAGATTACGACGCTGCTGCAGAACAGGTGAAGCAGGCAGAGCTTGCTGCCCGCAATGCTGCGGAGACGGTGGATATCACCCTGCCCGCCAAGACCCGCTCTGTGGGCGGTCTGCACCCGCTGACCCTGATTACCAACCAGATCATCGACGTGTTCTCCGGCATGGGCTTTTCGGTGGGTACCTTCCCGGAGATCGAGGACGACGACCACAACTTCACCCGCCTGAACGTGCCCAAGGATCACCCGGCGCGCGATATGCAGGATACCTTCTACCTGTCGGAGGAGTTCCTGCTGCGTACCCAGACTTCCGGCGGCCAGATCCGCACCATGGACGTTCAGAAGCCGCCCATCAAGATCCTGATGCCCGGCCGTGTGTTCCGCTCCGACTCCGACGCTACCCACAGCCCCATGTTCCACCAGATGGAAGGTCTGGTGGTGGATAAGGGCATCACGCTGGGCGACCTGCAGGGCGCACTGAATACCTTCGTGCAGAAGCTGTTCGGCGCTGACACCCGCACCCGCCTGCGTCCCTCCTACTTCCCGTTCACCGAACCCAGCGTGGAGGTGGACGTGAGCTGCTTCGAGTGCCACGGCAAGGGATGCCCGCTGTGCAAGCACACCGGCTGGATCGAGGTGCTGGGCGGCGGCGTTGTCAACCGCAAGGTGCTGGAGAACTGCAATATCGACCCGGACGAGTATTCCGGTTTCGCCTTCGGCATTGGCATCGAGCGTATCGCTATGCTGAAGTATGGCATCAACAACATCGGCCTGATGTTCGAGAACAACCTGCAGTTCCTCAAGCAGTTCCACGAATAAGAGGGGAGAGAAGAGACAATGAAAGTACCTTTCAGCTGGTTAAAAGAATTTGTAGATATCGACGTTACTGCGCAGGAACTGGAGGAAAAGCTCTTCTCCTGCGGCTTTGAGGTCGAAGAGCTGATCCCGCTGGATGCCGGCATCAGCAAGGTGGTCGTCGGCAAGATCGTGGAGATGGAAAAGCAGGAGGGCACCCACCTGACCAAGTGTGTGGTGGACTGCGGCGACTACGGCCACGACATCCGCATCAGCACCGGTGCCGCCAACATGAAGCTGGGCGACTGCGTGCCCGCTGCTCTGGATGGCTCCACCCTGCCCGGCGGCATCAAGATCAAGGCCCGCAAGATGCAGGGCGTGGAGTCCAACGGTATGCTGTGCTCCGGCGAAGAGCTGGGTCTGAACGACGACCTGTTCCCGGGCTCTGAGGTCTACGGCCTGCTCATCCTGCCCGAGGATTCTGTCCCCGGCACCGACATTGCCCCCGTGGTGGGTCTGGATGACTATATCTTTGATATCTCCATCACCGCCAACCGCCCGGACTGCCAGTCCGTTCTGGGCATCGCCCGTGAGGTGGCTGCCGTTCTGGGCAAGCCCCTGCACATGCCCGCCATGGACTACAAGACTGTCTGCGAGCCGGATGCGCCCATCACCGTCAAGGTGGAGGCACCGGACCTGTGCCCCCGCTACATGGCACACTATGTGCGCAACATCCGCATGGGCGAGTCTCCCCGCTGGATGAAGCGCCATCTGGCTCTGTGCGGCCTGCGCTCCATCAGCAATGTGGTGGATATCACCAACCACACCCTGCTGGAAATGGGTCAGCCCATGCACGCCTTTGACCTGAACAAGGTCGCCGGCCGCACCATCGATGTGCGCCGCGCCCATGCGGGCGAAAAGATCGTCACGCTGGATGAGAAGGAGTTCACTCTGAACCCCAACAATCTGGTCATCTGCGATGCCGAAAAGCCGGTGGCACTTGCCGGCATCATGGGCGGCGCAAACTCCGGCATGGATGAGAACACCACCAGCCTGCTGTTTGAGTGTGCCACCTTCGCCCGCGACTGCGTGCGTAAGACCAGCCGCGCTCTGGGCCAGAACAGCGACTCTTCTGCCCGCTACGAGAAGGGTGTGGACCGTCACTCTCCTGAACTGGGCCTTGCCCGTGCCCTGCACCTGATCCAGGAGCTGGACTGCGGCGACATCACCACACTGGAATATGACCTGACCGATGGCCGCCCGATGGAGCGCAAGCATATCGTTACCACTCCGGCTAAGATCTGCGGCGTGCTGGGTATCACCGTGCCGGATCAGACCATGATCGACATTCTGCAGCGTCTGGAGTTCACGGTGGATGTACAGGCCGATGGCAGCTGGGACGTGTCCGCACCCCTGTACCGCGAGGACGTGGAGGGCTTCCCGGATCTGGCCGAGGAGGTCATCCGTGAGTACGGCTACGACCACATTGTGCCCACCTTCCTGAACACTGCCTCCGTTACAAATGGCGGTCTGAACTACGACCAGAAGCAGCAGCTCAAGACCAAGCGTCTGCTGGCCGCACAGGGCTTCTATGAGGCCTCCACGCTGGCCTTCTACTCCAACGCAGAACTGGATATGCTGCACATCCCGGCGGATGATGAAGCCCGCAAGGCCATCCGCATCCTGAACCCCATCAGTGAGAATCTGTCCATCATGCGTACCCTGCTGGCTCCCTCCATGCTGAACGTCATTGTGGACAATCTCAAGAAGGGCAACACGGAAGGCCGTCTGTTCGAGATGGCACCGGTGTATCTTGCCAAGGAACTGCCCATCAATGAGCATCCGCACGAGCGCCAGACCCTGTGCATCGGTGCATTCGGCCCCGAAGAAGATTTCTTCACGGTCAAGGGTGCACTGGAAGCACTGGCAGCCGGCTTTGGCCTGAGCTTTGATTATAAGCGTGAGACAACCCCGTGGCTGCACCCCGGCATCAGCGCCGCTGTTTACTGTGGTGACAAGCGTCTGGGCGTGTTCGGCAAGCTGTCCAACGAGATCAACGGCGAGCTGGAAATTGCAAAGGATCAGAAGGACAACCAGAATATCTATCTGGGTGAGCTGGACTACGAGGCTCTGATGTCCTGCGTGGACGGTGAGCTGCGCTATCAGCCGCTCAGTCCCTACGCTGCTGTCAAGCGTGATCTGGCATTGGTCTGCGACGAAAAGACCACCTGCGGCGAGATCGAGGAGACCATCAAGAAGGCCAGCCCTCTGGTGGGTGAGATCAAGCTGTTCGATATCTACCACGGCGCAAATCTGGGCGAGGGTAAGAAGAGCATGGCGTTCACCCTGTCTCTGTCCGATCCGAAAAAGGAAGTTTCCACTGAGGAAGTGGAGCGCGTGGTCAAGAAGATCCTCGGCAACCTGAAGT
The DNA here is from genome assembly GCF_009679665.1 of Faecalibacterium sp. BIOML-A4. NCBI lineage: Bacteria > Bacillati > Bacillota > Clostridia > Eubacteriales > Oscillospiraceae > Faecalibacterium > Faecalibacterium sp. BIOML-A4. Next base: position 489 of record NZ_WKZG01000004.1, on the reverse strand, counting down.
TCAAGCTGGGCATCGAGATCCGCTAACTCTATTATAGAAGTAATATAAGGCCGTCTGTGCAGGAATGTGCAGGCGGTTTTTTGCGTAAAAAGAGAACGTTGAATACAAGAAAATGAACGTTTTTCAGCAGCGCAAGAAAAAAGATGAAAAAAGTTGTCAAAAAGTGTTGACAAGGAGGCGGGGGTATGGTATTATACTTGAGCGCCAAGCGCTGAGGCAAAAGAATGACTTCCGAAGTCTCAGCAGGAAGCCCTTGAAAAGAACCAATAGACGCTGAAAAGTTCCGGTTTGTTCTGAGAAACTTCTTGGAGGTCCAAGTTCAGAAAGTTCAAAAGCTTCTGAAAAATAAGGCTTGACAAAAAACCACTTCGGTGGTAAAATAAACAGGTCGTCAGCCGCAAGGCTGAGGCGCACAGGACCTTGAAAATTGAACAATATCGAAAAACTTGTAAGGAACCTTTTAAGTGTTTGGAAAAACACTAAAAACAA